>NZ_JAMYQY010000037.1:0-40442 GCF_040321125.1 Mesorhizobium sp. M0518
GCGGCTTTTTCTTCAGGAGATTGCCGGCGAGGAAATCGAGCGGGATTTCGTTGCGGCGGGTCTTGTCGAACAGATAGCGGCTGCCGCGCACCCAGGTCCACATGGCCAGCACGATGGTGAAGGCCACGGCCAGCGAGGCCCAGCCGCCCTCGAAGACCTTGACGATGTTGGAGGCAAAAAAGCCGACATCGATGAAGCCGAACAACGCCGTCATGGCGACCGCGACCCACAGCCGCCATTTCCAGATCCGCGTCATGACCACAAACAAGAGCACTGTGGTCACCAGCATGTTGCCGGTCACCGAGATGCCGTATGCCGACGCCAGCCTGCTGGATTCGCCGAAGCCGACGACCAGCATCATCACCACCAGCGCCAGCAGCAGGTTGACGCGCGGCATGTAGATCTGGCCGGACTGTTTCTCCGAGGTGTGCAGGATTTCAAGGCGCGGCAGCATGTTGAGCTGCACCGCCTGCCTGGTCAGCGAGAAGGCGCCCGAGATCACCGCCTGGCTGGCGATGACCGTCGCGGCGGTCGCCAGCACGACCATCGGGATCAGCGTCCAGCCTTCATTCATTTCGAAGAACGGATGGCCGACGACGCCGTTCTTGGCCAGCACGAAAGCGCCCTGCCCGGCATAATTGAGCAGCAGGCACGGAAACACGACCCACAGCCAGGCGAGCACGATCGGCTTGCGGCCGAAATGACCGAGATCGGCATAGAGTGCTTCCGCGCCGGTGACGGCGAGGAAGATGGCGCCGATGGTCACGAAAGCGACGTCGGGCGAATTGATCAGGAAGGCGACGATGTAGTGCGGGCTCACCGCCCACAGGATTTCCGGATCGGCGATGATGTGGTTGAGGCCGGAAAGGCCGATCGCCAGGAACCACACCGCCGTCACGGGACCGAAGACCAGCCCCACACCCCCCGTGCCGAAACGTTGCACCGCAAACACCATGGCAAGGATGACCAATGTCAGCGGCACGACATAGGGCTGGAAGGTCGGCGTGACGACATTCATGCCCTCAACCGCCGACAGCACCGATATCGCCGGCGTGATGACGGCATCACCGAAGAAAAGCGATGCCCCGACAATGCCGATGCCGAGCATCAGCGCCGAGCGCTTGGGGAAACTGCCGCGCGCCAGCGCCATCAGCGACAGCACGCCGCCCTCGCCGCGGTTGTTCGCCCGCAGCACGAACATGATGTATTTGATGGTGACGATGATCGTCAGCGACCAGATGATCAGCGACAAAACGCCAAGAATATCGCCGCGCTGGGCGACTTGTCCGCCCGACGACGCCACCAGCGCCTCGCGAAAGGCGTAGATCGGGCTGGTGCCGATATCCCCATAGACGACACCGAGCGCGCCCAGCATCAGAACCTTGGTGCTGTGCTGCTCGACTTCCGAATGGCTCGATTGTTCGACGGGTTCTGCCTCACTACCAGTATTGGTAAGGGCCATGGACGACACTCCGATAAGCGCGCGGTGCTCTACGCTTGCTGCAATGCAATATCAAGTGCCGTCGCGTAATGGCTGCCATGCCTGCCACGCGAGGCTGCCATCGCTACCATCCGCAGGCCTTGAGGAACCGACCCACCGTGCCGGCCATGCCATACTCCAACGCGTCGGCTGTCAACCCATGTCCGATCGACACTTCGGCCAATGCCGGAATGCGCTTGGCAAGTGCGGGCAGATTGCTGACCACCAGATCGTGCCCGGCATTGACCTGAAGCCCGGCAGCAAGCGCGGCGTCGGCGGTTTTTCCCAGTCTTTCCAGCTCCTTAGCCGCTTTGGCGAAATCTGTGTGATAGCTGCCATATGGACCCGTATAAAGTTCGATACGGTCGGCGCCGATGTCGCGCGCAGCCGCCACGCCATCGGGGTCCGGATCGGAAAACAGCGACACGCGAAAGCCCCCCTTTTTCAGACGCTTGACGATCGGTGTGAGGAACGCGGTCTGGGTCGCGAAGTTCCAGCCATGGTCCGATGTCGCCTGGGCCGGATCGTCCGGCACCAGCGTCACCTGTTCAGGCTGGTGCTTTTCCACAAGCAACAGGAAATCCTCGGTGGGATAGCCCTCGATGTTGAATTCCGCGCGCGGAAACTCGTCGTCGATCAGCGACCGGATTTCTGGCAGATCGGAGTGTCTTGTGTGCCGCTCGTCGGGGCGTGGATGCACCGTCAGCCCATGCGCGCCGGCCGCCAGCGCAATGCGGCCGAGGCCGGTCACGCTTGGCCACGGCAGGTCGCGCCGGTTGCGCAGCATGGCGATGGCATTGAGGTTGACGGAGAGCTTTGCAGGCATACGGGTGGCCTCGGAAATCATTCAACGCGCCCACCTATAATGCCTTTGACGGGAACAGTAATGCCTTTGGTGGGAACAGACTGGGGGTTTCGCGTGTTCCAAGCCTGATGAGCGAACCCGGGAAAGGACGCACCGATGAATTTTCTCGATGAGGTTCCGGCAATCCGCCGTATCGAGACCAGCCGCGACGACCTTTTCGCCATCGATGTCGTCGGGCACGTTTCCGCGGCCGACGGTGAAAATCTTTTCGGGCTGCTGGAGGCAGCCTATGCCCTGCACCCGCGCATCGATGTGCTGGTGCGCCTCGTCGACCACGATGGCGTCGACTGGGCCGACATCGCGGACGAGACCCTGAAGCAGGGCGCCATTCATGCATTGGAACATGTCGGCCGTTGCGCAACCATCGGCGAACCGGACTGGATAGCGGACGCACAACGCTTTCTGCCGTCCTCACCGCCCATCGAAATCAGGCATTTCAGGGCGGAGGACGAGGCTGCCGCCTGGCAATGGCTTGCCGCACAGCCTATCGGAGCAACAGCATCCGGCGCCCCTACCTGACGATCGTCAGCCGCTCGGCCGCCCGCGTGATGGCGGTGTAGAGCCAGCGCTGGCGGGTTTCCTTGAAGGCCCAGCTTTCATCGAACAGCACAATCTCGTTCCACTGCGAGCCCTGCGCCTTGTGCACGGTCAGCGCGTAGCCATAGTCGAAATCGTCGAAGCGCTTCTTCTGCTGCCAGGGGATATCGGCATCGGGATCCTCGAACGCCGCCTTGAGCAGCTTGATCTTGGCGACGCCACGATCCGGATCGTCCTCTTCCGGCGACACCAGAAGATTGATGCCGGGCTTCACCGTCTCGCGCGACGAGGTCATCACCTTCCACAGCGAGCCGTTGAGCAGGCCCTTGGCCGGATCGTTGCGCAGGCAGACGAGCTTGTCGCCGGCCTGCGGATAATCGGCGTTGAAGCCCTTGAGCTCGCGCAGCCGCTGATTGTAGCGGCGACGCGTGCGGTTGGTGCCGACCAGCACCTGGTCCGCCTTCAGCACCAACTCCTGGGTGACGTCTTCCTTGCCGATCACCTGCGCCGTGCCATAGTCGCCACGCATGAATTCGCGGCCCTCGCGCACGTCGAGCGCCAGCCGCAGGATCGGGTTGTCGCGCGCCTGCCGGTGGATTTCGGTCAGCAAAAAATCCGGCTCGTGGTCGGTGAAGAAGCCGCCGCCCGAGATCGGCGGCAGCTGGCCGGGGTCGCCCAACACCAGGATCGGCGTGCCGAAACTCATCAGGTCGCGCCCGAGCTGCTCGTCGACCATCGAGCATTCGTCGATGACGACCAGTTTCGCCCGCGTAATCGGGCTCTGGCGGTTGAGCGAGAAGGTCGGCGACATCGACGTCTTGCCGGTGACCTCGTCCGATACCGATTCCTCGCCCTTCGGCCGATAGATCAGCGAATGGATGGTGCGCGCATTGACCGCGCCCTTGGAGCGCAGCACCTGCGCCGCCTTGCCGGTAAAGGCGGCGAACTGCACCTGGCCGTCGACATGTTCGGCGAAATACCGCGCCAAGGTCGTCTTGCCGGTGCCGGCATAGCCGAACAGCCGGAACAGCTGCGGCTGGCCGGTCTTCAGCCATTGGGCGACCGCCTTCAGCGCGTCGTCCTGTTGGGGAGAGAATTCCATCAGCGCGAGAGACCGGATTCGCAAGGGAAAGACAAGACAGCCGCCACCATCATCGATGCGCCGGGACGCTTCAATGCCGCCGACGGGTCAGGCTATCAGGCGCAGACAAGAACGTAAAGGGAACATACAAGCTCGCCCCACCCCTTATCGAATCGGCTGGGGATCGTTTTCCAGCAGGATCGGCTTGCCGTGCGGCGTGGCATGCGCGGCACGCTCCCAGGCTTCAGCCATAGCGTCGACATCCGACTTCGCGGCCAGCCCTTTGATGGCAAGCAGGCTTTCCAGCGCCGCCAGCCAATGTTCGTAATAATCATGGCCGTCCGCTGCGGCGCCCGGTCTCTTCACTTTTTCCGACAGTGCTTGCGCCCACTCGCTCCACGAAAACAGGCCCTTGTCGTGCAACGCCACCGTCATGGCGAAAGCCTCGGCCTGCCATGGCTCGGCAAACACCCGCGCATCGACGCCCGGCGGCAGCTCGGGCAGATCCGTATCACGCCGGCTCAAGATAGCTCTCCCAGGCGTCTATCGACACGCTTAGCGTCGGGTCGGCGCCCTCGCCCCAGATTTCCGGCCCTTCGAAAACCACGGTGTAGACCCATTGCGGATTTTCGCCGTGTCCATGCGCGTTGCTGTCGGGGAACACGAAACCGTCGTGCACCGTCTCAATCACCCCCTGCTTGCCGCGTGCGTAGCGCGGCAGCCGCGTGTGGCCGGTCGGGTTGAAGTTCTTGGTCCGTACAGGATCGCCGGCCTTGAACCGCGCCGGCTGTGCCACCGGCCGGTCGCAAGGCCCGCCCTTGGCCAGCACGGCAGGCACGTTTTCCGCCTTCAGCACCCTTTTCGGTGTCGCAGCCGGATCAATCGCTCGGCCCTCAGCCAAGTCGCGCTCGCTGACAAACCCATGGCGCTTGAGCAGCACCTCCAGCGCCTTGATCCAGATCTGGTAGTAGCTGGAGGCATAATAGTCGGCCGGATGCAGTGATTCCCGCGCATGCCGGCTCTCGTCGATGTTCCAGGCTCCCATGGCGCCGGCAGTCAGCGTCACGCCGAGCGCCCGCCTCTCCCATGCGGCATGAAAATACGGCTCGTCCTGTTCGGGCGCGACGGGACCGAACCCCATCTGCCCGCCGAGATCCTGCGGCCCGTTCATGCCGGCTGCCCCTCTATTTCAGGTCTTTGGGCCAAGCCGGTCCCGATCATCGCATCACGGCTGACCAGCTCCGCCAGCCGCTCCTCGCTCCAGCCTTCGGTATTTTCGGGCCGCATCGGCACGACGAGGTAGCGCAGCTCGGCAGTCGAATCCCAGACGCGGATTTTCTTGTCCGCCGGCAGCGTCAGCCCGAACTCCTCCAGCACGCCGCGCGGATCGATCACCGCGCGCGAACGATAGGGCGGCGCCTTGTACCAGACCGGCGGCAGGCCGAGCACCGACCACGGATAGCAGGAGCACAGCGTGCAGACGACGAGATTGTGCGTCTCCTCGGTGTTGAACACCGCCTGCATGTGCTCGCCCTGACGGCCGGTATAGCTCAGCGATTCAATCGCCGCCGTCGCATCGCGTTTCAGCCATTCGGCATAGGCGGGATCGCTCCAGGCTTTGGCCACCACCCTGGCGCCGTTGCGCGGGCCGATTTTCGTCTCGTAGGTATCGACGATGACGTCGATCGCCGCCGGATCGATCAGCCCCTTTTGGGTGAGGATGGTTTCCAGCGCGCGGACGCGGGCGGTAAACGGATCGAGTTCGTTGTCGTGGCCATGATCGTGTGACATGGCCGCAAACTACGTTTCCAGCGATGCCGCCGCAAGCGCAACGGCTTGGGCCAACGGCACATGGCGCTGGCCCTGTCACATCATTCGGCCGCCGCCCGCTGCGGTTCGGGCAGCATGTCTTCCCTGGCCTCGAATAGCGACGGCTGATCCCCCGCTTCGACCGGGCCTGGCTCGCCCTTGCGCTTCGACCAAAGCCCGACCAGCCAGCCAGAGAAATTCTCCATGTAGACATAGATCACCGGCGTCACGAACAGGGTCAGCGCCTGCGAGGCAAGCAGACCACCGACAACGGCAACGCCCAGCGGCTGGCGCAATTCGGCGCTGGCCCCGGTGCCGAGCGCAATCGGGAACGTGCCCATCAGTGCCGCCAGCGTCGTCATCATGATCGGCCTGAACCGCATCAGGCAGGCCTTGTGGATCGACTCGGTCGCCGACATGCCGTCTCGTCGCAGTTCAAGCGCGACGTCGACCATCATGATGCCGTTCTTCTTGACGATGCCGATCAGCATCAGGATGCCGATCACCGCGATGACAGACAGATCCATGCCGGCGAAGCGCAGCGCAACGACCGCTCCTAACACGGCCGACGGCAGGCCGGTGAGGATCGTCAGCGGGTGGATGAAGCTCTCGTAGAGGATGCCGAGCACGATGTAGATGGTCAGGATTGCGCCGCCGACCAGAAAACCCTGGTTGGCAAGAGAATCCTGGAAGGTCTTGGCCGTGCCGGCGAAGGTGGTCGAGATTACCGTCGGCATGCCGATCTGCTCCTTCAGCGCATTGATGCGCGTCACGCTGTCGCCCAGCGCCACGCCCTGCGGCAGATTGTAGGAGATGGTCACGGCTGGAAGCTGGCCGAGCCGGTTGACAGTCAGGGCGCCGGCCGTGCGATCGACCCGGGCGAAGGCGCCGAGCGGAACAAGACTGCCGCTCGCCGTTCTCATCTGGATGGCCAGCATCCGCTCGGGCGACCACTCGATCTTGGGATCGAGCTCGGTGATAACTTCGTAGCTGTCGGCCGAACCGAAGATTGTCGAAACCTGGTCGGTGCCGAACCCGCCATAGAGGGCGGAGCGCAACGTGTCGGTGTCGATACCGAGCTGGGCGGCCTTGTCGCGATCCACCACCAGCGTCGCCTGCAACGCATTGTTCTGCAGGTCGCTGGTGACGTCGGTGAAGTTCGCATGGTCGGCAGCCATCGCGTCGTTCAGTTTCTGCGCCCAAATATCGGTCAGGCCGGTATCAAGGCCCTGAACCACGAGCTGGTAGGCGCTTGCCGACGACCGCGAGCCCAGCCTCAAATTCTGCACCGGCTGCATGTAGGTCTCGATGCCCGCCACGCCGGCCAGTTGCTTGCGCAGATCCGAAAGCACCTTCTCGATATCGGGGCGCTGGTCCTTGCCCTTGAGCTGGACGAAAAGCTGCCCCTGATTGAGCGCATTGTTGCCGCTGCCCGCCGACCACGCCACATGGTCGACATAGGGCGAATGCGAGAAGACACTGGCGACCTGTCCTTGCAGCCTGGACATGGCATCGAAAGAGATGTCCTGACGTGCGATGGTGGTCACCGATATCTGGCCGATGTCCTCCTGCGGGAAGAAACCCTTCGGCGAAGTCTGGATCAGCCACACCGACGCTGCCGCGGTGCCGACGAAGACGAGGAACACCAGGAAGGTGTGGCGCAGGCAGAAGCTCAAGACCCTGTCGTAGCCGCGGGTGACGAGGTCCTGCTTATGACCGGGGCCATGCTTGTCACGGTCGGCTTTGGTCACCGACAGCAGCCGCGAGCACAGCATCGGCGTCAGCGTCAGCGACACGAACATCGACGCCAGGATGGCGACCGTCACCACGACGGCGAACTCGTTGAAGATGCGCCCGATGACGCCACCCATCAGCAGCACGGGGATGAACACCGCCACCAGCGAGATCGAGATCGAGATGATGGTGAAGCCGATTTCGCGCGCGCCCTTCAGCGAGGCGTCGAAGGCCGACAGCCCGTCCTCCTCCATATGGCGGAAGATGTTTTCAAGCATCACGATGGCGTCGTCGACGACGAGGCCGACCGCCAGCGTCAGGCCCATCAGCGATATGTTGTCGATGGAAAAGCCGAACAGGAACATCGCGCCGAGCGTGGCAATCAGCGAGATCGGCACAGCCACGGCCGGAATGATCGTCGCCGTTACCCGGCGCAGGAACACGAAGATCACCATGATCACCAGGGCAATGGTGAGCAACAGCGTGAACTGCACGTCGCTGACCGCCTGCCGGATCGAACTGGAGCGGTCGTTAAGCAGCTTGATGTCGGCGGCGGCCGGCATCTGGTCCTTGAAGGACGGCAGCATCGCCTTGACCTTGTCGACGACGTCGACAGTGTTGGCGTCGGGCTGGCGTTGCACCGCCATGATTATCGCGCGGGTGCCATCGTACCAACTTGCGGTGGTGGTGGTCTGCACCGAATCGACCACGCGGGTCACCTCGCCCAGCCGTACCGGATGGCCGTCCTTGGTGGCGATGATGATGTTGGAGAAACCGGCGGCGTCGGTCAGCTGCGTGTTGGCGGTGATGGTGAGCTGCTGCTTGTCGTTCTGCAGCACGCCCAGCGGCGTGTTGCTGTTGGCCGAGGCGACCGCCGCCTGCAGCTGATCGATCGAGATGCCGCGCGCGGCAAGCGCGGTCGGGTCGATCTGGATGCGCACCGCGTATTTCTGTTGGCCGAAGATCGAGACCTGCGCCACGCCGTCGATGGTCGACAGCGACGGCGAGATGACATTTTCCGCGAAAGCATCGAGATCGGTCAGCGGAACCGTGTCGCTGACCAGCGACATCAAAAGGATCGGCGCGTCGGCCGGATTGACCTTGCGATAGCTCGGCGGCGCCGTCATCTGCGGCGGCAATGATTTCTGCGTGCGCGCGATCGCCGCCTGCACATCGGCCGCCGCCGCATCGATGTCGCGGTTGAGCACGAACTGGATGGCGATCGAGGTCTGGCCAAGCGAGTTCGTGGTCGAGATCGAATCGATGCCGGCGATGGTGGCAAACTGCTTGATCAGCGGCGTCGCCACCGATGTCGCCATGGTTTCCGGCGAGGCGCCGGGCAGCGAAGCCGAGACATTGACCACCGGGAATTCGGCGCTGGGCAGTGCGGCCACCGGGAGGAACTTGTAGGCGAACAGCCCGCCCAGCACGAGGGCGAACGACATCAGAAGGGTGGCGACGGGTCGGCGTATGCAGAATTCGGAGATCATTGGGCCGCCTCGCCGGCGTTGGTCGCCTCGGCCACCTTGGGCGCGGCTGCACTCGCCGTGGCCTTGCCTTCATGCACGGCGGCGCCGTCCTTCAGCCTTGTCTGACCTTCGGTGACAACCTTCTCACCGCTTTTCAGCCCCTGGCTGATGGCGCTGTTGTCGCCTTCGGTCAGCGCCACCTGCACCGGGCGCATCTCGACCGTGTTGTCCGGCTTGACCACATAGACGAACGGCCCCTTCTGGCTTGGCTGCACCGCGACCGTGGGAACCGATGTCATCTGCGGCATGATGCCGGCGTCGAGCACGACATTCACATACTGGCCGGGCCATAGCGAAAGATCGGCATTGGGAATGCTTGCCCGCGTGGCAATCGTGCCCGACGCGGTGTCGACGCTGGAGTCGACGAAATCGAGCGTACCCTTGCCGATCGGCGTCGGGTCGCCATCCTTGGTCAGCGTCACCGCGCCCTGCTGCGGGTTGGCGAGCGCCTTGTGCAGCAGGGCCAGATTGCTCTCGGGAAGATTGAAGTTGACCTGCAGCGGGTCCATCTGGGTGATGGTCACCAGCGGAGTGGCCGTGCTGCTGTTGCCATTGCTGACGGTGACGAGATCGCCGACGGCGACGCTGACAGCGCCCAGCCTGCCGGAAATCGGCGCCGTGATCGTGGCGAAGCCAAGCTGGACATTGTCGGCGTCGATTGTCGCCTTGTCGGCATCGACAGTCGCTGCGGCAGCCTTCTGCGCGGCGACGGCCTGGTCGTAGGTCTGCTGCGTGCCGGCCTGCTTGGCGACCAGATCCTTCGCGCGCTGAAGATCCGACTGCGAGCTGGCGAGCATCGCCTGATCCTTGGCGAGCGCCGCCTGATCCTTGGCAAGCTGCGCCTTCAGCGCCCGGTCATCGAGCGAAAACAGAACGTCGCCGACCCTGACCATCTGCCCGTCCTTGACATCGATGGAGACGATCTGGCTGGACACGCGCGCATTGATGTTGACGACGGCTGGAGAGGAGACGAAGCCGATCGCGTAGCGCCGGATCGGGAAATCGGCTGTCGAGGCGACGGCCGAGAGGATCGAGGCCGAGCGCCCGGCATTGTCGGCCTTCTTGTCCGAAGCCGTGGCCTGTTTGTCCGGCGCGGCAACCTGCTTTGCGCCGATAACCTGCTGGACCCTGCCCAGCGCATCAGGCGAGAGATAAAGCCACCCGGCCGCACCCAGGCAGGCGACGGCCAGCAACGAAAGAACGACTTTTCCACGCATGGTCAAAGGCCCTCTCCACCCGACACGTCGTGGTCCGATGGTTCTATTCCAACGCGGCCCGTTGCCGCGATTTCGCCGAATAGATAGGACACGCCTTTGTCGGAAAAGGGCCAAAAGGCGGCATTACGAAGATTTAATGTGCACTGCACAACGGATGTGCAACACGGGCTCAATCCCGATCTGGGCGGTACGCCCGAGACTCCGGATCCTGTCCCTTAAAGATCAGATGATGCGCCCCGGGCCTACCTCAGCATCGGCCAAAGCGTCGCCGCCAGCAGCACGCCCATGGCGATGTTGAACCATTTCAGCCGCACCGGGTCCGACAGGAAACCGCGCAGTGCGGTGCCGAACCCAGCCCACACCGAGACGCTCGGCAAATTGACGATGGTGAAAGCCACGGCGATCAACACCACCGACAGGAACGGGTGCTCGGCATTGGCATAGACGGCCATGGCGGTGATCGCCATCACCCACGCCTTGGGATTGACCCACTGGAATGCGGCTGCCTCGATGAAGCGCATGGGCCGCGCTTTCGTCTCGCCCTTGCCGGTCAGCGTGCGCGACATGGCGATCTTCCAGGCGAGGTACAAAAGATAGGCGCCGCCGGCGATCTTGAGCGCGGTATGCAGCGCCGGAAACGCCGTCAACACAGCGCCGAGGCCAAGACCGACGGCAAGCAGCAGCACGAGGAAACCCATGCTGATGCCCAGCATGTGCGGAACGGTTCTGACGAGGCCGAAATTCACGCCCGATGCCAGAAGCATGAGATTGTTTGGCCCCGGCGTGATCGACGTCACGAAGGCGTAGACAAGCAGGGCAAGGAATGCGTCGAGCGACATGGATATCTTCCCTGACAAGTCAGCATCTTGTCTCTTCTCGGCGACCCCGCAAAGGTACGGACGGCCTCACCATGGAAACTGGCTGACGCGTTCGACGCCAGCCCCGCCGAAGTCCTACATCGCCTGCGGGCCGCGGTTCAACGCTGCCACGCCGGTGCGGCAGATTTCGACCAGGCCGAGCGGTTTCATGATGGCGATGAACTGGTCGATCTTGGAGCCTTTGCCGGTGATCTCGAAGATGAAATGCTCGGTGTTGGCGTCGATGACGCTGGCGCGGAACGCATCGGCCAGCCGCAACGCCTCGACGCGGGCCTCGCCGGTGCCCGCGACTTTGACCAGCGCCAGTTCGCGCTCCAGCGGCCGCTCCTGGCCGGATTCATGCGAACGCACGGTCAGGTCGACGACGCGGTGAACCGGCACGATGCGCTCGAGCTGGTGCTTGATCTGCTCCAGCACATGCGGCGTGCCGCGCGTCACGATGGTGATGCGCGACAGGTGTTTTTCATGCTCGGTCTCGGAGACGGTCAGGCTCTCGATGTTGTAGCCACGCCCGGAAAACAGGCCGATGACCCTGGCAAGCACGCCCGGCTCGTTGTCGACCAGCACGGAAAGCGTGTGGTTTTCCGGCTTTTCCGTCTCCTTGGCGATGAAATAGGCGGAGCCGGTCGGTTGTAGCTGTGCGTTCATGACATGAATCTCGTTTTTCAAGCTCTTGAGCTAATTCTCTGTTTGCGCGGGGCTTTCTCGCGACAGCCCTGCCTTGGTTCTGCCGGCTACACCAGTTCCCTGCCCTTGGCGTCGATGGCATTGGCCACCGCCTCGTCGGTCGCCTCGTCGGGCAACAGCATCTCATTGTGCGCCTTGCCCGACGGAATCATCGGGAAGCAGTTGGCGAGCGTCGCCACGCGGCAGTCGAACAGCACCGGCTTCCTGACCGAGATCATCTCCTTGATCGCGTCGTCCAGCTCGTCCGGCTTCTCGCAGCGAATGCCGTGGCCGCCATAGGCCTCGGCCAGCTTGACGAAGTCCGGCATCGCCTCGGTGTAGGAATGCGACAGCCGGTTGCCGTGCAGCAACTGCTGCCACTGCCGCACCATGCCCATATACTGGTTGTTCAAGATAAAGATCTTGATCGGCGCGTCGTGCTGCACGGCCGCGCTCATCTCCTGCATCGTCATCTGCACGGAGGCGTCGCCGGCAATGTCGATTACCAGCGCGCCTGGATGCGCGATCTGCACGCCGAGTGCCGCCGGCAGGCCGTAACCCATCGTGCCCAGCCCTCCCGACGTCATCCAGCGGTTCGGCTTCTCGAAATGATAGTGCTGCGCCGCCCACATCTGGTGCTGGCCGACCTCGGTGGTGATGTAGGTGTCCAGACCCTTGGTCAGTTCGTAGAGCCGCTCGATGGCGTATTGCGGCATGATCACGTCGTTGTTCATCTTGTAGGCGAGCGAGTCGCGCGCACGCCATTTGGCGATCTGCTCCCACCAGGGGTAGAGCGCCTTCTTGTCGGCCTTGGCGCTCGCACGCCACAAACGCACCATATCCTCCAGCACCCGGCCGACATCGCCGATGATCGGGACCTCGGTGTGGACGTTCTTGTTGATCGACGACGGATCGATGTCGATGTGGATCTTCTTCGAGTTCGGCGAGAAGGCGGTCAGCCGCCCGGTGATGCGGTCATCGAAACGCGCGCCGATGCAGATCATCACGTCGCAGTCATGCATGGCCATGTTGGCTTCATAGGTGCCGTGCATGCCGAGCATGCCCATCCAGTTCTTGCCCGATGCTGGATAGGCGCCGAGGCCCATCAGCGTCGAGGTGATCGGGAAACCGGTGAGATCGACCAGTTCGCGCAGCAGATGGCTCGCTTCCGGGCCGGAATTGATGACGCCGCCGCCGCTGTAGATGATCGGCTTCTTGGCACCGGCCATCAGCTCGACCGCCGCCTTGATCTTTTCCAGGTCGCCCTGGACCTTTGGCTGGTAGCTGGTGCGCGGCGCGATCTGCGGCGGGACGTAGAATCCCCTGGCGAACTGCACGTCCTTCGGGATATCGACGACGACCGGACCGGGGCGGCCGGTGGTCGCGACATGGAAAGCCTCGTGGATGGTCGCAGCGAGCTCGTTCACGTCCTTCACCAGCCAGTTGTGCTTGGTGCAGGGGCGGGTAATGCCAACCGTATCGCATTCCTGAAAAGCGTCGGAGCCGATCAGCGAGGTCGGCACCTGCCCCGTCAGGCAGACCAGCGGGATCGAATCCATCAGCGCGTCCTGCAGCGGCGTCACGGCATTGGTGGCGCCGGGACCGGAGGTCACCAGCATGACGCCGGCCTTGCCGGTCGAGCGCGCATAGCCTTCGGCTGCATGGCCGGCGCCCTGCTCGTGGCGCACCAGTATGTGCTCGACATCGTCCTGCTGGAAGATCTCGTCATAGATCGGAAGGACAGCGCCGCCGGGATAGCCGAAGACATGCTTGACGCCATTGTCCTTCAGCGCCTGCACCACCATTTCGGCACCTGTCATCTCGCGCCGCTCGTTCTGTCCGTTGCTCATCGGTCTGGTCCCGTACTGTCGCCATTGGGCGTTTGCTGGTCGTTTAGTCGTGTTTCAGGCAATAAAAAAGGCCCCCGAGGGAGCCTGTGTCTTGCGCATGGGGGGTTTTTGCCCGGCGGTTACACCGCCTTGCCCACGCGCTTTCCTACGAGAATGAGTGCCGTTTTCATGGTGGCGGACACTAAGGGCGGGCAAGGCAGCCTGTCAACGGGAAAAATCGCGCCGGCGCGCACAGCGTACAGGCGCGACTGCGGTGTCAGCCCGGCGCCTTGCAGCGGGAAACGCGTGGATCGCATTTGGACGCCTTCCTGGCCTCCATCTTCTCTGGCGGATGGTGGGGTGCCACCCTTGCCGGGCCATGGTGCTGGGGCATGTGCATTGCCAACGCTTGCTGATGCGGCTTTTGTTGCCCGCCACCGAGTGCAAGACGCTGCCCCGAAACCGGCTTGGGCGAAACCGGTTTGGGCGACGATTTGACAACGATGCGTCCGTCGCCCGCGGTCCTGTCGACATGCAGCTTGAGCGCATCGGCCTTCGCGCCGTTGCCGGCGACCATCCGCTTGCTCACGGCGTCGCCAGGGTTCACGACGGCCGGATTGCTGGCAGCCACCGCGCCGGGGGAAATGGCCTTGCCGCCGATCGCAGTCTTGGAGCCCGCCACGATTTGCCCGTTCCCCTTTGTATTGCCGGCAAGTCTCTTGATCTCGGCGCCCCTGGAAGCATCGAGCCGTGCACTGGCAAACACGCCTTTGCGCGGAGGAACCAATTTTGCCGCCTTGATCGACTCGATGACGGGCTTCGGGAGTTGCTGCAGCCGGGGTCCGGCATTGATTGCAACCACCTGATTGCCAAGCCGCACGTGCGGCGCCTTGTTGACCAGGACCGTCTGGTTGATGATCGTCGTGTTGCGCACGATGCCGACGTTCTCAGTGGCAGGCCGTACCACTCTGACCAGATCGACCGCGCCGATCGCCGCCACCGGCACGAAACACCACCAGGAATCGGCGAAGGCGACATCTACGTCGGGTGGTGCCGGCGCCCAGCCGACATCATTGCCGCCCTGGCGCCAGACCACCCAGGCTGGCGCCCATTGATCGCCGGCGATCCACACCCAGCCAAAATCGGGATCATAGGCCCAGCGGCCATAGTGATAGACGACATCGCCAAATGGCTCGGTGGACTGCCAGTACCAGCCATCGTCGGTCCAGACCCACCTGCCTTCGGTGTAGGGTCGCCATTCGGTACGGACCGAGGGAACCCAGACATCGCCGAAGCGGCTGGAGGTTCGCCATCCGCCATAGTTCGAAAGCCTTTCGCGGACGGTAACGGCAATTTCCGCCGCATGCGCCTGCGTTCCGGGCAGCACCAGCGGGCCGGTCAGGGTCGCGCTCAAGGCCATGACCGCGGCCATTGCCGCTGCGCGTCCACGCCGGCCAAGGGAGCGACATGAAGACGCTTGGATAAAAGGTACGATGATCATAACGGGCTCCAGAGTTCCGCATCCAGAAAATCCCGGGAACCGTCCTGTTGCCCGCCACCGCTTCCCGGCTTCTCACCGATCGGTTGTCATCGGCCTCGGTGACCGCATTGCGGCATTTGACCATCAATTTTGCGCGACCGGCGCGGCATTCACAAATGGAACGTTCGTTTCCGGCGCCCGAGCGATTCCGAAACTGTCCGGCGATCTCACTTATAGGATAGACCATTGAAATCGCTGGAAACTATGGTGGGGCGTGACGAGGGCCGCCATCTCTGACGATACTTGATCGTCCGGCGGCGAGCCCGGCGGAGCCACCACCATGACGATCTGGATTTCACGGGAGGAAACCTGATGCTCGACAAGCCCTCTAGCAAGAACACGGCCCCTAGCAAGAAACTGTCCGACCTGCTCGATCGATTCGGCGCCGCGCTTGCCGCCAATGACATCGAGAAAGCGGTCGATTGCTTTCAAGAGGATTGCTACTGGCGCGACCTCGTCACCTTCACCTGGAACATCAAGACCATGGAAGGCCGCGACCAGGTCCGCGACATGCTGAAAAGCCAATTGTCGAAGACCAGGCCGTCACACTTCGCCATCGCCAAGGGCGAGGACGCGACGGAGAGCGACGGGTTGATCGAAGGCTGGATCAGCTTCGAGACGGAGGTGGCACGCGGCTTCGGCCATGTCAGGCTGAAGGACGGCAAGATCTGGACGCTGCTGACCACCATGGCCGAACTGAAAGGCCACGAGGAGCCGGCAGGCTTTGCGCGGCCGATGGGCGCCAGGCACGGCTCGGGCAAGAACCGTCCGACATGGAAAGAAGAACGCGAGAGGGAAACCGCCGAGCTCGGCTTCAAGACGCAGCCCTATACGGTGATCATCGGTGGTGGCCAGGGCGGTATCGCGCTCGGCGCGCGGCTGCGGCAGCTTGGCGTGCCGACCATCATCATCGAGAAGAACGAGCGGGCCGGCGACAGCTGGCGCAAGCGCTACAAGTCGCTCTGCCTGCATGACCCGGTCTGGTACGACCATCTGCCCTATATCGATTTCCCGAAGAACTGGCCGGTTTTCTCGCCCAAGGACAAGATCGGCGACTGGCTGGAAATGTATACCAAGGTGATGGAGCTGAATTACTGGTCCTCGACCGAGGCCAAAAGCGCTTCCTATGACGACAAGAAAAAGGAATGGACCGTTGTCGTCCACCGCGACGGCAAGGACATCACGCTGAAGCCCAAGCAGTTGGTGCTGGCAACCGGACAGTCCGGCAAGGCCAATCTGCCGAAATTCAAGGGCATGGAGACCTTCAAGGGCGACCAGCACCACTCGTCGAAGCATCCGGGTCCCGACGCCTATGCCGGCAAAAAGGCCGTTGTCATCGGATCCAACAATTCCGCCCATGACATCGCAGCGGCACTTTGGGAAGCCGGCGCGGACGTCACCATGGTGCAGCGCTCGAGTACCCATATCTCCAGGTCCGACACGTTGATGGAAATCGGACTGGGTTCGCTCTATTCGGAGCAGGCGCTGCAGAATGGCATCACCACCGCCAAGGCCGATCTCATCTTCGCTTCGCTGCCCTACAAAATCCTGCACGAGTTCCAGATCCCGGCCTATGCCGAAATGAAGAAACGCGACGCGACATTCTACAAGGGGCTGGAGAAGGCCGGTTTCATGCTCGACTGGGGCGACGACGAATCCGGCCTGTTCATGAAGTACCTCAGGCGCGGCTCCGGCTATTACATCGATGTTGGCGCCTCGCAGCTGATCATCAATGGTTCGATCAAGCTGAAGAGCGGCGTCGACGTCGAAGAGATCAAGCAGCACTCGGTTCTGCTCAGCGACGGGTCGGAATTGCCTGCGGACCTCATCGTCTACGCCACCGGCTACGGCTCGATGAACGGCTGGGCCGCCGATCTGATATCCCGTGAAACCGCCGACAACGTTGGCAAATGCTGGGGCCTCGGCTCGAACACCACCAAGGACCCCGGCCCGTGGGAAGGCGAGTTGCGCAACATGTGGAAGCCGACGCAACAGGAGGCGCTATGGTTCCACGGCGGCAATCTGCACCAGTCACGCCACTATTCGCAGTTCCTGTCGCTGCAATTGAAGGCGCGGCATGAAGGCATCGCGACGCCGGTCTACGGCCTGCAGCAGGTGCACCACAAGGGGTAGGCGAGCGCCATTCCGGTGAAGCCGGAAGAAAGGAGGCACGGCTTGCACCCTGCCTCCTTCCCTGGGGAATTTACGCCGGCTTGCCCGCCGCGAACTGCGTCACCACCCGCTGCAGCAGCGGCACGTAATCGCGAAATGTCCGTGTCTTCATGTTGGCGATCTTGCCGCTCTCGTCCCAGATGCGGACCCGGACCGCTTCCTCATGGAAGGGGTTCTTGCGGAACTCGGCGACCTCCTCGGCATTCATCGGCCCGCCCTGCAGCGACAGCGTGTGCACCGAGGCCTGCGAAAGCCTGCCGAAATAGGTCGGGTCGGTGGCGCAGAGATAGCGCTTGGCGGCGACATGCAGCCTGACGCATTCGACGATGACAGGTGGAAAGAACGGCGCCAGCACCTCGCCGCCGGCCTCGTCATGATGCTTGTCCTCGACATCCTCGGGCGAATAGGTGCCGAACTCGCTGGTGTAATGGCCGATGTCGTGCAGCAGCGCCGCCGCCACCAGTTCGTCCGGCGCGCCGTCCTTTTCAGCGAACCAGGCACCCTGCAGCATGTGCTCCGACATGGTGACGGGTTCGCCGAGATAGGATTCGGCGCCCCGGCGCTCGAAGATGTCGGCGATGAACTCGACGATGGTGTCCGCGTTCAAATCCTGGCCGCTCATTCCGCGGCCTCCTTGAACCCGTGCTCGATTGCCGCGAGCGTCGACAGCAGACCGTCCTTGTCTGCGTAGCAACCCTGCAGCCAGCGCTTACCGGTACCGGAAAACGCCTTGCGGGCATGCATGACGCGGGTGTTGTCGACGATGAACGCTTGCCCCGCTTCGAGCTTGAACGTCACCTCGAAGGATGGATCCTCGATCAGTTCCGCAAACCGGCGATAGGCGGCGTAGTACGCTTCCATATCGCTGAACGGCACGTCGACCGTCGGCGCCAGCGAGCGGTTGTTGAAGCGGATGCAAATCAGCTCGCCATCGGGCCCGAGCTCGATCATCGGCCGCTTCGCCTGCAGCCGCACGCCGGAAGAGCCGGCATACTCGAAGCGCGCCGGGCATGAGCTCAGCAGCCGGAAGCCTTCCGGGTTCTCAGCCTGCAGCGCAGCCGCGACTGCAAACCCATCGACGACACTGGACTCGCCGCCCTCAACCGTATTCTCGATGCAGGACAGGATCTGCAGCGTCGGCACAGGGTCGCGATAGGGATTGTCGGTGTGCGCCTGGAGGCCGAGATTCGTGTAGGCGAGATTGTTCGGATTGACCTCGGCGCGCACTTCGAACCAGCGCCCGTAATTGGTTTCCCTGATGTAGCCGAAAAGATCGGACACTTTGCACAGTGCCCCGGATTCGGTCGGCAGATCGTCCATCACCGCGAAGCCACAGGTTTTCACCGCCGACAGCCATTGCCCCAGCACAGCGCGATCGCGGCTGGCCGCAACATAGCCGGCGCGCGGCACCGAATTCTGCATCGAGGCCTTGGTCCATCGCACGGTGGCCTCGCCTGTCCAGCCGGGCTGGCGGCCTGCGTCACGATCATAGGCATTGGCGCTCAGCCATGCCGCGGGAAAGCTGACCGTCTTCTGCTCGGGCACGAAGCTGACTTCCAGGGCGCCGCCTTTGATCGACGCGGCGCCGATCCTGGTGTCGGCGGGAATGTCGAGAATGGTGATGAGCCGTTGACCATTGCCGGCGCTGCGCGTCTTGTCGTCCAGCGCATTGTCGCGCAGCCACATGGCGTGAAAACGGCTGCGCGACCCGTCCTGCCAGCCAAGGTCGATTGTTCTGCCTTCGTCGCCGATCCGCGCCTGGGTGAGCATGGAGATCCGTTCCTGTCCATTGCGTCCCCCGCAGCCTGATCCGCAGGGTTTCGATTGCATGTTGATCGCGCGACAGACATAACTCAAATTATCATTTTTTAGCCAATGACCGCAGAATACTAATGGCTCGTACAAATACACCGGTGCCGCCTCTGGACTGGCTGCGCAGTTTCGAGGCGGCGGCGCGGCTGTCGAATTTCACCGCGGCGGCAGCCGAGCTCGGCCTTACCCAGGCCGCCGTCAGCCAGCACATCCGGCTTCTCGAGGAATGGCTGAAGACGCGCCTGTTTTCGCGGCTGGCGCGCGGCGTCGCGCTGTCGCCAGAGGGTGCGGCTTACCTGCCCCACATCCAGTCGGCCTTCGCCACCATCGGCAACAGCACCGCGGAACTGTTCGAGCCGCGCGCCATCCAGACCGTCTCGATCCGCGCGCCAATCTCCTTTGCCTTGCTGATGCTCGCCCCGGCGCTGCCCGATCTGGCGAAGGCGCTGCCGCGCATCCAGCTCGATCTGGTGACGATCCATCGCCCTGCTGACTACGACCTGCCGGGCTCGGTGCTCGACATCCGTTTTGGCAACGGATCCTTTCCCGGCCGTGAAGCCGACAGGCTGACCGCAGAGCGGCTCGTGCCGGTGGCGGCGCCAGTGCTCGCCGGCAACCCCGACTGGACCTCCCTGCCGCTGCTTCTGGTCGCCGGCGCGCGCGAAATGTGGGCGGAATGGTTCGCCGCCGCTGGACTGGCTGGCCATCCCAGACGATCGCACCGCTTCGACAGTTTCGTCACCGCCATGGAGGCGGCGAGCGCCGGCGCCGGCGTGCTTTTGGGCTCGCGGCCGCTGGTCGATGCGGCGCTCGACAGCAAGACGCTGGTCAGGCTTTCCGACTATGAACTTTCCAGCACATCGGGGCATTTCCTGACCAAGGCGTCGACAGCACGCCTGACCGGTGCCGAACAGGATTTTCGCCAGTGGCTGCTGTCACGCCTCTCCGCGCCGGCATGACCGGTTACGAGATTGGCCCGATCCGCTTCCAGTAAATCAGCGTGCCGGTCAGCCCGCCATGCGGCTTCAGGGCATAGTCCGGTATCTCACCGGCCAGCGTGAAGCCCAGCCGCTCATAGAGGCCTGAGGCGCCCTCCTCGGTCGCCGTGTCCAGAACCAGCAGCGTGCGGCCCCTCTCGATGGCAAGGCTCTCGGCGGCCCGCATCAGGCGCGTTCCCACACCCCTGCCCCGGTAATCGACTGATGTCATCAGCTTGGCGATCTCGGCCCGGTGCGGCTGGTTGGGCGGGCAGTCGAGCAGCAAGGTCACGGTGCCGACCAGGTTTTTGCCATCCCAGGCGCCAAGCACCGATCTTTCGCCCCTTGCCGCCGCGGCCAGCGATTTTTCCCAGAACGCCCTTGCCGCCTGCGGCGCCAACGGATGCATGAAGCTGACCGAACCGCCGGCCGCCACCGTTGCGACCAGCAATTCGGCCAGCATGTCCTGCGTCTCGGCAGCCGGGTTCAGGGTTGCGATCTCGATCGAGTTCATGTGCAGGATATCCTGTGATTGCGATAGAAGCGGGCGCATTGCTGTCACTCCAGATGGCGCGCGCGGCGTCGCTTACGCGCCGCCTTGATGGCGCTGATGCGGTCGGCGTCTTCGTGCCCGAGATGCCGCCCGCGCTCGAGGATCTCGAGCGTGTACTCCTCATAGGTCAGGCCAAGCCGCTCGGCTCTGTCCATGCGCAGCAGCATCACCTCGTGGCTCGGCGCCTTCCACGCCTTGGCGTACGCTGCCTGCCAGGCAAGAAAGATGTAGGGATCGCCCTTGCCCCATGGCGGGCCGTTGTACTCATCGAGAGGCGGCCCCCCATTATGGGAGCGCTTTGGTCTTCTTGCCATTGTGTCAGCCCCTGACCAGCGCGACGAGATAGTCGGCGCCGGGCTCCAGGGCATGGAAGGTGCAGTCCGACGGCGCCCCAAGCGCCAGGCAGTCGCCTGATACAAGCTTGTGCACTGTCTCACCTTCGATGAATTCGAGCCGCCCGGAGATCAGCCATATCTGCTGCTTGATGAAGGCGTATGAAGCGGCCGGAAAACTGACCTTGGCGCCCGCCGGCAGATGCACCTTGATCAGTTCCAGCGGCATATCGCCAGCCGGCGAAAGATGCCGCCTGACATAGCCGGTGTCGGGATCGCGCCACACCGGCTGGTCGGCTTCGCGCAACAGCCCGCCGCCCTGCAATTCCGCGCGCGCGATCAAGGTCGACAGCGTCATGCCGAAGGCCGACGCGATGCGCACCAGAAGCGCCGCCGTCGGGCTGGTCTTGCCCCGCTCGATCGTGCTGAGCATCGCCTTCGAGACGCCGGAACGCTCCGCGAGTTCGGCCAGGGACCAGTCGCGCACGATCCTTTCGGCGTGTATCCTGCGGCCGATCGTCGAGGAAATGTCGTTCGCTATATCATCCATATGTCTATTATAGCGAAAAATAGACGCCGGAGAAGAGCCGCCTTGCGACAATTTCCACGAGCCCCTTAATGCTCTCTACACCATCCGACCTCATCGGGCCTTAACCCCATTCGGGTAGCATCGATGCTCCAGGGGAAATGGGGATTGGCCTGTCCATGTATGTCGAACGCGAAGCCTCCGTTGGAGAACCGACATCGCAGGAGCGCCGCGACGCAGAGCAGAACGACAAGCGCATCCTCGGCAATGTCGTGCAATGCGATGGCGCGCGCGCCACCATCAGCGCCTACGCGAACGACGCCGACGGCGCGGTGACCGGCCTGTGGACGGTCGGCAAGATGATTTCCATCAATCTCGGATCGACGCGAACCGTCGGCCTGGTCTACGCAATCGGCAAGTCGGACCGCGCGTGGAGCAATGAGGGCCAGAACGCCATCGAGGTCAGCATCGAGCTGATCGGCGAAGTCCGTGACGGAGCAGAGCCCGGCGCCAAACCGGTCTTCGACCGCGGCATCACCACCTATCCGCATATCGGCGCCGTTGCGCATCGCATCCGCACCCGCGACCTGCAGGCGGTCTATGACCTCGCGGGGCGTCATTCGATCACGATCGGCACGCTCGCGCAGGACGAGACGATCGCCGCCAACATCGCCATCGACGATACGCTGGCGCGTCACTTCGCCATTGTCGGCACCACCGGCGTCGGCAAATCCACCGCCGTCTCGCTGCTGCTGCGCAAGTCGATCGCGGCACGGCCGGATCTGCGCATCCTGATCCTCGACCCGCACAACGAGTTCGCTGCATCGCTGCCCGAATACTGCGTCAGGGTCGATTCCAAAACCCTGGATCTTCCGTTCTGGATGTTCACGCTGGAGGAATTCGCCGAGGTGCTGTTCCGGGGCCGCGAGACCGAGCCGGAAGAAATCGACGCCTTGCGCGACCTCATTCCGGCCGCCAAGAATCTCTACCGCAACCCGAATTCGGGCTCCTATATCAGGCGCGGCAGCGATGCGCTGACCGCCGATACTCCGGTGCCTTACCGCATCGCCGACCTGCTCAAGCAGATCGATGAGCGCATGGGCATGCTCGAAAGCAAGACCGATCGCCCGACGCTCAAATCGCTGAAGACGCGCATCGAATCGGCGGCGGCCGATCCACGCTACCGCTTCATGTTCAACTCGCGCCTGATCGAGGACACCATCCACGAGACGATCGGCAACATCTTCCGCGTGCCGCATCATGGCCGCCCGGTAACCTGCTTCGAGATGGCCGGCATGCCGTCGGAAGTGGTCAATTCCGTCTGCTCGGTGCTGGCGCGCCTGGCCTTCGATCTCGCTCTGTGGAGCGAGGGCAAGCTGCAGCTTCTGTTTTTGTGCGAAGAGGCGCACCGCTATATGCCGGCCGACCCGCGTCTCGGCTTCGCGCCGACCAGGCACGCGCTGTCGCGCATCGCCAAGGAAGGCCGCAAATATGGCTGCTATCTCGGCGTCGTCACCCAGCGCCCTGGCGAGCTCGACCCGACCATCCTGTCGCAATGCTCGACTTTTTTCGCCATGCGGCTTGCCAATGAGCAGGACCAGGCGATCATCCGCTCGGCGATTGCCGATTCTTCCGCCTCGACGCTTGCCTTCCTGTCCTCCATGGGCCAGCGCGAAGCCATCGCCTTCGGCGAAGGCGTGGCGACGACCATGCGGCTGAAGTTCGAAAAACTGCCGAGCCACCTGCTTCCTGGCACCGCCAAGCGCGAAGAAGCCGCCTCGTCGAAAGCCGGCGACGATGTCGATCTGGTGGCGATCGTGGAACGACTGCGCAACGTGCCGAAATCAACGCAGCAGGCGATGGCCTTCGCCGAGGTCGTCGATTCAGGCCGCCAGGCCGGCGATCCCGACTACCGCAAGCCACCCGCCGCACGCGCGCCATCGGACGACGATTTCGACATGCGCTACGGCCTAAAGCCCGCAACCTTCGGCCTGCGCCCGCAAAACGATTGAGTTTGGGCGTCACGCACATCGGCGGATGGGTCTGAGCACCCAAGTCAGGGCTTCCGATATCCATTGGAAAAGCCTGGGTAAATCCCGTCAGGGAATTCGTCAGGCTGAGTCGGGTGGTGCTGTTTTCGAGAACCGAAGCGGAGCGGACATTTGAGTCCGTGAGCATCGGAAGCGCAGAAAACGGCGCCAGACGGTCAGCCTCACGAATTCAGTGATGGGATTTAGGCGCAGACGCGGTTGCGGCCTTGCCTCTTCGCTTCGTAAAGCTGGCGGTCGGCGCGGCGATAGAACTCTTCCGCTGTTTCCTTGCGGTCCCAGACGGCGAGCCCGACGCTGGTGGTGATCTTGAGGCGGACATTGCCCGACAGCACCGACATGTTGGCGATCGCCTTGCGGATGCGCTCGGCAAACTTGCCCAGAAGCTCGGCGTCCATGTTGGGCGTGACCACGGCGAACTCCTCGCCGCCCAATCGCGCCACCACATCGTGGTAGCGCGTCATGTCCTTGAGACAGTTCGCGACGGCCTTGAGCACTTCGTCGCCGATGTCATGGCCGTGGGTGTCGTTGACCTGCTTGAAATGGTCGAGATCGAGGATCATCAGCCCGACGGGCTTTTCGATGCGCCGGAACTCCTCAAGATACTCCTTCAGCGCATCATCGAAATAGCGCCGGTTCTGCATGCCGGTCAGGCCGTCGGTCAACGCCGCATGCTCGAGTGTTTCCGAGCGCGCGCTGAGCGAGACCGTCATGGCGCGCAGCTTGCCTTCCTCCGTCGCCTGTTTGCGGATCAGCGGATAGATGAAGAAAATGCCGAAGAACAGCGCGGTGGCCAGGAGCACGCCGGTCGCGAACAAGAGCTTGTTGAGATAGATGACCTTGTCCAGACCCGAAGCCGTATGCAACTCGTCGGCGAAGGACTGCAGAAGTCCGTAAGCATGCAGCGTCACCAGGCCGGCGGCCAGGATCACGAATATAAAGACGAAAAATGCTGATTCCGCCTTGTGGAAACGCATCTGCTCCCCGTTGGAAAAGTGCCCACTGATCTTATGGCATGGGCGGGCTTACGGAGGGTTAATTCAGACAACCACAACGGGAACCTTTCCTTGCAGGTAAACTTTTCAGGTTGCATCGGAAGCAAGCGCTGAGATCGTGGTTTCCAGATCATCACCGGGGCGCAACCTCAGCCATTCCGGCCCCAATTGATGCCTGAACCAGGTGGTTTGCCGCTTGGAATATTGCCTGGTCGCGATCTTGGCGCGTTCGATTGCCTCGGGAAAGCCAATCTCTCCGGCCATCGCTGCCTGCAGTTCGCGAACGCCGATCGCTTTCATCGCCGGCAATTCGGGATCGAGGCCAAGTGCCGCAAGCCGCTTGACCTCGTCCAGCGCGCCCTTGTCCAGCATCTGGTCGAAGCGTTTGTCGATGCGAGCGACCAACGCCGCCCGATCCGGATCGATCACCAGGAAACGCGCGCTTTCCCGGTCGATGAGCGGCTGGCCGCGTTCCGCCTGCCATTCCAGGATCGAACGGCCAGACGCATCGAGAACCTCCAATGCCCGCACGACGCGCTGGCTGTCGGTTGGCTTGAACATCATGGCGGCCGCCGAATCCTCGCGCAGCAGCAGGCTGTGCAGCTTGACGGCGCCCTGCTCCTTCAACTCATAGCGCCAACGGTCGCGGACCCGCTGCGGAATGTCGGGCATTTCCGAAATGCCCTCGGCCAGCGCGCGGAAGTAGAGCCCGGTGCCGCCGACGAAAATCACTGGCCGTTCGAAGAATGTGCCGTCGTCGATCAGCTTCATCACGTCGCGCAGCCAGGCGCCGGTGGAATAGGCGGTGGCCGGTTGGACATGGCCATAAAGATAATGCGGTGCGCGGGCGAGGTCGGCCGCCTCCGGCCGGGCGGTCAGCACGTCGAGCACCGAATAGCCCTGCATGGAATCGGTGTTGACGATCACGCCACCCCTGTGCTCCGCCAGATCGAGCGCAAGCGCCGACTTGCCGCTGGCGGTCGGCCCGGCTATCAGGATCGCGTTCTTCACGCGGCCCTTGCCCGCCTGCCCGCCGGAATGTTCCATGCCGCTCGTCGCCACGCTTGTTTCCCGTCCCACTGAGCGCGCTTTGTCGCTGTCGCTTGCGAATATGGCCTCACGGTCGGTCGGCGCAAGCGCTGTTGTCTGGCTGGCTGAAGCTATTGCCTGCGATCTCGTCCTGCCTGAGGCAGCCGACGCCGCCGTTACGAGTGCCGTCTTGCGCAAGGCACTCGCCGGCGAGGCGGTCGACGTGATCGTCCAAGAGGCAGAAACCCGCCGCAAGAAAATCCTGATCGCCGACATGGATTCGACCATGATCGACCAGGAATGCATCGACGAGCTGGCCGACGAGATCGGCGTCAAGGATCATGTCGCGGCCATCACCGCGCGATCCATGAATGGTGAGATCGCCTTCGAACCGGCTTTGCGCGAGCGGGTGGCGTTGCTCAAGGGCCTCGACGCCGCCGTGGTCGATCGCATCGTCGCCAATCGCCTGACGCTGGCCGCGGGCGGCCGTGTTCTGGTCCGGACCATGCGCGCCAACGGCGCCTGGACGGCACTCGTGTCTGGCGGGTTCGAGGTCTTCACGACGCGCATCGCCGCCATGCTCGGCTTCCAGGAGAACCGTGCCAATCGCCTGCTCGAGCAGGATGGCCGCTTCACCGGCCTTGTCGGCGAGCCGATCCTCGGCCGCGCCGCCAAGGCGGACGCGCTGATCGAAATTTCAGCGCGCCTCGGCCTGACGCCCGCCGACGCCATCGCCGTCGGCGACGGCGCCAATGATCTCGACATGATCCGCCTGGCCGGTACCGGTGTCGCGCTCCACGCCAAGCCGACGGTGGCGGCACAGGCCAAGGTCCGCATCAATCATGGCGACCTGACCGCGCTGCTTTATGTGCAAGGCTACAGGCAGGAGGAGTTTGTGCAATGAAACCAATGCGTACCGAGCGCCTGATCCTGCGCAACTGGGAAGATCGCGACCGCGACCTGTTCCACCGCATCAACTCCGACGAACAGGTGATGGAGTTCTTTCCGTTCCGCCGCGACCGCGCCCAGGCGGATGCCAAGATGGACGAGTTGCGAGGCGTGACCGACCGCGACGGCTATGGCTTTGCCGCCGCCGAGATCATCGCCACCGGTGAATGCATCGGCTTTGTCGGCATCACCGGAACCGAGCATATGCCGTTCCTGCCGGCCGGCACCGTCGAGATCGGCTGGCGGCTGGCGCCTGAATTCTGGGGCAAAGGCTATGTCACTGAAGCCTCGGAAGCCTGGCTGGCCCACGACTTCGAAACCCTCGGCCTTGGCGAGATCGTGTCTTTCGCGGTCTATGACAACCACCGCTCTACGCCGTCATGCAACGCCTCGCCATGACCGCCGATCCGTCCGCCGACTTCGACCACCCCGGCATTCCCGACAGCCATCCCGCGCTCAAGCGACATGTGTTCTACCGGCTGACTGCCAAGAATTGGCGAAAGAAATGTCGCTGATCAATGTCGATCAGGCGGAAGCTCATCGCCAGGTTGCGGAGGTCCGGCAGCAACCCGCTCAAGCAGCTTTCCAAAATCGTCAGCGGACGCATCGCCTGTCCGACGACGCAGGAACTCGGCCGCTGTTTCCATTGCCCCAACTTTCTGCGCCACGGCCGAAGCGATCCACTGATTGAGCGACACGCCATCGGCCTTTGCCAAGCGCATGGCCGCCTCCTTGACCGAAAGCGGGAGTTTCAACGGATAAGTCGCTTTGCTCATGTTCGAAATCCTTCCAGGAACTCAGCCGGGCTTACGACTTGGACATCGAAACGGCCTGCCCCAGCCACAAAATCCCGGCGATTGTGAGTCACCAACGCATCCGCCCGACCGTTGATCGCCGCTTCCAGCACCATCTCATCCTTCGGATCGCTCAATTGCGGACGCCAGAGAAAGTGCAGTTCGACCGGCTCGGCCAAGGCCGCAAAGCCGGCCAACAGTCCATCTAAATCCGTAGTGGACAACCCGTGAATCGCCATTTGCTCGGGTCGGGACAGAACGGTTTCGTATTCAAGAAACAGCGCTGTCGTCACCAATGGGCAAACCCGCCGGTCCGCAACCAGTTGCAAGATAGCGAACGATGCACCATTCCTGCTTCGCAAACCTGCCGTCAGAACGTTTGTGTCCAGTACGATCCGCTTCACAAGGCAAAATAGTACATCCCATAGGATGTTACAATATGCCTGCGGGCTGCTGACTTCAGTCCATCCGGATCGTCACGAACCTGAGCTCACCGGTCTTCGAGGCCAGCATCAAGAGTGCATTCTTGCGCCCCTGTTCCTTCAAGGCGCCGATGCGATCCATGACGTCCTTGGGGGTGGCGACCGATTCCTGTGCGATCTCGGTGATCACCTCGCCGGGCTGGATGCCGCGTTCGGCGGCTGCCGAGTCCTTGGTGACGTCGGTGATGACGACGCCCGAAACATCGGCCGCAATGCTGAACCTCTTGCGTGTCTCGTCGTTCAGTTCGCCGACCGTCATGCCGAGCACCGAAGCAGTGGAAACGGCTGGAGCCTTGTCACCCTTGTCCTGGTCGGTGTTGCTGCCCTCCTCGCCGCTGGCGAGTTTTTCGCCATCCTCGAGCCGGCCGAGCGTTACTTTCACGGTCTGCTCGACACCCTTGCGCACGATGAGCACATCGACCGCCTTGCCAACCGGGCTTTCGGCGACGACGCGCGGCAGATCGCGCATCTCATGGATGTCCTTGCCGTCGAACTTGATGACGACATCGCCCGCCTGGATGGTGCCATTGTCGACCGGGCCGCCCTTGATCACGCCGGCGACCAGCGCGCCCTTGGCGGTCGCCATGCCGAGGCTTTCGGCGATGTCGTCGGTCACCGGCTGGATGCGCACGCCCAGCCAGCCGCGCCGCGTCTCGCCGAACTGGCGCAACTGGTCGACGACGCCGGACGCGAGCTGCGAGGGGATGGAGAAGCCGATGCCGATCGAACCGCCGGAAGGCGAAATGATCGCCGTGTTGATGCCGATGACTTCGCCGGCGCTGTTGAACAGCGGTCCGCCGGAATTGCCACGGTTGATCGCGGCATCGGTCTGGATGAAGTCGTCATAGGGGCCGGAATTGATGTCGCGGTTGCGGGCAGAGACGATGCCGACCGTCACCGTGCCGCCGAGGCCGAACGGATTGCCGATCGCCATTACCCAGTCGCCGACGCGCATCTTGGTGGAATCGCCGAACTTCACCGCCGTCAGCTTGTGGCCTTTCGGATCGACCTTGAGCACGGCGACATCGGTCTTGGTGTCGGTGCCGACCAGCGTCGCCTTCAAGGTGACACCATCGGAGAAATTGACCTCGATGTCATCGGCATCGGCAATGACATGGTTGTTGGTGACGACGATGCCTTGCTCGGCATCGATGACGAAGCCGGAGCCCAGCGACTGCACCTTCTGCGAGCCGTTGTCCTTGTCGCCGCCGCGGTTCTTGAAGAAATCGTCGAAGAAATCCTGGAAGGGCGACCCCTCGGGCAATTGCGGCATCGGCACGGCGCCCGGGCCTTCGGTGCCCTTGACCGTCTGCGAGGTCGATATGTTGACCACCGCGCCGAGCAGGCCTTGCGCCAGATCGGCGACCGAAGCGGGTCCATCGGCGGCAAATGTCGGCGTCACGAAGGACGGGACAGCGACGGCGCTGACAAGAAGTGCCGCCGCGCCGGCGATGAATGTCCGCCGAGCCGCGCACAGAATTGTATTGGATGTCATCGAGAAGCCTCCCGGTATCCTTGAAAAGAAAAGCGCTTCGACGAAAACGCCGCGTCACGCCATGTTGGCAAAAAATACGGCACGTTTGCGGCTATGACTATCGGCAGAGGATAAATCATCGCCGCCGTCATGCGCCCCGCACCAGCCAGACGATGCCGACGCCGATCACGATCGCCGCCAGCCCGGCGATCCGCAGCGCGTTCTCGGGCAGCGACAGCACTTCGGTGGCAAGTTTCCTGGCCAGGCCGGGAAAACCGCCATAGACCAGACCCTCTATGACAAGGACCAGGCCCATGGCGGCAAGAAAATCCTGCACCGGCCGCTACTGGCCGGTGCTGGGCTGTGCCGCCGGCGCGGCGGGTGCCGTCGCCGGAGCGTTTGGCGCAGGCGAAGCCGGCTTTGCCGGCCCCTCGCTGCCGTCGGGATTGCGGAAGAAACGGAAGAACTCCGAGTTCGGCGACAGCACCATCGTCGTTCCGGTGTTGTCCAGCGCCGTGCCATAGGCATTCATCGACCGGTAGAAGTCGAAGAAGGCCGGATCGCGCTGATAGGCTCCCGCGAAGGTGGCGCTGCGCTGGGCTTCGCCCTCGCCGCGCAGGATTTCCGACTCTTTTTGCGCTTCGGCGACAATCTCGACCACTTCGCGATCGGCGCGGGCCGTGATGCGCTGCGCCGCTTCGTTGCCGCGTGCCCTCAGCCGCGCAGCTTCCGCCAGGCGTTCCGCCTTCATGCGGTCGAAGGTCTGCTGCGAGACTTCGGCCGTGAGATCGGTGCGGCGGATACGGACATCCTCGATCTGCAGGCCGAGCGAGGTGGCGTCGGGCCTGAGCTGGTCGCGGACTTCGCGCATCATCACGCCGCGCTCTTCGGAGAGTGCTGCCTCGAAATCACGCAGACCATAGACACGGCGCAAGGCAGCGTCGAGACGCGTCCTGAGCCGGGCCTCGGCCAATTCGATCTGACCGGACACGGCGGAGCGGAAGACCCGCGGATCCGAGATGCGGTAGGCGATGAAGGCATCGACCTCATAGAACTTGCCGCCCGAGACCTGGACGCGGATGTTGTCGAGGTCGAAGCGCAGCACCCGGTTCTCGATCAGCTGCACCGTATCGGCGTCGAAGAACGAGAACGGCGCCTTGAAGTAGATGCCGGGTTCGCTCTTGACGTCGACGATCTCGCCGAACCTGAGCACCAGCGCCTGCTGACGCGCATTGACCACGAAGACCGACGAATAGAGCAGGAACAGGATAACCGCTGCTGCGACGACGATGATGGGAAGACGGTTGGCCATCACTGGTTACCTCCCGTAACGCCACTGGGCGCAGCGGGTGCCGGCGCTTTCGGCTGCAATGCCGGCAGCGGCAGATAGGGAACGACCCCTTGCCCGTTGCCCTGCTCGACGATGACCTTGCTCGAATCCTTCAGAACCTTCTCCATGGTTTCCAGGTAGAGGCGCTTGCGCGTTACATCGGGCGCCTTGGCATATTCGTCATAGACCGAGATGAAGCGCTGCGCCTCACCCTCGGCTTCCTGCACGACCCGGTTCTTGTAGGCGGCCGCGTCTTCGCGGATCTGTGCGGCCTCGCCGCGCGCCTGCCCGAGCTTCTGGTTGGAGTACTGGTTGGCCTGCTCGACGAACTTGTCCTCGTCCTGCTCGGCGCGCTGCACTTCGTCGAACGCATCGGCCACTTCACGTGGCGGTGCCGCATCCTCGATCGAGACGGCGTTGACGTTGAGACCGGCCTTGTAGCCGTCCAGCGTCGTCTGGATGATTTCACGCACCGAGGCGGCAATGCCCTGGCGGTCGTCGCGGAAGATGTCCTGCGCCGGCCGGCGGCCGACGGCTTCACGCATGGCGCTTTCGGCAACCTGCCGCAGCATGCCGTCGGGATCGGACACATCGAAGAGATACGCGCTCGGGTCGGAGACCTGATAGGCGACCGAGAACTGGACGTTGACGATGTTCTGGTCGCCGGTAAGCATCAGCCCGGACGTGTTGCCACTCGTCGCGCCGCCGCCGCCGATATCGACGAGCTGCTCGGAAATCTTGGCCGTCTCGACGGTTTCGAGCGGCCACCAATGGAAATGCAGGCCAGGCTGCGACAGTTCGGTCTTCGGCTTGCCGAAGCGCAATTCGACCGCGACCTCGTCGGGCTGCACGGTATAAACCGCCTTGAACGCCCACAGCACCACAAGTGCAGCCGCGATCAGGGCGAAGATAGCCGGGCTTGCGCCGCCGCCACCCGGCAGAGCGCGCCGCAGCCGGTCCTGGCCGCGGCGGATGATGTCTTCGAGATCGGGAGGCGAGCCCTGTGGGCCGCTGGGTCCCTTTGGACCCTGCCCCCAGGGTCCCTGATTGTTGCCGCCGCCACCCCATGGGCCGCCGCCACCGCCGCTTTTGTCGTTCCAGGGCATGAATGTCCTTTCGCTTGGAATTCCCTCAAGCGCCGGTATTACGGCGCAAAATCCAGTATTGTTCTTCTATAGGGACGCCACGAGGCGCTTTCAACGCGATGCGCTGCCGACTTCGTCCGATTTGTCCGGTCGCGACCCTTTGTCTTCCTTCAATGCCCCCTTCAATGCCCCTTTTTTCAGTCAATGTCTCTCTCGACGCCGCTCGTAAACCGAATAGCGCGTCGGGTGGCTGTCCTTTTCCCCGGCCGGGACGTCGTGCGAGCTGACAATACGCCAGGAATCAGGATCGATCGGCGGGAAATGTGCGTCGCCGTCGACCGCTGCCAGCACATGGGTGACATACAGCCGATCGGCCAGAAGCATGGCCTGGGCATAGATTTCGCCGCCGCCGATGACGCACACCTCGTCCACACCGACCATGCGGCGCCCGCGCACCGTCGCCAGTTGGACCGCGGCTTCGAGCGAATGTGCCACCTCCACGCCCTCGGCGCGCCAGGTCTTGTCGCGGGTGACGACGATGTTCAACCTGCCCGGCAGCGGCCGGCCGATGCCCTCATAGGTCTTGCGGCCCATGATGATGGGCTTGCCCATCGTATCGGCCTTGAAGCGCTTGAGATCGGTGGAGAGCCGCCACGGGAGCCCGCCGTCCCGCCCGATCACGCCGTTCTCGGCGATGGCAACGTAGATTGCGACATGCATCAATTGTCGTCCGTTGGCTCGAGGATCAGGATGTCGATGTCGCGCTCGGGGTAGAAATTATCCGCCGTCATCTCGAATGTCGTCGGTCCGGTCTTTCTGACATTGTCGCCGCAGAACGAGACCAGGGCTTTCGGATTGCCCTTGTCGATCGTCAGCTTGAACTTTCCGATTGTGCCGGTGGCCCAGTTGCCGCCGGTGGTCAGGATATAGGCGATGCGGTTCTCGACATATTTGGGGTAGCCGTCAGGGTCGTTCTTCGCCGCCTTGCGCACCGCACTCTCGAATGTATCGTCCATGCAATAGCGGGCCTTGTAGGCCGCATACTGACCCTGGAATTTGCCGTCGTAAAAGAAGCTGACTGAAGACGTGCCGCCGACGCTCGGCTTGTAATGGTGGGAAACATGAACGTCCTTGTTGGCTGGAAAGGTCGAGCGCCACCAGTAGGTCGAACGCAATTGCCAGAACGGCGTGTAGACCTTGGTCGTCTCGGTGCCGTCGCTGCCGGTGTCCTCGATGATGATGCCGCGGTTGACCCAGTCATCGACAACCGCTTGCGGCAACTTGGCCAGCGCCGCCTTCGCCGCATCGCCGAATGGATAGAACGGCACGTTTTGCGCCTTCATCTCTGCGCTGATGTCGATGCCTAGCGCCAACACCTTCTGCTCGAGCTGCGGCTTGACGGCGGCACCGTCGATCGTCACCTCGAAGCCGAGGAAATTGTCGCTCTGGTTTTCGGGAATCGCCGGGATTTCTTCGGGATTGCCCGATATTTCGGGCATCGGGAAGGCGACGATGGCCTCGACATCGCGATCGGTGTTGTTGTGGAAGACATAGTCGACAGTGACCTTTTCCGGCGAGATGAAAAGATCCTCGCTTTGCATCGCCACGGCATCGCTGCGCGACAGGATCAGGCCGCCAGTGCCAAGTTCGGCAACCGAATCGTTGGCGAAGGCGGGCGCGGGCGACAGGGCCAGCACGGCGGTCAGAACATATCGCAACATGGAAGCCCCCTCGGCTAGAATGCCTGCAGGACCCTAGCCGTTTCAATGTGGCGTTTCAAAGCCCTTCCGCATCCGCGGACGCGCCAAAAAGGGTCTGGAGCAAGCGGTCTGGACACCCAGCAGCGGTCTGGACACGCGCCAGCGCGGTCTGGACACGCGCCAGCGCGGTCTGGACTAACGGGTTCCGATCGGGCAGGAGTTCGCCCATGCGCAAGCTTCTCGTCATCGGCATCGGCGCCGGCAATCCCGACCACATGACCGTTCAGGCCATATCAGGCCTGAACCAGGCGGATGTGCTGTTCATTCCCGACAAGGGCGCGAAAAAAAATGAACTGGCCGAACTGCGCCGCCGGATATGCGACCGCTTCGTCACCAACCCGAAATCACGCCGTGTCGAATTCGACGTGCCGTTGCGCGACCTGCCAATGGAAGATGGGCCAGTAGAAGATGGGCCGGCCCCCTCCTACCGCTCGACCGTCGATGACTGGCATGAAGCCATCGCCACCATTTACGAAAGCCTGATCCGCGACGAGATCGCAGGGGATGGCTGCGGCGCCTTCCTGATCTGGGGCGACCCTTCGCTCTACGACAGCGCGTTGCGCATCCTCGAGCGCGTGCGCCTGCGGGGCAATGTCGCGTTCGAGCTTGAGGTGATACCCGGCATCACCGCTGTCCAGGCGCTGGCCGCCAGCCACAAGATGGCACTGAACCGCATCGGCGATTCCGTCCTCATCACCACCGGCCGCCGCCTGACTGAGGAAGGCATGCCGGACAATGCCGGAAGCGCGGTCGTCCTGCTCGACGGCAAATGCGCCTTCAACACGCTGGCCGACAAGGATGTCGTCATCCATTGGGGCGCCTATCTCGGAACGGAAGACGAGATCACTCTCTCCGGCAGGATCGGTGACATCGGCGCAAAGATCGAAAAGGTTCGAGAGGAAGCTCGTCGGCAGAAGGGCTGGATCATGGACAGCTATTTGCTGCGCAAGCCCGGTGAAGAGCAATAAGTCCTACTCCCCTACTCCCCTACTCCCTTCCCCCTCACCCAGCATCAATCTCCGCCTGCAATGCCTCCATATGCGTCGCCGCCGCCGCAGCCGCCGCACGCTCGATGGCGCGAAAACGGCTGACCACCGCCAGCCCCACAGCCGTCAGTTGCGCGCCGCCGCCCTTGCGGCCACCGGTCTGTGCCGCCACCAGCGGCTTGCCGAACACCCGGTTCATGTCCTCGACCAGGTCCCAGGCGTGCTTGTAGGACATCTCCATGCCGCGCGCGGCGGCCGAAATGGAGCCGAAGGCGGCGATCTGTTCCAGGAGTTCGATCTTGCCCGGCCCGACGCGCCCGTCGGGGTCGAGATTTATCCGCAAGCTCAGCGACGGCATCATTACTCTCCGCGGTCCAACCTCATACTAGAAGCTCCCTGGCGAAACCGCTATTCCAAAAAGACATAGCGGGATCACCCATCCACCTCGGCGGGCAGGCCGGCGCCGGTGTTCGCCCGATCGAAGCTCACCGTCTTGATCACCGCGAAAACCTTGCCGCCAAGATGGAGCTTCAGCGCCTGCCGCGACTGTTCGGTGATGCGGGCAAGCACGGTTGCACCATTGCAGTCGATACCGACCTCGACCGCAGGCCCTTCGCCGGGGCTCATCGCGGTAATGGTTCCCGGCAGAATGTTGAGCGCGCTGAGACCCCTCGGCTTTTCGGTGGCGATCATCACATCGCGGGCGCGGATACGGATGCGCACCGGCGTACCTGTTTTCATCGCCAGCTGTGGCACCCGGAGCTCGCCCGCGGCCGAGCCGAGCACGGTCATACCGAAAGTCTCGTCGTGACGCAGCACCTTGGTGTCCAGCACGGCGCCCCCCTCGCCGCGCTCCTCCGCCGGCAACAGGTCGAGCCTTTGCATCACCGCCTCGGTCGGCCCGCTGGCAACGACATTGCCCTGCGCCAGCATCACCACGTCGCTGGCCAGCCTCGCCACTTCGGCGACCGAATGACTGACATAGACGATCGGGATTTTCGTCTCGTCGCGCAGCCTTTCGACATAGGGCAGGATTTCGGCCTTGCGCGCTTCGTCGAGCGAGGCCAGCGGTTCGTCCATGAGCAGCAGTCTGGGGCTGGCAAGCAATGCCCGGCCGATCGCCACGCGCTGTTTCTCGCCGCCCGAGAGCTTTGCCGGCCGCCTGTTCATGAGCGGCCCGATGCCGAGCAGGTCGACGACGGCATCGATATCGGCGTAGCGCTCCGCCGGCGGCGTGAACCAGCGGCCGTAGCGCAGATTGCCGGCAACGCTCATATGCGGAAACAGCCGTGCGTCCTGGAACACCATGCCGATGCGGCGCTTGTGCTTCGGCACGAAAATGCCGGCACCGGTATCGACCAGCACACGGCCGTCGACCTCGATGCGTCCCTTGTCGGGCCGGATCAGCCCGGCAATCATGTCGATCAGCGTCGTCTTGCCCGACCCCGACGCTCCGAACAGCGCCGTCAGCCGCCCGGCGCTTTCGAAGCGGGCGTCGATGGCGAAACCGCCGAGCCGATGACTGATGTCGACGAGAACGCTCATTCGATGTCCAGTCGCCGGCCGACACGCCGCGCCAGCACCTCCGAAGCCACCAGCGCGGCCATGGAGATGACGATGGAGATCAGCGTCAGGCGGAGCGCCCCTTCATCGCCCCCCGGCACCTGCGTGAATGTGTAGATCGCCGACGGCAATGTCTGCGTCTCATTGGGAATGTTGGAGACGAAGGTGATGGTGGCGCCGAACTCGCCCATCGCCTTGGCGAAGGCGAGGATGGCGCCGGCGATCAGCCCGGGCAGGATCAGAGGCAGCGTGATGGTGGCAAAAACCCAGAGCGAATTGGCGCCGAGCGTTCCCGCCGCCGCTTCCATCTTGCGGTCCACCGCCTCGATCGACAACCGGATCGCCCGCACCATCAGCGGAAAGCCCATGACGCCGCAGGCCAGCGCCGCGCCTGTCCAGCGGAAGGAGAAGACAATGCCGAAATGCTCTGCCAGGAAGGCGCCGGCCGGGCCGCGCCGGCCGAAGGTGAGCAGCAGCAGGTAGCCGGTCACCACGGGCGGCAGGATCAGCGGCAGATGCACCAGCCCGTTGAGAACGGTCTTGCCCCAGAACTGTCCCCGGGCAAGCAGCAGCGCAATCAAGATGCCTGGCGGCAGGCTGGCGAGCATCGCCACCGTTGCCACCTTGATGGACAGCCGAACCGCATTCCATTCGTCGGGAGTGAGGTCCAGCAGCCAGTTCATAGTGCCCCTTGGAACTCAGTTGCTCGGCGCGAGCACGGTAAATCCCTGATCCTTGAACAGCGCGGCCGCCTTGGCCGACTGCAGGCATTTCAGGAAAGCCGGCGTATCCTTGTCCTTCGAATCGGCGGTCTGGGCAACCGGATAAATGATCGGCGGATGCGAATCCTCCGGGAAGGTGCCGACCACCTTGACGCCCTTTTCGGCATGCGCATCAGTGGCGTAGACGATGCCAAGGGCTGCTTCACCCGTCGAAACCAGCTTCAGCGCCGCGCGCACGTTTTCGGCCTGCGCCACCTTGCCTTCGACCGAAGACCAGACGCCGAGCGATTCAAGTGCGGCCTTGCCGTATTTGCCGGCCGGCACCGCCTTGAAATCGCCCATGGCGAGCTTGCCGTCGCCGATCAGCTTGGCGAGGTCAAAGCCCTTCTCGATCCTGGTGTCGACCGCCGAGTCCTTCGGCGCCACCAGCACGATCTCATTGCCGAGCAGCTTCACTTCGGTGTCCGGCTTGGTCAGCTTCTTGTCGGAGAGATATCTCATCCAGTCGAGATCGGCCGAGATAAAGACGTCGGCAGGCGCCCCGCCCTCGATCTGTTTGGCCAGCGCCGAACTCGCGGCATAGGAGACAGTCGCCGCCTCGCCGACATCGGCCTCGCAGGCTTTGTTCACGGCGTCGAGCGCGTCCTTGAGGCTGGCCGCGGCAAACACCACCACCTTGTCTTCCGCATGTGCTGCCGGCACGACTGCCATCAGCGCCGCAGCGAAGCCACCAATGGCGATCGCCCTCGATCCAAAACCTTTGCGCAGCATGGGAACTCTCCTCGGTTTGAAAGCTAGTCAGCCCTAAGTCTCCGACCGATATATCCGCATGAATATAACAAGGGAAGGCCCGGCGCCCCATGAAAGCGTCCGTACGACACCAATTGTCCTGGAAAGACCGGCAAAGAAACCCTGGAAAGATCAGTGCCCGCAACATCCCCTCCGGGGAACGATCGCCGAGATCGTCAAGGAGCCACCACCTCGCATGTCACGATCGACATCGGTGGCGGCGCCATCGTCACCGCCTCGATCACCAACAAGGCCGTCGCCGATCTCAAGCTCAAAAGGGCAAGCAGGCCTATGCCGTGGTCAAGGCCTCGGACGTGATGGTCGGCATCGACTGAAATTTGCGGCCTTAGACCGCGATCGGCGCTTTGATCGACGCGTCTGCGACGTAGTTTTCCAGCCGGAAATCCTCGAAGCGGAAGGCGAACAGGTCCTTCACCTCGGGGTTGATCCACATCGTCGGCAGCGCCCTCGGCGTGCGCCGCAGCTGTTCGCGCGCCTGCTCGAAATGGTTCGAGTAGAGATGCGCATCGCCAAGTGTGTGGACGAAATCGCCGGGTTTCAGCCCGGTGACCTGCGCCACCATCACGGTCAGCAGGGCATAGGACGCAATGTTGAACGGCACGCCGAGAAAGATATCGGCCGACCGCTGGTAAAGCTGACAGGAGAGCCGCCCTTCCGAAACATAGAACTGGAAAAGGCAGTGGCAGGGTGGCAGCGCCATCGCTTCCACCTCGGCTGGATTCCATGCCGAAACGATCAGCCGCCGCGATTGAGGGTTTTTGCGTATCTCCTTGAGGAGATTCGCGATCTGATCGATCGAGCCGCCATGGCCATCCGGCCAGGAACGCCACTGCTTGCCGTAGACCGGGCCGAGATCGCCATTCTCGTCGGCCCATTCGTCCCAGATCGAAACGCCATGGTCGGTGAGGTATTTGATGTTGGTATCGCCGGCCAGGAACCACAGAAGCTCATGGATGATCGACTTGAGATGCAACTTCTTGGTCGTGGTGACGGGAAAGCCGCGCGCCAGGTCGAAACGCATCTGGTAGCCGAAGACGGAGCGGGTTCCGGTGCCGGTGCGGTCGCCGCGATCGGCGCCGTTGTCCAGCACGTGCTGCAGGAGGTCGAGATACTGGCGCATCGGTTCCGGCTCGATTCGGTTGTCCAGCCATCATAGCTTACGGACAGGCAATCGAACACCACAAAGCAGCGCAAGCCCTGCCCGAAGCCCGCCAGTCCCCAACAACATCAGGGCTGGCGCATGGACCGCGCCAGCCCTGCGAATTGAAGCGCGGTCGTCAGAGGGAGCCGAGCTTGCCCAGGTCCTTCGCGACGAGGTAGTAGAAAGTCACCCGGCTCTTGGTGTTGTCGGCAGCCATTGCCTTGCAAGTCTTCTCGATGGATGCATCGGCCTTCGCTGCATCGCTGATGCCGAGCTTCTTGGCGACCCAGTTGTCCCTGACACGCCCGAGTTCCTTCGGGTCGGTGCAGGATACCAGCGAGGAATCGCGGTTCCTGAGCGCGATGCCTAGGTGCTTGACGATCTTTTCAACCGCATCAGCACTGGCGCCGGCATCGTATTTCTTCACGTCTGCAAGATAGTCGGCCATCAAAATTCCCCTCGTCGGCGCCACGGATCCGATCGATGAGGGCTGTGGCGCGCTGCTGCAACATGTGCGCTAGGTCGGTAACTCCTCACCGGGGCAAAGCTTCGGTTGAGACCGCGCCCAAGTCAACCCTTTGGACTTGCGGTTTTGTCAGGGGGACAAAGTGCCATTGCGGCCTTCCATTTCTTGCGATGGCCCCCTATATTCGGTTTGTCGGCTTGACCGACTATGGCGATAAATGGGCGATGAAATAAGCCGTTCGGACCCGGGGGCGGTACCCGGCGCCTCCACCAAAAGCCGCTGCTGATGACAGAGCGGTTTTTGCTGGGGGCGAAATAGGATCGACGAAGGTGTAAAGATCGTACTTTTGCCCGGCATGGTACCACCGTCATCGGGCTAAACCTGTAGTTGCAAATGACAACTATGCGGAAGCACGTCTCGCCGCGTAAGCGGTGCGATAGCTTCAAATCAAGCCCTAGAGGTTCGCACTTCTAGGCGGGGTTCGGAGGTACCTGGCAACAGAAACCTCCACTTCTCCCCTCCTCCGATATGCAGCATGCGCAGTGGCAGCTTCGCCGCGAAGGCGCCGGCCGCGTGCTCCCTCCATGGACAAAACATGCAAAACGATTCCGATCGCTTCTTCGTGCTGACCGGCGGTCCTGGTTCCGGCAAGACCACCTTGATCGAAGCCCTGCGCCACGCAGGCTTTGCCACCTCGGCGGAAGCCGGGCGCGGCATCATCCGCGACCAGTCCGACATTGGCGGACCCGCTTTGCCCTGGCGTGATCGCGCCCTGTTCGCCGAGTTAATGCTGTCATGGGAGATGCGCTCGTATCAAATTGCGCAAGAACAGACCGGGCGTCCTGTTTTTTTCGATTGTGGCGTTCCGGACACGCTCGGCTATCTCAGGCTGAGCGGCCTGCCGGTATCCGAACACGCCACCGCTGCCGCCGAGCGCTTCCGCTATCATCAGCGCGTCTTCGTCGCCCCGCTTTGGCCGGAGATCTTCGCGCAGGATGAGGAGAGAAAGCAGACGCTTGAGGAGGCCGAGCGTACCTATCATGCGCTGGTCGGCGTCTACACGGAGTTGGGCTATGAAACCGTCCCGCTGCCTTTGGCGACGGTCGAGGAGCGGCTGCGCTTCGTGCTGATCGAGGCAGGATTGGCATGAAAAAGGCCGGGATGAACCCGTAATGCAGTTCACTTAAGTTGGGCTGGATGAGGATCTGGTAAGACCTATCGAACAGGATGGAGATTCGTTTCCATCCTGTTCGTGTTTTGAGATGCCAGGTC
>NZ_JAMYQY010000038.1:0-29759 GCF_040321125.1 Mesorhizobium sp. M0518
TGCGTAAGCAAAGCGTAAGCACGGCAGGGAGGGGTTTGAGCCGCTCCGTCGTACCGTCGGCGCTGATCGATTTCAAATTTGTTTTGTAATTTCAGAGGCATAGAGCGCATTCGGATAGAATCGGATAGTTTCGGCGAAAGCCACTGTCCATTCTCCGAAGGCAGAGGTCACAGGTTCGAATCCTGTCGGGTGCGCCAGATTCTATATATATTACAAATGGTTAGGTCGGCTATGGGTTCGGCAGTTCGATGTTGGGCAATTTGCACGTAAGCGGCAGAGCCGGGTTTTCCACTCATTGTACTGGCGCCAATCGATGCGAGTTCGCTCGGAATACGGCAAAAGCAGCCCATTTTCTTTGGGAAAGTCGACATCGAACAAACGGCAGACTGGTGGCTGCTGCCCATAAAGGCAGCAGTCAAAGTCGTGCGTCCCGTAGTGGATTTGGACACGTGGTTGTTAGAGGTGCCCATCATCGGAGGTCGGCTGGAATGGGGCCGCAAGCGGCCTGACAACTCACAGGACGAGGTCATTGAAAGCGGCCATTCCGCTTTCAATCTTTTGGAGGCCATCCAACGGATTCGCGGACTGACTGATCGACCGAGCCAAAACTCGGAGGCGAAGGCCTGCAAGTTTGCGACGCCAATGAACCAGACCCCCAAGGCCGTCTTCTCACGACGGGGGCCGGCCATCCTGGGGAACGGGAACACCCCGCTGGCGCTCGACGAGGCCTGCGCTCGTCAAAACGGGTACCAGAGCCATCATTTCCCGCTAGCCGTGGTGGAGTTTGTCTCGGAGACGCCCACAAATACCAGTGATGGTGCCAACCACCGTGCTGCGGTTATTGTCGGCACGATAGTTGTCCGAACAGATGACCATGGCGATTTGGCTGAATGGCTCAGTAAAAAGACGGTGTCCCTGTCCAGCGCCCATAAATGTGTCGGCACTCAAACCCGACCAGTGGAAAAGCCGAGCCAGGTTCTCGACATCTGGCCTCTGTCCCTGCGCCATGAGGATCAGTGTTGAAGCGCTGACTCCCGAAAGGTCCGCGACTTGCTTCCAGTTCAGTTTTCTATCTGACTTCTTTCGATCCAGCTCCTTCAAAAACGCCTGTGTGTTGAACTCAGATCGCGTCATCCAGTCCACTCTTTCAAACAAGATATGAATCTATATCGACTTTCGAGCTCGACTTGCGAAGACGAGCCGTATTAAAGAAAAGCACGCCCATACCGACGGGTCTCCCGTTCGGCTATTTAACGTCGAGCAGTGGACCGCGCTACATCTTCACCCGATCCGACTTCGGATCGTACATCGACTTCAGCGATGCTTCGGCGGCAAAGCGCTCGCCTGCGATCTCGATCTCGTAGGATGAGCCCAGCACGTCCGCCTCGCTCTCGCCCTGGCACTTGATATAGCCCAGCCCGACGGCGCCGCCGAGGTGATGGCCGTAATTGCCTGATGTGATCGGACCGACGATCTTGCCGTCGCGCAGGATCGCCTCACTATGGAAGAGCAAGGGCTCGGGGTCCTTCAGCCGGAACTGGACCAGCCGCCGGTTCAACCCGGTCTCCTTCTTCTTCAGCACGGCATCGCGACCGAGAAAATCGCCCTTGGCCGTCTTCACCGCAAAGCCGAGGCCGGCCTCCAGCACATTGTCCTCGTCGGTGATGTCGTGGCCGAAATGCCGAAAAGCCTTTTCGATGCGGCAGGAATCCAGCGCGTGCAGGCCGCAGAGCTTCAGGCCGCCTTCGGCGCCGGCCTCATCGATCGCCTCGAAGACATGGGCCGCCTGGTCGGTCGAGACATAGAGTTCCCAGCCGAGTTCGCCGACATAGGTGACGCGGTGGGCGCGGGCCAGGCCCATGCCGATCTCGATCTCCTGGAACGTGCCGAACGGATTTTTATCATTGGAAAAATCGTTGGGGCTGACCTTCTGGATCAGCTTTCTTGCGTCCGGGCCCATCAGGCAGAGCACGCTTTCGGCCGCCGTCACGTCGGTGACGACGACGAACTCGTCGGCGACGTGCTTGCGCAGCCAAGCCAGGTCGCGCTGCAGCGTGGCGCCGGGGACGACGAGGAAGAAAGCCGTTTCCGACAGCCGCGAAACCGTCAGGTCGCTCTCGATGCCGCCGCGCTGGTTGAGCATCTGGGTGTAGACGATCTTGCCCGGCGCGACGTCCATGTCGTTGGCGCACAGTCTTTGCAGGAAAGCGCTGGCGTCGCGGCCCTCGACACGGATTTTGCCGAACGAGGTCATGTCGAACAGGCCGACGCCATTCCTGACCGCGAGGTGTTCTTCCCGCTGGTTGTCGAACCAGTTCTGGCGCTTCCAGGAATAGCGGTATTCGCGCTCCTGGCCCTCGCGTGCGAACCAGTTGGCGCGCTCCCAGCCGGCGACTTCGCCGAAAACGGCGCCGCGCGCCTTCAGATGCTCGTGCAGCGGCGAACGCCTGACATTCCGCGATGTCGCCATCTGCCGGTAAGGAAAATGGTCGGCATAGAGCAGGCCGAGCGTTTCGGAGACGCGTTCCTTGAGATAGCGCCGGTTCTTCTGGAACGGCTGGGCGCGGCGGATGTCGACTTCCCACAGGTCGAACGGGGCTTCGCCGTCATTGATCCACTGCGCCAGCGCCATGCCGGCGCCGCCGGAGGAGACGATGCCGATCGAATTGTAGCCGGTCGCCATCCAGTAGCCGGACAGCTCCGGCGCCTCGCCGAGATAGTAGCGGTCGTCGGGCGTAAAACTCTCAGGACCGTTGAAGAAGGTGTGGATGCCGGCGGTTGCCAGCATCGGCATGCGGTTGACGCCCATTTCGAGGATCGGCTCGAAATGCTCCATGTCCTCCGGCAACTGGTCGAAGCAGAAATCCTCGCTTATGCCGTCCATGCCCCAGGGTTTTGCCACCGGCTCGAAGGCGCCCAGCATCATCTTGCCGGCGTCCTCCTTGTAGTAGGCGCACTCGTCGGGGACGCGCAGCACCGGCAGACGGGTGAGGCCGGGGATCGGTTCGGTGACGAGGTAAAAATGCTCGCAGGCATGCAGCGGGATGGTGACGCCGTTCTGCGCTCCCAGTCCGCGCGCCCACATGCCGGCGCAGTTGACGACGATGTCGGCTTCGATCGTGCCTTGGTCTTCGCCCTGTGCCCAGGACACGCCGCTGACGCGGCCGGCCTTGGTATGGACCTTGGTGACCTTCACATTCTCGACGATGGTGGCGCCGCGCTGGCGCGCGCCCTTGGCCAGCGCCATAGCGATGTTGGCGGGGTCGCACTGGCCGTCGAGCGGCAAATGGACGGCGCCGACCACATCCGAAATGTTGAGATGCGGGTACATCTCACTAACTTCGTTGGGCGAAATCTCGCGCACATCGACATCGAAAGCGCGGGCGAGCGACGCCTGTCTATAGATTTCGTGTTTGCGCTCTTCGGTCAGCGCCACGGTGATCGAGCCGACTTGGCGCATGCCGGTGCCGATTTCGGTCTCGGCTTCCAGCTTGACGTAGAGGTCGGCCGAATATTTTGCCAGTCGTGTCATGTTCTGCGAGCCGCGCAGCTGGCCGATCAGGCCGGCGGCGTGCCATGTCGTTCCCGACGTCAGCTGCTTGCGTTCGAGCAGCACAATGTCGGTCCAGCCGAGCTTGGCCAAGTGATAGGCGACCGAACAGCCCGAGACGCCGCCACCTATGATCACGGCGCGAGCTTTGGACGGAATAATCAAGCGGTCTTACTCCCGTTACTAGACCAATCCATGCCGGATAAGCTGATGCCAGTGCGGCCAACCAAGCGGCGACCGATGCAGTCAGGTCAGCGATCTCGTGACCATCCAATCCTGTAAACGCATCCAGTTTGCTTGCCCTCGACACTTTTAACGTAACCAAGCACCACGTCGTTCGTCGCGACAGCCTTCGAACCCCGGAAGTAAGGACTGTACAGCGGAGAGGACTCCTCGAGCATAGTCGGACTCACCAGATTGATCCGACGATCTTGGCGAAGCTCAATTGCAGCACTTCGGATAAATCCTTCGAGCGCGCCATTGACCATCGCGGACGATGTCCCGAGCGATATCGGATCGTCGTTCGTTGGACCGGAAGTCAACGTGAACGATCCTTCCTCACGAAGGAATCCAAGTCCAAGTCTGACAAGGTTCACCTGCCCCATGAGTTTGCTTTGCAAGCCGATCGCATATTGCTCGATGGTGAACTCCGCGAGCGGGGCGAAATGAACGGTGCCGGCTGTGCATATCAGGGCATCGAACTCGCCGATCTGACTGAACATTCGGCTTATGGACGAGGGATTGTCGATATCGACCTGGAAATCGCCGGCGCTTCGGCCAACAGCGATCAGATCATGGCGCCTGGCGAGTTCGGCCGACACGGCCTTGCCGATCACGCCGCTCGCACCAACATGAACGATTCTCACGAAGCCCCGCCTCTCTGCGCCTTACACGCCCAACGGTTCAAGCGAACGGCGAAGCTGCGTTTCCTGATATGCGGAGAGCTTTCTCAATGGGCTGCGAACATTACCTGTTCCGTAGCCGCGCAGTTGCGCCGCTCGAAGTACTGACGGCGTATAGGGCGACCTCCAGATAAAGAGCAACGAGGGCAACATGCGTTGCCAGAGCGCTAGCGCCTGTTCATATTCCTTACGGTCCACCAATCTATATAGGTCGACCGCTTCAGAAGGCATGTAATTGGCACCGCCCCATATGACGCCGCGTGCCCCGGCCATCAACGCGTAGAGTGTGGTGGTGTCGCAGCCATTGAGGACCGTCCCGCTTGTCTGCAGGTATTCCTGATGGACAGTGAAGTCCCCTGCACTGTCCTTGATGTAGTTGAAGTTCTTCAACTGGGTCAGGCGCTCAAACAGCTGTGGTGAAACCGAAATGCCGGTGGCCTGTGGGATGTTGTAGCCGACCAGGTCGATACCTAGTTCAGCATCGATTGCTTTGTAGAAGTCGAAGATTCCCTGCTCATCACTCGGGCCCTCCAGGTAGGGTGGCAGCACCATCAATGCGTCGGCGCCGACGGACTCCGCGTGACGCGACCTTCTGATGACTTCGTCCATATTCAAAGCGGAGGTCTGGCAAATGACGTTGCAGCGACCAGCTATTCGCTTTGCGCCTACTTCGTAGAGGCGGTTGCACTCGGCCTCGGTAAGATAGGGATGTTGCCCGGTCCCTGCGCCAAGCACCAGCCCGTGAACACCTGCGGCGACGTACTTGTCGATCAGATCCTCGAAAATCGAATAGTTGATCGCACCATTCTCATCGAACGGTGTTTGCATTGCCAGATTTATGCCCTTCAGGTCCGCCATGATCTCTCTCGTTGTATCTAGACTTCAGCGCCGGCCTGTCGGAAACGGACCGCGGTTACGATTCGAACGCCCATTGCTGTGACGGGTCTGGGATAGGGCTTGCTGGGACTAGCGCGCGTCTTGAGGATGTCGACTACCGGCGACGATCGCCCTGACGCCAGGTCGGCTATGGCCTTGCCGAAGGCAGCTCCTCGCGCGACGCCTGTACCGTTGCAGAATGCGGCGCCATAGACCTTCTCCGCCAACTCGCCGAAGACCATTCCGCCATTTTGCGCGAGAGTAAGAAGGCCACCCCAACTGGCCTCGAAGCCGATCGAGGAGAGCTCCGGCCACCGCCGATCGAACGCGATCTGCTGCTGCACCCGAGCCTTCATCACGTCCTGCGTGGTGGTCTTGAAGTCCGTCGCATAGGAATAGACGTTGCGAAGGAACAGCCGGTTGTCGATCGTGCGACGAACCGTCGTGCCGAAGCTGTTGGCTGGGATTAGTCCGTAGGCTCTCTTGTTCCCCACCTGCGAAAGCTCGCTCTCGGTGAGCTGTCGTGTCATGCTCGCAAATGTGTACAGCGGTATGGCGCGGTTGTCGAAGAAACCGAACTTCGTCAGATAGCCTGACGCGCAGATGATGACCTTCGAAGCCCTGATTGTTCCGGCGGGCGTCTCGCAGATGTGCTTCGGCGCCCCGAACTGCACCGCCACGATGGGGGTGTTTTCGTGAACGGTGACGTTCGCGGGCAGGCGCCTTGTCGCATTCTGGAGATACTTCGCAGGCTGGACCAAGACGGTGCCGGGATGATGCAGGGCTTTGATGTAGTGCTTGCTTCCTGTGATCGCCTGGATTTCGGGGGTCTCGACCCAGCTGTAGTTCTGCCCAAGCTTATCCAGTGCCTGCGAAAAGCGGTGCAGATCCTCCACACCATGAGCGGTGGCCGCACTGTGGTATTTTCCCTGCGCGTCCCAGTCGCAATCGACCCCATGCTCTTCGACAGCGCTTCGGATATAGGCGATCCCGTCCAGGTTAACGAACAGCTCTTCCTTGTTCCCCTTGATGTCTTCGACGAAATCGCGCTTCCGAGGATTGTGCGCGAGATCGATGACGAAACCCATGCACCGTCCGGATGCATTGTTCCCAATACGGCCGGCGTCTACCAGGACAACCGAAGACTGCGGGTTGAGTTCGGCAAATCGGCGGGCCGCGTGCAGCCCCATCCAGCCGCCGCCAATCACGAGGCAATCACAAGCAACATCGCCTTCCTGTGGAAGCAGCGCCAACTCCGGTCCGGCAGCAGTGTACCAGCCGGACACAGTCGGTTCGGGATGGGGTGGCTGAACGACTTTGCGCTCTTTCGTCATGGTTTGGTTGAACGAATTCACTGCCAACTCGCTGAGTTAAGGCGACCGATGACGAAGGCTTGGCAACAATCCGCGGTCGCGTTGTTTCCTGTTCAAATAGATCAGTTGGCTGGCGTCTCGTAGACGGAAAAGATAGCGTCTGATATAGACCTGCTTCATGTCAAAGCTTCGTAGCATGGTGCCCTCGACGCATTCGCTTTTTGTCTTCGAAGCGGCTGCCCGCACCCTAAGTTTCAAAAGCGCAGCCAGCGAGCTCAACGTGACGCAACCGAGCGTCTCGCACTCGATCAAGTCGTTCGAAAAGCATTGCGGGACCGCGCTCTTTGCCCGTGATAATCGAGGGGTAGAGCTGACGGAGGCAGGCAGGCAACTCTACGATGAGGTGCGCACGAGTTTCCGCCGTCTGGAACAGCGACTTGAGACCATCTCAGATCGCGGAACGAAGTACATCACTTTTGCTGCGTCGACTTCTCTGGCAGCACATTGGCTTGCGCCTCAGCTCTATCATTTCCAGGAAGAGCATCCCGAAGTTAAGATCAAGGTTGTCGCCACCGATCGGGATATCGAGCCCGATCACGAAGTGGACGTCACCGTATGGGTGCGGCCACGGGATTTTGACAGAACCAACAGTTGGTTCGTATGCGACGAGATCATTTTTCCCGTCTGCTCCCCCGCATATCTTCTGGCGCATCCCGCCCCCCAGAGCGTCGATGAGCTGGTTCGACATCAGCTTATTCATTCGTCCGATGCCTTTCGCCGGCGCATGAGCTGGCCCGAATGGGTCGCGCTTGCAGGCGGAGATCCCAGCGAGACGAAACCGAACATTGTATTCAATGACTATCAGCTGACGCTTCAAGCAGCTCTTGCCGGCGAAGGAATCTCGCTGGGATGGTCCCTGACCGCCCAACACCTGCTCAAAAACCGCCTGCTGGTTCGGCCCATCGCGACCGAGATCAAGACCGACCGCGCCTTCTTCCTGTTGTCTAATGGCGATGCAGGCAAAAACAAGAGGTGCAAGGTACTTGTAGACTGGTTCCTCGCGCAGTCGCAGGAATTGCGCCCTTAGACGGCTACCGGCACCGCTGCCCAGGTTCCCGTACCCACCCCAGCCGCCTCGCCTTTCGGGTGTCCTAACCAGGCAACGAGTGCCTGCGCAGTCGATCCAGGTATAAACTGAGTTTAACGCCAGCGAAACCTTTTACGAGTCCTCAGGGCGCTCACAGAACCCTATTGTCAACGTCAATGAGCAGGGCTGCGTTCCGTAAGCGGACCGAGGAAAGCTCTGTTGACGGGGACCTTAGCGCCCCTCTGGGAAAACGCGATGATGGACACTGATACTCCCGTAATCCGACGCCGCGGAGGACGCGCGTCGGTCGTAGCCGCCCGGGAAGCAGAGAAGAGGCCTCGCGTCTCGACGATCAAGTACGGCATTCGACCCGTGGAGGCCGTCACTGCTGAGCAGCTTGAGCGCCTTCACCAGGCTTCGTTGGCGATCTTGCGCGAGATCGGAATCGAATTCCGGGATGAAACGGCGATCCGGCAATGGAAGGAGGCGGGCGCCGACGTCCAAGGCCAACGTGTGCGCCTCGATGGCGAGATGCTGATGCATCTCATCTCCAAGGCGCCATCCCGTTTTGAGATGACATCTCGCGATCCGTCACAGCGTTTCGAGATCGCGCCGGACACAATGACCTTCGGCGCCATGCAAGGCGCGCCAAACGTCCGGGACCTTCAGGGTGTGCGACGCGCATCCACGATCGAGGATCTACGGGACATGAACCGGCTGACCCAGATGCTGCCGGGGTTCCATATCGCCGGCGGGTTCACCTGTGAGCCGACCGACATCGCTGTTCCATGGCGCCATCTGCACATCAACCATTCGAGCCTTGTGGAAACGAACATGCCCTTCTTCGGTCTGACGACCGGGAAACAGCGAGCCGAGGACTCGATCGCCATGGGGCAGATCGTCCACGGCAAGGCCTTTATGGATCAGAATGCGGTGATGCTCGGTCACGTATCGGGAAACTCGCCGCTGGTCTGGGATTCGACCATGCTGGAAGGGCTCCGCGCTTTCGTCGAGGCAAACCAAGTCGTCCTGCTGTCGCCTTTTGTGCTCGGCGCCGCAAACACCCCTGCTGACATCCCGGCCACAATCGCCCAGTTGAACGCCGAGGCACTCGCAGCCCTCGCCTACACCCAGTTGGTCAGGCCCGGCGCCAAAATGATCTATGGGCAATATTCAGTCTCGGTGTCGATGCGCAGCGGCGCCCCGATGTCCGGCATGCCCGAAGTCACGTTGATCAACGCCGTCATCGGCCAGATGGCAAGGCGGTATGGTTTGCCGTGGCGCACGACTGCATCCCAGTCGTCCGCCAAGACCTTTGATGCTCAGTCCGGATACGAGTCGGCGATCGCTTACATGTCGGGGGCGAGCGCAGGCGCGAACCTGATGATGCACGCGGGCGGCTGGGATGAGGCCGGCCTCGTATGCTGCATGGCGAAGTTTGTCGCCGATGCCGAACAGAACCTACTGATCGAAAAATACGCGCGGGGGATTTCGTTCGAGCATTTCGACGACGCTCTCGAGGCAGTGCGGCGCATCGGTCCCGGCGGCCACTATCTCGGAGATTCCTTCACGCTCAAGCGCTTCAAGGACGCATTCTTCGCGCCGGAGATCCTCGATTACCTCAGCTATGAGCAGTGGAAGGTCAAAGGCTCAAAGGACATGGCGCAGCGCTGCCGTGAGAAGGCGAAATCGATCGTCGCGAGCTACGAGCAGCCGCAGATGGATCCAGCCGTGCGCGAGGAACTCGATGCATTCGTGGCGCATCGCCAGGAGGAAATCTCGCCAAGCCTCGCCTAGGCATCCGCCCAATAACCCACGCGATCAATATCCGGGAACCACTAGCAAGGGAGAAGAAAATGGGACTGTTCAGAAGCAATGGGAATCACGTTCCGGCTGCCATCGAAAAAATGGCGAGCGACGTCAAAGCCGGACAAATGGACCGACGCGAGTTTCTCGCGCTTGCAAGCACGTTCGGCGCCTCGGCTGCGATGGCCTACGGCTTGATTGGCGTGGCATTGCCGCAGCCCGCACGCGCGGCCGAGCCGAAGAAGGGCGGGACTCTGCGCGTGTCCATGCCCGTCAAGGCGCAGAAAGACCCACGTACCTATGACTGGGTTGAGCTTGCCAACATTTCTCGGTGCTGGCTCGAACCGCTGGTTCGCTACACACATGAATTCACATTTGAACCTGTCCTGCTGGAAAGCTGGGAGGTCAATGAGGATGCCACCGAATATGTCTTCCATGTCCGGAAGGGCGTGACATGGAACAATGGCGACGCTTTCGACGCCGATGACGTAGTCCTCAACATCACCCGCTGGTGCGAGAAGGGCGTCTCCGGCAATTCGATGGCCGCGCGCGTCGGGGGACTGATCGATACCAAGACCGGCAAGGCGAGAGATGGAGCGATCGTCAAGGTCGATGACCATACCGTCAAGCTCAAGCTGAGCGACCCGGACATCGCTATCATCGCGAATTTCACCGACTACCCTGGACTGATCGTCCATCGCAGTTTCGATGCCGGCGGCGCTGATCCGGTCGCAAAGCCGATCGGAACGGGCGCCTTCGAACTGGTATCCTACGCGGTCGGCAGCAAGGCTGAAGTCAAACGCCGGGAGAATGGCAAATGGTGGGGCGGCGAAGCTCTGCTGGATGGAGTGCAATTCATCGATTATGGCACCGACTTCCAGGCAACGGTGGCTGCCTTCGACTCCGGTGAGATCGATGTGAACATGGAGACACCGGCGGACTTCATCGACATCCTGGACAAGATGGACGTGGTCAAATCGGAGGTCGCCACCGCAACGACACTGGTGTGCCGCACCAACACGGCCAACAAACCCTATGACGACAAGAAGGTCCGCAATGCGCTGCAGATGGCGGTAGACAACAAAACCATCCTTCAACTCGGCTATGCAGGGCGCGGAACGGTCGGCGAAAACCATCACGTCGCCCCGATCCATCCGGAATATTTTGCATTGCCTAAGAAGAGCCGGGACGTCGATGGCGCGAAGAAACTCATTGCTGAATCCGGTCATGCCGAGTTCGAGCATGAACTGATTTCGATCGACGAAGACTGGCAGAAGAATACCGGTGACGCCATTGCGGCGCAGCTTCGAGAGGCCGGCATCAAGGTCAAGCGCACGGTGCTTCCGGGTTCGACTTTCTGGAACGACTGGGCGAAGTATCCCTATTCGCTGACCGTCTGGTACATGCGGCCGCTCGGGGTTCAGGTCCTGGCGCTGGCTTATCGCACTGGCGAGGCTTGGAATGAGACTGCTTACGCAAACGCCGACTTCGATGCCAAGCTCAAAAAGGCGTTCTCGGTCAGCGACGCCGCCAAGCGGAAGGAACTGATGAAGGACATCGAAGATGTGCTTCAGGATTCTGGGGTCATCATACAGCCGTTCTGGCAAAGCCTCTTTGGTCACATGAACAAAAAAGTTCAGAACTATGCAATCCACCAGACTTTCCAGATGGATTTGCAGAAAGTCTGGCTGGCAGCCTAGCAGACTCCCGAGGCTCCAACCGGAAGCCTGGTCGGTGCCCCATCGAGCATGGGGTACCGACCTCCTTTGAACTATGCGTGAGGCGACCCGACATGGCCGACGACGAGATCATCCTTTCCGAACTTTCCGACGACGAGTTGGTGCAGCAGATGCACGACGATCTCTATGACGGGCTGAAGGAAGAGATCGAGGAAGGCACCAACATCCTGCTCGAGCGTGGCTGGGTGCCGTACAATGTGCTGACCGAGGCGCTGGTCGAAGGCATGCGTATCGTCGGCGAGGATTTTCGCGACGGCATCTTGTTCGTTCCCGAGGTGCTGCTGTCGGCCAACGCCATGAAGGCCGGCATGTTCATCCTGCGTCCGCTGCTCGCCGCCACCGGCGCGCCGAAGCAGGGCAAGATGGTGATCGGCACCGTCAAGGGCGACATCCACGACATCGGCAAGAACCTGGTCGGCATGATGATGGAAGGCGCCGGCTTTGACGTCATCGACCTCGGCATCAACAATGCGGTCGAGAAATACATGGCAGCGATTGAAGAGCACCAGCCCGACATCATCGGCATGTCGGCACTGCTGACCACGACCATGCCCTACATGAAGGTCGTCATCGACACGATGAAGGAAAAGGGCATTCGCGACGACTATGTCGTGCTGGTTGGCGGCGCGCCGCTCAACGAGGAATTCGGCAAGGCCGTCGGCGCCGATGCCTATTGCCGCGATGCGGCCGTGGCAGTCGAAACCGCCAAGGACTTCATGAAGCGCAAGCACAACGTCCGCGGCTGATGGCGGCGGTATCCATCCTGCAAGACGCTGGTGCCAACGCCGCTCGATGTTGATGACCGTCAACGAGGATGTATGACCTTATGAATGCGCCATTTTCAGCAGGAGACAGTTCGAGGATCGTGGGGTGGGATCCCAGCCGGCAGGTGATCGACACCCACGACGTGTACCGACTGGTCATTCTTGCACTTCCGGGATTTTCTCAGCTCGGCCTTTCTTCCTTCGTGGATCCGCTTCGCCTTGCCAATTCGATCTCCGGACGATCCGCCTTCGAGTGGACGATTGCGAGCCCGGATGGCCAGCCAGTCGAATGCGCCAGCGGGTTCATCCTTTCGGTCGGCGGTAATTTTGCCGGCACTGGAGAATGCATTCAGTCCGGCAGGGGACCAAGCATGGTCATCGTCTGCGCGGGCGAGCCGGTCCAAAAGCAGATGTCGACTTCCCTCACGAAGATTCTTCGGCTTTGCAAGCGGCAAGGGGTTCCAATCGCGGCGTTGGGTACCGCCACATGGCTGCTGGCGGAAAGCGGATTACTCGACGATACCGCTTGCACAATCCATTGGAACCAGAGGGCCGCCCTCTCGGAAAAGTTCGGCCGCCTCCAGGTTACCGACCAACTGTTCGTTCGCGATCCTCACCTCCTGACTTGCGCAGGAGAATTCGCGTCCTTCGACCTCGTTATGGAGGTGATCAGCGAGCGCCTTGGCAGAGACATCGCGTTGGCTGTCTGCCGACATACGACTGCCGGCCATTGGCGTCCCGCTTCAGATAGACAATCGACCGTCAATGCTGGTGAAACCGGCATCTGCAAGTCGCTTGCAGACGTCATTCAAATCATGGAGGAGCATATTGAGGATCCACTGCCGCTCCGCTACATCGCAAAATGCGTCGGCCGCTCCCAGCGTCAGATCGAACGGCTTTTCCAGCAGTCAACGACGTGGTCTCCCATGCGATTCTATCTGCATTTGAGACTTAGCCGCGCCAAGCGTCTCATTGAACAGACAGAGTTGCCCGTTGTCGAGATCGCAATCGCATGCGGTTTCGCGTCGGCCTCGCATTTTTCGAAATGCTTCCGCCAGGCCTTCGGCCTCAATCCAAGTGCTTGTCGAGGCTGATAGCGTACAAGTCCAGGATGAATGGACCGTATGCCGGGCAATATTTTCCGCCTTCAGCAGCGCGGAGTCCCGAGCGAAATCCGTCAACTCGGCAGTACACCGACACATCTTCAGCAGTAGGAATCATCAAGAATGTCCTCGTTTTCGGTCGCGAAGAACAAAATTGATCCGACGCGCCGGGCGACGGCGCTGAAGCCGGATGGAACCATAGACGAAAACGATCGGGTGGAGATCGGACCGACAGATGTCGCTTTCGCCGAGTGGGCAGCGCTAGGCCTCACTCCTCCAAACCTGGAACGGATGAGGAAAACCCGTCTAGACCGTATCGTGCAGCAACTGCGCCAACGGGATTACGCCGGCGTGCTGTGCTTCGATCCACTGAACATCCGATATGCAACTGACTCCTCGAACATGCATCTTTGGATCATGCACAATCCATCACGTGCTGTTTTTGTTTCAGCCGATGGATACGTTGTTCTTTGGGACTTCCATCGTTGCGGGCACCTTTCGGAGCATCTGCCATTGGTGAACGAGATTCGCGCGGGCGGTGCGGGCTTTTACTATTTCGTGTCTGGCGATCAAGAGGAAGCCGTTGCCAAGGATTTTGCAGGGCAAATTGATGAGCTGTTACGAACCCATGGAGGCAAGAACCGCCGACTTGCGGTCGACAAGATCGAGATCCCCGGCTTGCGCGCGCTGGACGCCGCCGGCATCGAAATCTGCAACGGTATGCAACTCATGGAGCATGCAAGGGCTGTAAAGGGTATCGACGAGATCAATGCCATGCGCTGCTCCCTGGCAACGTGCGAAATTGCGGTTGCGAAAATGCGCCAGCTTTTGCGACCAGGTATTGCAGAAACTGAATTGTGGTCAGTTCTCCATGCTGAAAACATTGCGCGCGGAGGTGAATGGATCGAGACACGAATACTCACTTCTGGCCCGAGGACAAATCCCTGGATGCAGGAAGCAGGACCGCGAAGGATAGCAGCAGGAGATCTGGTGGCCTTCGATACCGATATGGTGGGACCATACGGTATGTGCGCGGACTTTTCGCGAACCTGGTTTTGCGGTGATGGGCGCCCGAGCGATGAACAACGCAGACTCCACGCCATCGCTCTCGAGCACATTACGACCAACATGGAACTCTTGCAGCCGGGCATCTCATTCACTGAACTCACCCAGCGGGGCCATAAATTGCCGAAAGAATTCGTTGATCAGCGATACGGCATAATGATCCATGGCATCGGGCTGTGCGACGAATATCCTGCAATCTACTACCCTGAAGACTTTATTCCAGGAGCGTTTGACTATGCTCTTGAGCCTGGCATGACTTTGTGTGTCGAGGCTTACGTTGGTGCCGTTGGAGGCCGTGAAGGGGTAAAACTTGAAGAGCAGGTCCTGATAACAGAAGACGGCTATGAGAAGCTTACGAAGTGTCCTTTCGACGCTGCGTTGATGAGTTGAGCTGCGGCCATGAGCCGGGGAGGCCGGAGGCGGTTAATGCGGCTTTCTAGGCTCGGGATCGTGGCGAAATCGGGTCAAAACTTCCCATTCGCACATCGTGGCCGCCGACCACCTCATTTAGAATTCGTTCGAGCAGAGAAGGTCACAACGGGACAAAGGTGGTGACCTAACTTGAAATCGCTGACCTGAATTTGGTAGGCGGCTGGCCATAGGTCTCACGGAAGAGCCGCGAGAAATGCGATGCGTTCTCAAAACCGACCTCGACGGCGATCTCGATCATTGGAGCACGGGTCTGCATCAGGAGGTGCTTCGCCCGCTCCAGACGCACCCTTGTGTAAACAACAGCCGGAGAACTCTTTGTCTTCTCCATGAAGAGGCCCTCGAGTTGCCTTCGGGACAGTCCAACCAAGGCAGCCACCTTGGGAATGGAGATCGTATTCTCGATATGGTTCTCCATGATGATGAGCGCCGCCTTGAGCCGAGGATCCTGGCATTCAATGAAGGTCGGGCTGTGCGGCTGGATGTCGGACGGCGCGCGCGCCCTCTCGATCTGCAACACTTCGAGGGCGTTTCTCTCTGCCTCTCTACCGATATGACGTCTAACGATTGACGCCGCCATGTCCGCTGCGCTGCTGCCCCCGGCACATGATCCCCTGGCGCGATCAAGATTGAAAAGACGGTCCGACCTGACCTCGTGATCCGGGAAGCGTTCGCGGAAAGCGTGATAGTGGAGCCAGCTTACACAGGTTCGGTGGAACTTCATTAAGCCGGCCTCGGCCAGGATGAACGTCCCCGTACAGACCCCGATCAGTGGAACTTTGGCGGCGGCGGCTCTTTTGAGGTAGCTGACCGTCTCGCTATCGACTGGAAATTCACTGTTCAGCAGCCCGCCCACGACCACGATATAGTTGAACTCGGTCGGGTCCACGAAATCCGATGTCGGTGCGACCAGGAGACCGCAACTGGAGGTGATCAGATTACGGGTGCTCGCTAGAAGCTGCCAATCCGCGAAAATCCTACCGGATTTGTCGGCCTCATCGCTGGCCAATCTGAGCGTGTCGACGAACAGCGCGAACGCAGAAAGAGTAAAGGAACGAGCCAGTACAAAGCCAATCTTCAATCGGCCGACCCCAAGCGCTTCTGGTGCTGATTTCATGACCGGCTGCCTATGTATCGTTGGCTAACAGCGCCATCGCGCCATTCGAAGCGAAGGCATCTTTCTTGCAGGCAAGGTCTGCCCGACACTGAACCGGGAGGCTCCGCAGTCTCTTCCGAACGATGGCATCGGACTAAAGATCTCGAAAGCCGGTGGCCTGACTCACGGCCGGCGCCATCGCGACATCTGTCGTGCCGCAGGCCTCACCATGAGTGTTCAGGAAACCGCTGGCTCTACCATCGCCTTTGCTGCAATCGTTCACCTTGGCGCAACCGTACCCACGCGACTCTTGCGCTGCGTGTTGAAAAGCGACGATATGGTCACGGCAAAAACAGCCAAGTTCAACGCTCACTTTGGCGACGGAGGGGTCATCCCGCCGGATCTCCCCGGGCTCGGAATCGAAGTGGATCACGCTGTTCTCGGCGAGCCTATTATGACTTGGGGCGATTAGGTTGATCAGCAGCCTCGCGCGCTGGCTTAAGTGTGGCTCTGCGTAGCCAGGGGCGCCGCCGTCTTCTTTGCTAGAGCTCCACGCCGATGAATTCAACCATCAGGGTCTAGACTGAACTATCCCAAGCCTGGGCCGACCCATGCCGGCACCATTGTCCGGCACTGCTGTGGCGAAAGACCGTTGATGATACGAAAGCATTTGGCAAAATGCGATGCTGAGATAAACCCGCAGGCTACAGCAATATCTATGATGGGCATACGCGTGCCTTCGAGCAGGCGCTTGGCTTGGTCGACCCTGACCCTGAGGTAGTGACGGGCCGGCGGCTGACCTATGTGGATCGCGAACAGGCGTTCAAGCTGCCGGCGGGAGATCCCAACCCGGCCCGCAACGTCACCCATCGACAGCGCAGTCTCCACATTCTCTTCCATAATGCGCATGGCCATCGCCAGCTTGTCGCTGACACCCGCAAACGCCAGACCTGATGGACCCGTCTGGCGGTTCGAACCGGAGCGTTGGCCCTCTACCGTGGCATGACGACAGACTTCCTGAGCGACGTAGGCGCCCGCGTGACCCGCAACAAGATCCACCGCGAGATCGAACGCCGCCAATTCACCGGCGCAGGTTGAATATTGGCCATCCCTGACGAACAGGGAATCACGGATGCGCGGCTTGTGAAAAACCTCGGAGAAAGCCGCGAGCCGTGACCAATGGATAGTGCAACGGCTCTCCGCGAGAAGGCCCGTCTGGGCGAGAAGCCACGTCGCCGTGCCCACCGCCGATATCGGTATCCCGCGCCTCGCCAGTATCCGCAGGAACGCGTTCAGGTGAGGCGTCATCTGCTTTTCAACAGGTTCGCCCGCTACGACGACGAACTGGTTCAGCCTGCAATCGTAGGACCCGTCCGCGGCCAATTCCTCGACTGTCACGTCCACTGGAATCGAAAGTCCATTGGCGCCCACGACCGCTTGGCCGTCGGTCCCCGCAATCCGCCAGCGGAACAGTGGAAGCCGGGAAACTGCGTTGGCTATACGCAAGGGCTCGATATAGGCGTGAAGCGCCAGATGCGAAAATCCTGGCAGCACGAGCACGGCAATGTCATGCGCCTTGCCCGGCACCTGAAACGCAGCTTCAAGGCGGACGGGGCTGCTGACTTCGGGGACGCGGGCCGGAGCATTCATCATCAACCATAGCTCGCTACCGGGGCGCCAAAGGCGCCGGCTTCGGGCTTCACTCCGAGGCCCGCTCCCTGCGGCACGGCAATATGACCATTTTCTATGACAACGGGGTTCGTATTGTCGTAGTGCCCATCGATATATTCTTGCGCGATCCAGGTGCCTTCAAAGCGACGTGGCTCAACCGTAGAAGCAAGATGTACGCACGCGGCTGCGATAATGTCGCCGCCCCATGCGTCGTCGCAGGTGTGCGGCAGCGACCGGATGGAACACATATCGCGGGCGACCGCCATTTTGGTCAAACCGCCCAGACGCGTAACTTTGAAACCAAATCCATCGGCAATGCCCGACGATATGGCCCGCAATACTGCATTAAGGTCTTCGGTGTTCTCGTCGAGATAAATGGGATGGGTAAACCTGCCCCGGAGAGTGGCGTTCTCTTCCATGCTGTTGCAGGGCTGCTCGAACACGCACGGGATGTTTTGGCAAAGGCGATCCAATTGAAGCGCAGATGCTACGGACATGCCACGATTGCCGTCCACAACGATGCTTGCCTTGAGGCCCACAGTCTCCCAGACCTTATGCACCGTTGCTGCGTCCTTCTCTAGGTCGCGACCACCAATCTTGACCTGGATACGCGGGTAGCCCGCTCTGACCTTGTCGGCCACGATACGCGCGGATTCGTCCGGAGCGCCCACAATCAGCGAGTAGTAAGACGGCACGCGGTCTGTAAGTGCTCCGCCCAGCAGCATCGACACCGGCACGCCAAGACGCTGGCCGATGAGGTCGAGGAACGCTATGTCGAGCGCCGCCTTGGCGTAGTTGTGCCCGTTGAGCCTTTCATCCATCCGTTTGGAGAGATGACGTATCGACTGGGTCGACTCTCCAATCAGGCCTGGCGCGATTTCAGCTAACGCCGCCCGAGCTCCCAGCGCGTGATGGGGTTGATAGACTGGACCGACTGGGCAGGTTTCGCCCCATCCTGTAATGCCGTCATCCGTCACAACCTCGACAAGGGTGCTGTCCAACGAATGGACTTCGGTGCTCGCCATCTTATAGGCGCCACCCTTGGTTGGAAGCTGGGTCGAATAGACGTTGATCCTGTTGACGCGCATGACAACGCTCAATAATCGTCGTTGAGCGCGTCAACCGCCGGGATCTCGCGCGAGCGTCGATCGATATAGGCGCGCAGTTCTTCATCTTTGGCCTGATCCAGCGTGGGCTCCTGGTACTCTCCCAAAAGGTGCTTCGCATGGTCGAGCGCCCTTTGCTTTATGTCCTTGGAGCCGTCGACCTTCCATTGCTCGATCGAATTGTTATCGAAGAGCTTTGGTATGAAAAATGCACGTTCGAAGTTGGCCTGGGTATGCGGATGGCCGAGATAGTGGCCACCGGGTCCGACGTCACGGATGGCGGCCAAGGCCTCGTCGAAATCTTCCCACTGGATACCTTGGGTCATGCGATAACCCATGGCACAAACCTCGGCATCGACCACGAACTTGGCGATGGAACAATGCATCCCGGCTTCGTTCCAGCCCGCCGAGTGCCAGATGTAGTTGGCGCCGGACATCAGCACCGCCATCATTGTCATGGCGCTTTCGTAGCCGGCCTGAGCATCGAAAATCTTGGCACCGCCGAGCAGGTTCGATGTGCGCCACGGCACGTTGTAGCGTCGCGCCATCTGACCGATCATGAAGTTCATCAGCGATATCTCGGGCGTTCCAGCCATTGGGGCGCCGGACTGCATGGAGACCGTCGACAGGTAATGCCCGTAGATGGCCGGACAGCCCTTGCGGATCACTTGGGTGTAGGCGAGTGCGGAGAGTGCCTCGGCATTTAGCTGCGCCACCGCAGCCGCCGTCGACGCAGGCGTGTTTGCGCCGCCCAGCACGAAGGGCGAGCACAGCACCGGCTGGTTGCGCCGGCAGAACGCCCGCATGGCGCCGAGCATGACCTGGTCCCACACGAGCGGAGAATTGCCGTTGCAATTTCCGGTAGTGACCGCATTCGTTTCCATGAAGCCTTTGCCAAAGAGAATCTCGCACATCTCGAGCACGTCCTCGGCATTCTTGGGCGAGGTGGTCATGCCCATGAAGATCTTGTCGGAATGCTTCATCGACGAGTAGGTGATGTGCAGATGTCGGTGCGCAACGACGATATCCATCGGCTCGACGATATGGTGCGCCGATGAATGCAGCGCCGGCATCATGTGCGCCAGCTTATGGAAGGTCCCCAGGTCCGCAATGGTCGGGCCGCGACGCACGTCGTCAAGATCGCGCATGTATGGCGCGCCGGTCATCGGCACGAAGATCGAATTCGGGCCGCCCAGCTGTACGTTTTTTGCCGGGTTGCGTGCGAAATACTCAATGTCGGGGGGGATGGTTTTGATCAGATCCATCACCAACGCGCGATCCAGATAGACTCGCTCACCGCGAACGTCGGCGCCTGCTCTCTTCCAGTCCTCAAGAGCAATCGGATCGCGGAATACCACGCCGACCTCTTCCAGGATCGCCAGCGACGCTTCGTGAATGCGTTCTACCTGCTCTGCATCCATGGGCTCGATTACAGGTAGCCCGCGCTTGAGTGTCGGCAGCATCTCCACCTTGGGCGCGGTCCGAATAATTCGGCGGGCGTCGCGTCCTCCCCTTCGCGAGATTTGCGCTTCAATGGTCATGCGGGCCTCCAAAAAGAACACGCGAGCCGCAGCCGGACCGCGCGCGACTATCGCTGCAACCCGCCGATTTGACCTACTGCAAAAGTCTCACGCGCGTGTTGACTTATACGCGGACGTCGGAGGCTTCGCCTCGTCGCTTACGATTGACCCAATCAGCATCGTCATGGGAAACGCGGCTCATTCACTGAACGCCGGCCCGTAAATCATTCCCTCCCGCGCCAAGCAGAAACCTTCATCTTTGCTGAGTTGCTACGGTCAGCATACTCCGCATGAAAGTGCCTGCAGTCCCGACAGCACCAGCTTTAGCAAGATGCGATCTGGTGTATGCATGGTAGAGATCACGACGCCGCGCGCACGTCTTGACGAAGTTTCTGCCCCGCTCGGTTTTGGAACGTTTGGAGCCCAGGATGGTTCGCCGATATTATGACCTACCCTCCCTGACAGCTCTCGCCGTCTTCGAAGCATCCGCCAGGCACTTGTCGTTCAAATTGGCGGCGGGAGAGCTGAATGTAACTCCCGGGGCGGTAAGCAGGCAGGTCAAGGCGGTCGAGGACGAACTTGGCGTTCAGCTGTTTGTAAGGCTGGGCTCGGGGGTGATGCTGACGAGTGCCGGCGAGGACCTCTATGGCGTCCTTGCGAGTGGCTTTTCGCGCGCAGCCGAAATTGTCCGTAACGTCAAGCGCGGCGATCGCTCCAAGAACGTCACGCTCGCCTGTTCTGACGCCTTTGCTACGATGTGGCTGATACCGCGTATGCCCGATTTCTGGACACGTTACGGCGAGATTGCAGTCGATCATCTGATCTCTGACAATCCGCGAGACTACCGGAGGGCCGAGGTAGAGTTGCGCATCCGATATGGGTTCGGCTCCTGGCCTGACGAGAACGCCGAGCTTCTTTTCGGCGAAACCATCTATCCGGTCTGCGGGGTGGAGTTTGCCAAAGCACATCGAGACGCGACGGCAGCATCCCTGCCGGATCTTCCCTTGCTGCATGTCGACTGGGTTGATCCGAACTGGGCGGGCTGGGACGAAGTCTTGCGACGTGCGGCCGTGCCCCACGGCCCGACCCGCGGCCGCCGATTCGGAAAATTCTTTGTAGCCATGCAGGCGGCTCAAGCCGACCAGGGCCTTGCCGTAGGCTGGCATCGCCTCGTGAAGTCACAGATAGACGAAGGCAAACTGGTCAGGCTGACCGAACTCGAACTCCCGGCTCCAGGAAGCTACTATCTCACCTGGAACGATAAGCGCACGCTTTCACCAGCTGCCGAAATCCTGCGAAGCTGGATCCGAGAAATCGCAATGCAGGAACGAGACAGCTAGAGTTCGTCCGTCCGGAGCGCTCCTCGTGTAGATTTTTACGGCGATCCTATTGCCAACTTCCATCGACAGGGTCCATCCGCGTTGAAGGCTGCGGGTCAGCGGTTACACTCCCTGTGATTGAGCCTCAAGGTGCCGACTTCCTACGAAGTCCGCGAGCAAGAGAGCAGCCCTCAAGAGCTTTTGGCGAGCCAACTGGCAAAGAGTCGGGCTTTCGAACCTGCCTTGGGATGGATTTTCAGATAAAATGCCCTGGGCGATGGAATATTGTCGGGCACAAGTGCGACCAGCCGTCCCTGATCCATCAGACGTTTGACCAATCCATCCCATCCCAAGACCGCCCCAATGTCATCCTGAGCGGCCTGGAGGGCAATCATGTAGTTGTTGACTGAAAACCTGCGGCCCTTTGGGATGGTGTGTCCAAGCGCTTGAAACCAGTCCGGCCAGTTCTCCCAGTCGGTATCCTCGTTATTCGTATGAATCAAAGGCGCCTTGAGCAGATCCTCAATCCGGCCAATGCCATGCTCAGCGGCGAATTTTGGCGTTCCCAGCGCGACGATGCGATCGTGAAAGAGTTTGTGGCACTCTTCGCGATTCTCCTGCGCATCACCGTATTGAATACTTAGATCGCAACGGATGGCGGCTCCGGGCACGTCGCTGACGATCTGCGAGACAGTGATGGTGGGATGGCTTTTCCAGAAGGTAGAAATCTTCGGTGTAAGCCAAAGCGAACTGACTGCCGTCGTTGTCCGGATGGTCACGTCAGCGGTTTCGGGGCGATCACGCATGTGAGTAACGGCGTCGGAAATCGTCTCTAGCCCGCGCTGCACCGCAACGAACAAGAACGCCCCTTTCTCAGTCAATTCGACACCACGGCTCCTGCGCAGGAACAGGCTGCATCCCAAGTCACCCTCAAGCGCCTTGATTTGGTGGCTGATGGCCGCGGGTGTCACGTTCAATTCCTGAGCGGCATTCTTGAAACTTGCATTTCGGGCAGCAGCCTCGAAGCAGATGAGAGCGGTCACCGAGGAGAGATCGTACGGTCTTGGCATCACAGCCCCTTCGGAACCGCTTGTTGGCCCATGGGAGCTCGCGGCGTGCAAGACATTAGCTGAACTAACTCGTGCTGAAAATTACTGCTGTTGCGCAAAAGGCGTTCAAGCCAGAAAATTTCATTTCAAATAAGCCTGCTATCCATGGAATTTCCGCATGAACGCCGCCTCGCCGACCATCCAAGAGCTGCTAGCACGTCGCGTCTCGGGCTATGCGCTCGAACAGCCGTTCTACACATCGCCGACGATTTACCAGCTCGACCTCGAGCACATCTTCTACCAGGAATGGCTCTACGCAGCCCCGGCGTGCCAGCTTGCCAAAGCTGGTAGCTATGTAACGATGCGCGTGGGTGCCTACGAGGTGATCGTCGTTCGAGGCCGCGATGGCGAAATCCGCGCCTTTCATAATTCCTGCCGGCATCGCGGGTCGCTGATCTGCAAGGCGCGCGAAGGCCAGGTGGCCAAGCTCGTTTGTCCCTATCACCAGTGGACCTATGAGCTCGATGGCAAGCTGATCTGGGCGAATGACATGGGCCCGGATTTCAATGCCTCAAAACATGGTTTGAAGCCCGTCAATCTTCGCAATCTCGATGGCCTGATCCACGTCTGCCTGTCCACCACTCCACCTGATTTCGATGCTTTCGCCCAGATGGCTCAGCCATATCTCGAAGTCCACGACCTTACGGATTCCAAAGTCGCGTACACGTCGACCATCATCGAAAAAGGCAATTGGAAGCTGGTGTGGGAGAACAACCGCGAATGCTATCATTGCAGCAGTAATCATCCGGCGCTGTGCCGCTCATTCCCGCTCGATCCCGAAGTCGCTGGCGTCCAAGCTGATGGGAAGGTATCGGCGAAGCTACAGGCGCATTTCGACCGCTGCGCTGGCGCCGGTGCGCCGGCGCAGTTCCAACTCGCCGGAGAGGGACAATACCGCCTGGCGCGTATGCCGCTTCAGGAAAAGGCCGTGAGCTATACGATGGACGGCAAGGCGGCCGTCGCCAAGAACCTTGGCCGGGTTGCGCCGCCCGACGCCGGCTCGCTCCTCATGTTCCATTATCCCTCTACATGGAACCACTTCCTGCCGGACCACTCCCTCACCTTCCGGGTGTTGCCGATCAGCGCCACTGAAACCGAAGTCACCACCACCTGGCTTGTGCACAAGGACGCGGTCGAAGGTGTGGACTACGACCTCAAGCGCCTGACCGAGGTCTGGATCGCGACCAATGACGAAGACCGCGAAATCGTTGAAAACAATCAGCTTGGGATACTCTCGCCGGCCTATACTCCTGGCCCCTATTCGCCCGGGCAGGAAAGCGGCGTGACGCAATTTGTCGATTGGTATGCAGCCTGGCTTGAGCGCGCCCTTGCGCCGCTTCAAGTTGCAGCGGAATGACCCGATGAGCGCATTCAGAAAACTCTCGTTCTGGACCGATGCAGAAGAGTTGGAATGCGTAACCCGTACTCCGGAAGCGCCGAATGTCGTGACCTTCAGCTTTCAGAGTCCGTCCGGCGCGCTGTTCAATCATGAACCGGGACAGTTCGTTACACTGGAACTGCCCGTTCCAGGGGGGCCGGTCTATCGCACATATACGATCTCGTCTTCGCCGTCGCGTCCGACTGCCCTGACCGTCACGGTCAAGGCGCAGGAAGGGTCCATCGGCACCAGATGGATGCTCGACAATTTGCGCAAAGGCGCGCTCATCAAGGCTATAGGGCCGACTGGGAAATTCTCGATCGTCCATCATCCGGTCGAGAAATACCTTTTCATCTCGGCCGGTTCCGGCATCACACCGATGGTGGCGATGACCACTTGGCTCTACGATTCCGGGCGCGAGCCGGACATCGTTTTCATTAACTGCGCGCGCCGCCCGTCCGACATCATTCTGCGCGACAGGATGGAACTCATGGCGTCGCGCATCGTCGGCATCGATCTCAAATGGGTCGTCGAAGAGGCAGATCCCTTCCGGTCCTGGACCGGCTACCGCGGGATGTTCAACCAGATCATGCTGGGCCTGATGGCGCAGGACTATCTGGACCGCGAGGTGTTCTGCTGCGGACCCGAGCCCTTCATGCGGGCCGTGCGCGAGGCCCTTGCGGGTCTCGGCTACGACATGAGCCGCTATCATCAGGAAAGCTTCCAGGCAGAGCCTCCAGATGCGGAGAATGTCCCCGAGGATGTGGTTCCGAATGAACAAAGCGTGGCCGAAATCCAGTTTGCCCTGTCCGGCATAGTCGCGAAGTGTACAGAGACGCATACGATCCTGTCCGCTGCGAAGGCCGCGGGGCTGGTGATTCCATCGGGCTGCTCCATGGGGATTTGCGGAACCTGCAAGATCCGAAAGATTGAAGGTCAGGTTCATATGGTGCATAACGGCGGCATCACCGAAGAGGATATTGCCGAAGGGTATATTCTTGCGTGCTGCTCCAACCCGATCGGACGCGTGAAAGTCGACGCATAGCAGATAGCCGAGATCGGTCGATGGAATTGGGGATCGAGGCCAGAGTTTTCTACTTTGATTTCGATGCCCTCTTGTGATCTCGTCATATAGGCTCAGCAGGCCCAAAGCGGTCGAGTACAAGCGGAATATCTATCCTAGTAGTCGCGGAACTCCACCTCCGAACTCGCTTGAAGCCGGACCGTTGAGGCGATGAAGCTATTGATGATCTGCATGCCTCATCGGAACGGCAATCTTCTTGGCTGCCCCTCGGTCAATACCGGGTTTCGGCCAGCTCAGTGATGCGTTTGATCCACCAGCAGCGCCCAGAAAGCGAACAGCGGCGTATCCAGGGATCTCATTGCATGTTTGATGCCTGGCGGATTGTAGAATGATCCACCGATGCCCGGCGAAAACCACTCCTTGTCAGCCTGCCTGAACTCGGAATCCGAAAGCACGAGGTAGGTTTCTTCCGGCGGATGATTGTGGTCGGGATACCGGACGTGAGGAGCCATCAAAGTGACGCCGAGCCATAGATCGTGTCTGTCCTCGATGCCGCCCGGACCAAGGATCATCGCGTTGGCGTGACCGTCAGCGAAATTGCGGCTGGCAGACGGGGCGGGATTTGATTTCGGCCGCCATTCGAGCAGCGGCTCGATCGCCTTGAAGCGTTCGACCAAGTTGCGGAGCGTGGACGGGATCGTCTCTTCCGCCAACGCCGAGCCAAGATGAGAACAGACCGGCTTGCGGCTCCCGGCCTTGGTCCTTTCCAGTCCGGGAACTTCAGATTGGGCGAAGAGCTGGATGATCGATCTGCGCGATCGCAGGTCGTGTGAGAACTGGTCGAAGGCCACGAACGCGGTGTCTACAAAATATTGCAGGGCGTCACTTCTGTTCATCTCGCAGCCCTTGTTGTGCGCGTTCGTTGCCGGGTCAAATATCTTTCGCCAGTCGCAGTGCGTCGTAGATCGCGGCGTGGGTGTTGCGAGCTGAAACGGCATCGCCGATACGAAACAATTGGAATTGGCCTTGCGGGTTCCGCACCACCGACTGCGCTTGTCCGGCAATGAGCTCATCATGCGAAATCTCGCCGTGATTGGTCGATTTCGGTTTCAGCTCGAAATAGATGTCATCGAGCGGAATGGTGCCGTGGTTGACGACAACCTGGTCCACGACGCGCTGCCTGGATATGCCGCCGTAGTCGCTGCCGACATTTGCAATGAGCTGGTTGCCATTCTTTTCAACGGACTCGAGCCGATAGGTAACTGTGAAGGTCACATCGAGCTTTTGCAGGACCCGCATGTAGGGCACGAGGTTCATAGCCATCACCTCGGGGGAGAAGGACCGGTCCGGCGTCATGATCTCGACCTTCGCTCCCCCACCCGCGATGAATTCCGCGGCCTGGAGGGCGGCATGGTCGCCGGCGTCGTCGAAGATGAGGACATTGCTTCCCGGCTTTACGTCTCCGGAGATGATGTCCCATGAAGACACAACCAACTCGTTGCCCTTGGAAAGGACATCGGTGTGCGCCACCCCGCCCGTCGCGATGATGACGACATCAGGATTTTCCGCCTCGATGGTTTCGGCTTCTGCCCAGGCATTGAACTTGATGGTCACCCCGTATTTTTCGCACTGGGCCATGCGCCAGTCGATGATGCTCATCATCTCCTTGCGGCGTGGGCTCAGCGCTGTCAGGCGGATCTGTCCTCCCGGCCCGCTGGCGGCCTCGAAGACCACGACCTCGTGTCCCCGCTCGCCCGCCACGCGGGCCGCCTCTAGGCCGGCCGGACCTGCGCCGACCACGACAATTTTCTTGCGGGTTTCGGCCTTGGGGACGATGTGCGGCATGGTCAGTTCGCGGCCGGTTGCGGCGTTGTGAATGCAGTATGCCGCTCCGCCCTGATAGATACGGTCAAGGCAATAGTTGGCGCCCACGCAGGGCCTGATTTCGTCTTCACGCTTCTCGATGATCTTGCGCACGATGTGTGGGTCGGTCATGTGAGCGCGCGTCATGCCGATCATGTCGACCTTACCCGATGCAATCGCGTGGCGCGCCGTCGCTACATCCGGTATTTTCGCTGCATGGAAGGTTGGGAAGTTGGTAGCGGCACGAATCTCGCCGGCAAAATCAAGATGCGGCGCATTCGCCATTCCCTGGATCGGGATGACGTCCGTCAGGCCCGCATCGGTGTCGATATGGCCGCGGATCACGTTGAGGTAATCGACAAGTCCGCTTTCCTTGAGGCGCTTGGAGATTTCAATGCCCTCCGACTTGCCGGTGCCGCCGGGGAGACATTCATCCGCCGTATAGCGCACGCCCAGAATGAAGTCCTCGCCGACCCTTGAGCGGATCGCCTTCAAGACGTCCATGCAGAAGCGCATGCGGTTCTCAAGGGAACCGCCATAAGGGCCGTCAAGGTCGTTCATGAGAGGCGACGTGAACTGTTCGAGCAGGTGACCGTAGGCCTCGAGCTCGACGCCATCCATCCCGCCCGCCTTCATCCGCTCCGCGGCGTCCGCGAAGTCCTTGATGATGCGCTCGATATCCCAGTCTTCAATCTTCTTGGGAAATGCGCGGTGGGAGGCTTCACGATGATGGGACGGCGCCACGACGGGAAGCCAGTCGCCCTTGTCCCAGCGTGTACGCCGTCCAAGATGGGTTAGCTGGATCATGATGGCGGCGCCCTCTTCGTGCACCGCATCTGTCATTTGCCGGATCCACGGCACGATCTCGTCCTTGTAGGCGAGCAGGTTGTTGAAGACCGGGGGACTGTCCTTCGAGACGGCCGCGGACCCGGCTGTCATCGTCATCGCCACACCGCCCTTTGCCCGTTCCACCGTATAGGCAAGATAGCGTTCCTTCGGCATCCCATCCTCCGGATAGGCCGGCTCGTGGGAGGTCACGATGATGCGATTGCGCAGGGTCAAATGCTTGAGTTTGTAGGGTTGCAGAAGAGGATCGCTCGACATCTGACCGGCTCCGGGCTGGGAGGACAAGCGCGAACGCTAACCGGAAATGTACACACATGTCAAGTTTAGCTTCGGTAAGGTCGACAGAGTTGACATAGGTGTACATTTTGCTGGTTTTCAGTTTGACCTTTTGTTAGGCTGGTCGCTCATGGAGCAGATTTCGAACGATAGCGGATGGCGTGGATCGCCGGAGGGATGGCTTGAGGCCGCCTACGACCTGCTTCTGGAATCTGGCGTAGACACGGTGAGAATTTCGCCACTGGCCAAGAAGTTGGGCCTGTCACGCACCAGCTTCTATTGGTTCTTTAGGGATAGAGAAGAACTGTTGGCTGCCCTCGTAGCGCGTTGGCGCGACAAGAACACCGGCAGCCTCGTCAAGCAGGCCGAGGCGTATGCCGAGACGGTGGCCGAAGCGATGCTGAACGTTTTCGACTGCTGGCTCGACAAGTCCTTGTTCGATGCCCAGTTCGAATTCGCAGTCAGAAGCTGGGCGATTCAATCCCCTGACATTCTGGCGGAGGTCCAGAAAGCCGACCAGACGCGTCTCGACGCGATGAGCCAGATGTTCGTCCGCTTCGGTTACAAGGAAAGCTTGGCCGACGTTCGAGCGCGCACTGTCTACCTCGTGCAGATCGGCTACATCTCAATGCAGACCCGGGAAGATCTCACGGCCCGCATGAAGCGCATTCCCGGCTACGTGGAGATTTTTACAGGCGAGGCCCCGCAGCAGCGCGAGCTGGATCGGTTCTTCGCCAGACATGACTATTTGGCGGACTGAGGAAGAGTTGCGACAATGAGCAAACCCATGAGCATCGGGATAATTGGTGGAGGGGGCTGGCTTGGACGCGCCTTCGCCGAGGCCATTGTCGATGCGCAAATAGTTGCCGCAGAGCACCTCGCGCTCTCTTACAGAAGCGGGCAACCCGGCTTTCTGCCAAACGCTATCTGGACCAGGGACAATCAGGAACTGGTGGATCGATCTGATGTCATCATCGTCTCGGTCCGACCCCAGGATTGGCCTGCCATCGAGATTTCTGCGCCCGGCAAACTCGTGATGTCGGTCATGGCCGGGATTCCTCTCGACCAATTGGCTCGACGTCTCAAGACCGACCGCGTCGTCCGCACGCTTCCTAATGCAGCCGCAGAGGTGCGCAATTCCTACGCGCCCTGGATAGGCTCCCAAGGCGTCACCGTGGATGACCGCAATGTTATTCGCCGGATCCTGGAAGCCTGTGGCGCTGCCGACGAAGTCAAAACCGAAGCAGATATCGACTACATGACCGGCCTTACCGGATCCGGCCCGGCGTTTCCGGCGCTTTTGGCGGCGGCGATGATGGACGATGCCGTCGGTCGAGGAATAAGCCCGGACATTGCCCGAAGGAGCGTCAGCGCGGTGCTGATTGGAGCGGGAAAACTCATCGAGGCTCGCGCAGACAACCCCAAAGACATCGTCCAGACCTTCCTCGACTACCGCGGCACCACCGCAGCGGCAATCGAGGCCATGCGCGCAGCCGGGTTTGAAGCGGCCGTGGCAGACGGGCTTGCCGCAGCGTTTCAGAAATCCGTGACGATGGGACAGGCCACCTGACATGTGGCGCGAAACGGCCGTTTAGCTGCTAGCCATTGGCGGGCGGCTTTTTACGCAATGGCGGACATTGACTTCGACTAGGCGGAGGGACTGGTTTCGGGAACTCGCGAAGGGCGAAAGAACGACCGAAATGAGGCGCAAAGCGCCATTGTCAGAGTGGCTGATCAGCCGGCAACGCGGCTGCTTTCGGGCACAGATGAGTTCGTTTGTCCCAAGAAGTGTGCAAGCGCTGACTTCCTGGAAGCCCTATCGAGCGCATAGGAGGTGTGGCTGAAGGCGACACCATCCAGCAGGCCTTGAATGTAGCCAGCGATGCTGTCAGCCGCCATGATGAGCGCGGTATCTAC
>NZ_JAMYQY010000039.1:0-28322 GCF_040321125.1 Mesorhizobium sp. M0518
TTTAAGCGTAAGCTCTGAAATCGTCATGTGTCGAAGCCCTCAAAGGCTCCGAACATCGTCCTTCACGCCGATCACCGAAAGGTGCCGTCGCGACATCGCTTACAAAGCATCCGTTGCAATTAATATACTGCAGTTTTTGAGCTTGTGACTTCCCATTCGAGTTCCTCCAACATGCCGCAGGCGGTCTCGAAGGCGAAACTAGCCTGTCGTAGGCCACCAGCTACAACCGGTAACAAGGCCCGGGTCCTGAAGGGTCTGGAGGTGCCGGAAGAAGGCCTGCTATTATCAGCCTTCTATCAGTTGGATCGCGTCAGCCACTCAGAGTTGACGAAATCTGGCCGCTTCAACACAATCCCGTGGCTTGTTGAGAGCGGACCGTCTTGCTCGGTGCGGGCCGCGATCTCTTTCCATTCCGGCGTTTGCACAAACTCTTGCCAGCCAACACTCGCCGCTTTCTCGTCAGGCCACTCAACGACGTACCAGATCTCGCCACTCTCCGGAGTTTCCCAGAAGTCGATGAGTTTAATCCCTGTTTTTTTGAAAAGGGGCAAGCTATCGCGAGCAAACCGTTCTCGCATCCTGTCCTTCATGCCCTCAGTCGGTATGTAATGCCTCAACTCGTAGATCATAGGAAAGCCTTGCCTAGCCTTGTTGAATCATGTCTCTTGGTTCCAGGGCAGCGTAAGTGTGTGCTAACCCAACAAGCGCTCTTCAAACGGGTAGTTTGAAAGCAACTCATAGCCGTCAGAGGTTACAAGCAGCTGTTCCTCCAACTTTACCCCATCTCTTTCGCCGACTGCGCCAATGTAGCTCTCGACACATATGACCATTCCTGCTTCAAGGATCGCGTCATAGGCCACGCGACCACGGAACCATGGCTTTACCTGTGGATATTCATCGCACATGCCAACTCCATGAATCACGGCGGGGTAAGCTTGCTCCCGGAATTCTTCGGGGACTGGCCAAGCTGACGCCTGCAAATCCTTCATACTAAGGCCTGGACGTATAAGTTTCATGTTTGTTTGCAATTCGTCATACGCCAGTTGGTACAGCTGTCGCTGACGCGCGCTGGGCGGCTCCTTCCCGTAGTAGAATGTTCTTGAAACATCGCAGAAATACCCAAATGGCCCCACCATATCAGTATCGAACCCAACCAGGTCCCCCGGTTCGATAACGCGTTGCGTGGCCTCCTGCAGCCAGGGATTGATGCGCGGACCCGAAGCGAGCATCCGCCCCTCATGCCAACCGCCCTGGTTGGCGAGGTTGGTATAGTTGAGCAGCCCCCAAAGCTGCAATTCAGTCACACCTGGGCCCATACTCGCCTGCATGTGGGCGATGCCGTGCTCGGCTACGGCGCATGCCCAGCGAATGCAAGCGATCTCGTCCTCCGATTTGATAGCCCGCGCCCCTTCGACGATGTTGACGGCGTCAACAACCTCTAATCCGCGCTCCATCAGCGCCTGGGTAATGCTGGGGTTGACATATTCCATCGCCACTTTGCGATTGGTGGTGCCAATCTCGCTGAGGAACCCGACAATGTCGTCGGCAAAAAGTTTCGCGGCCTCCGGCAGCTCATTGCCGCCCTCAAAAAACGAAATCGGCCTTCCTGCTCTCACGCTGTCTGCGGAGGACCCGAAGGTAAATGCCTGATGAAGGGTGATCGGTCCATCGAGGGGCAAAAACAGATATGTGACGGGAATATGAGACTGAAACAGCGGAAAGGTATTGTAGTCAACGGCATACCGAATGGTGATCGGGCTCACGAGGACACACAGAGCGACGCCGGCCTCACGCATCGCCGACCTGAGACGCCCCTTCCGGTATCCATCGAGTCTTTTGAAGTCGATATCCGGGATCGGCCGAAACTTGCGCAGGTCGCTCCAGTCGTCACGTAGTATGAGGCCATCAGGGCTTGGCGTAATCAACTTAGAATCCATCTTGGCCCCCCCTTTGCGCGTGCCAGCGATGCTGCTGACCGGCCACGCTGAAATCTATGACAATGACCTATAGGAGCCGGCTGAACCCACTTCAAATGAGTATTAATGGGGGCACGGATAACCAGGAGTCATGGGCATTCCGGCATCGGTCTCCAATTATTGGAGTCTGCGTGCAATAGAAGGAATTGACTGGGTCCGGCCTGCACCATGACTTCAGATTGTCCGCCACATGACTTTTTGATCGCTTGCGGGAGGGTAGGAACTGGCAGTAAGCGGGGACAGTGCTTTAGGCGGGCCCTTGAAGTCACTCATTTGGCCTCTCACCACGCTGGACATCACTCTCATGACGGACACCAAAAAGGTCGTTATCGTTACCGGCGCAACGTCCGGAATAGGGGGCGCTGTGGCACAGGCATTCGCCGCGGCAGGGGCAACACTCGTATTAGTCGGCCGCGACCACGAGCGTGGCCAGAGAGCTTTGGTATCTGTTCAGAAACTGGGTTGTTCGGCCCAATTGATGCTTGGTGATGTGGCTGACTCCGGCTTCGCCGACCAGGTAATAGCTTACACCTTGGAGCGCTTCGGAAAGTTGGATGTCTTGGTCAACAGCGCCGGAGTTATCCGGCGTGGAACCGCGGTTGAAACCTCAGATGACGATTGGCGCCAGACGTTCGACGCGAATGTCAGCGGCGTGTTTTACTTTAGCCGCGCCGCAGTGAAGGCCATGAGGCAAACCGGTGGCGGTAGCATCGTAAACATAGCCTCCAACGTCGGTTTGGTCGGCTGTTCCAATCTTGCTGCCTATTGCGCGTCGAAGGGAGCGGTGGTTCTGCTGACTCGAGCGATGGCCCTAGACCACGCCAAAGAGCAAATCAGCATCAATGCCGTCTGCCCTGGCGCCGTCGATACACCCATGCTCATTTCGGCCCACAACGAGCCGGTTACGGCCGACGAGATCCTGCAGCGGAATATCGATACAATTCCCCAGGGTCGCGTGGCCACCCCGGAGGAAATAGCAAGCCTGACAGTGTTCCTTGCTAGCAAGGAAGCGAGGCACATAACCGGCGTTGCTGTTCCGATAGATGGTGGCTTCACGGCAGGATAGGGGGATCCATGGGTAACCGTTTATCAGGGAAGGTTGCCGTCGTTACGGGCGGCAACCGAGGTATAGGAAGGGCGATTGCCGAAAGGCTCGCTGAGGAAGAGGCGGCGGTTGTCGTCGGCGACGTGCTTGGCGAGCCTGGCACCGCTGGCGGCAGTGTTGAGGGGCTCGTGTTTTTGCCGCTTGACGTCACCAAGGAAGTTTCGGTTCGAGCATTCGTTGACGAGGTCCTGCAGAGGTTCGGCAAGATCGATATCCTGGTCAACAATGCTGGCATCGTGATTCATAAATCGATTGATGAGCAGACTGTCGATGATTGGGACCGGCTGATGGCGGTCAATCTTCGGGGTCCGTTTCTTATGACCAAGTATGTGGCCCCGGAAATGAGACGAATTGGTTCGGGCGCAATCGTCAACATTGGCTCGGTCGAGGGCTTTATGGTCAATCCCTGGCACACGGCGTATGCCGCCGCCAAGGCGGGCGTACACGGCCTCACGCTAGGGCTGGCAGTTGACTTAGGACCAGATGGGATACGTTGCAATACCGTGTGCCCCGGCTGGATCGATACGGATCTAAATCGGTCGTACGTCGAAATGCACCCGGATCGACGCTTGATCGAGCGGGAGCTGGGACAACTTCATCCGGTAGGTAGGATAGGCTCTCCGAAGGATATAGCGAACGCGGTCCTTTGGCTGGCGAGCGACGAATCCAGTTTCGTTAGTGGCGAAATGATCGCTGTGGACGGTGCCCGGACCAAGAAGATTTCCCTGCCGGCCATCTTGGACGAGGAATATCGTGCCAAGCTGTCAAAGCTGACGCTGTAGCGATGCATCGCCGAGTTGGAACGGGGTGCGGCAGCTTCTGTCGCTCGGCGGGGGAAGGATCAAGGCCCTCCTCCAAACCGCATTATCGCCTGGATCCTGGCGCTGCGCCTAGTCGTTGGAAATGAGAGCCAAACCCAAGAAAAGGCCACTGTTCCTCGGGATCGATACCGGCGGCACCTACACCGATGCTGTGCTGTGGTCCGAGACTGAAGGTCCACAGCAGGGGCCCAACAAGGGCAAGGTGGTGGCCAAGGCCAAGGCGCTGACCACGAGGCATGATCTGGCCGTCGGCATTTCAGGCGCCGTCGACGCGGTACTGCGGAAGGCCGGCACCGACACTGCAGCGATCAAGCTGGTCTCGATGTCGACGACGCTCGCCACCAACGCGCTGGTCGAGGGCCAGGGCGGCCGCGTCGCGCTGGTCATGATCGGTTTCTCCGAGGCCGACCTCGCCCGTGATGGGCTGAAGGCAGCGCTTGGTACCGACCCGGTAGTGTTCTGTCGCGGCGGTCACGATGTCCACGGCAATACCGTTGGCCTCGACCTATCGCCTCTCGAGGCGATGTTGCCGGAACTCGGCGCCTCCGTGTCCGGCTTTGCCGTCTGCGCCTATTTCGCCACCCGCAATCCCGCACATGAGGTCGCCGCCCTCAAACTGATCCGCGACCGTACCGGTCTGCCGGTCACTGCCAGTCACGAGTTGTCGACCAAGCTAGGCGGCCCACGCCGGGCGCTGACGACGCTGCTCAACGCCAGGCTGATCTCGATGATCGACCGGCTGTTGGGAGCGACCGAAGGCTTTCTGAAGCGGCGCCACATTACAGCCCCTTTGATGGTGGTGCGTGGCGACGGCGCGCTAGTTTCGGCCGCGTTCGCCCGCCAGCGGCCGATCGAGACTATCCTCTCCGGTCCCGCCGCCAGCCTGGTCGGCGCCCGCCACATGACCGGGCTCGATGACGCCGTGGTCTCCGACATCGGCGGCACCACCACCGATGTCGCCGTACTCGACAATGGCCGGCCTCGTCTCGACCTGGAAGGCGCCACCGTGGGCGGCTTCCGCACCATGGTCGAGGCCGTCGCCATGCACACCTACGGCCTTGGCGGCGATTCCGAAGTCGCGCTGGAGGATGGCGCGCTGAACCCGAAAATCCTGCTCGGGCCGCGCCGTCTGGTTCCGCTGGCGCTGGCCGGCATGGCCCATGGTGAAGCCGTCACAGCAGAGCTCGAGCGCCAGCTGCGCGCGCCCAATCCCGGCCGGATGGATGGCCGTTTCGCGGTGCGCACCGGCATTCCTGACCGGCTCGCCGCCGGCCTTACCACCCCCGAAGCACGACTCTACGAGTCAATCAGTGCCGTCGCCGTTGCTCTCGACAAACTGCTCACCTCGAACGCCCAGAGCGCGACGCTCGACCGGCTGGTGTCGCGCGGGCTGGTGCATGTCGCCGGCTTTACCCCATCAGACGCCGCCCATGTGCTGGGCAAGCAGGCGAACTGGGATCCAAATGCTGCCAGGCTTGGCGCCGAGCTGTTCGCCCGCAAGCGTGACGGCCGTGGCCAGCCAATAGCCCCTTCGCCGGAAGCGATCTCCGAGCGTGTTCTGCTGACGCTGACGCGCTGGTCCGCCGAATATATCCTCGAAACCGCCTTTGCTGAGGACGGGCTCGACGGCGCGGCGACGGTGGCGCATGCGCTGGTTCAGCGCGCCGTCGATGCCCATCCCGGCATCGCACGCTTGAGCGTGGCGCTCGACCGTCCGGTCATCGGCCTCGGCGCCTCCGCGCCGCTGCACTATGCCGGCCTGCCGCTGCTGATCGGCAACGGCTGTGTCGTGCCGGAGGATACCGATGTCGCCAACGCCCTCGGCGCCGTCGTCGGCCAGGTCCGGGTGTCGGCCGAAGGACAGGTCAGCCAACCCAAGGAAGGGCTGTTCCGGCTTGCCTCTGGCGGGAAGGTCCGCGATTTCCTCGATGAGGCGACCGCGATCGCGGCCGCCGACGCCGAAGTCCGTGCCACCGTCGCCCAGATGGCGAGGGAGGCTGGCACCGACAACGCCGAGATCGAGGTCTCGACGGTGTTCCGTGTGTCAACGGTTGAAGGCCAGCGCTTGTTCATCGAGGCGCATATGGTTGCAGTGGCCTCGGGAAGGCCGAGGATTGCGGCTTAGATGACCAGGCCTGATCGGCCACACTACCAGAAGCGCTTGAAATCGCTGACGATGTCCTAGCACTTCCGCTCAGCGGCGCGGCATCGGCTCGGCTGATCGGTTTCCGCTGGCATACCGCGAAACTGTAGACCTGACCGTATTGGCAGGCAGTTCGTTCGTTGCTCTTTGATCTAACCGAGGCCAGGTCCGACCCAGGCCGGCACGGTTGCACGACACTGTTGCGGCGAGATTCCGTTAAACACCCTAAAGCACTTTGCGAAGTGTGAAGGGGACAAAAACCCGCAAGCTATCGCGATATCGATAATCGGCATGCTTGTTCCTTCGATCAGGCGCTTGGCGTGATCTACTCGGATTCGGAGATAATGGCGTACCGGTGGCATGTGCACGTGCGCTGCAAACAGGCGCTCCAGTTGGCGCCGCGACACGCCGGCCCGTTGTGCCACCTCGCTCATGGTAAGCGGGTATTCCACGTTCTCCTCCATGATCCGCATAGCCATGAGCAGTTTATCGCTTACTCCGGCAAAGGCGAGGCCCGTTGGCCCGGTCTGCCGGTTCGTACCTGAGCGCTGACCGTCGACAGTCGCGTGCCGACAAACCTCCTGTGCTGTTAACCCGCCGACATGACTGGCGATCATATCAACTGCCAGGTCGAAGGATGCCAGTTCACCCGCACACGTTGAAAACTGTCCATCCTTGACGAACAGAGAGTCCCGGATCTGAGGCTGGCTGAATACTTCAGAGAACGCGGCTAGCCGGGACCAGTGGATCGTGCAGCGTGTGCCCGCCAGAAGACCGGTCTGCGCGAGCAGCCATGTCGCAGTTCCCACCGCGGATATGGGCACTCCGCGGCGTGCGATGATGCGGAGAAAATTATTGAATTGTGGGCTCAACCGCCGTCCCACTGGCTCACCGGCAACAATTACCAGGTGATTTGGGCCGCGGTGGCCTGAATAGGTATTGAGTTCGTCAATAGTTACATCCACCGCGACCGAAATGCCGCTCGCCCCTTCAACAGGCCGTGCGTCGAGTCCTGCGATCCGCCACTTGAACAGCTTCAGCCGCGTAACCGTATTTGCGATGCGGAACGGCTCGATGAACGCGTGAAGTGCCAAGTGGGAGAATCCCGGCAATACCAGTACCACCAGATCGATTGGCCGGCCCGCCTGCGGCGGAACGTCCGCAGTGGTCGACGGCTCCATGGCACTGATATCGGGGCGTACATTCATTAGGATTCGTCCATGCGTTTCACAAAGGAATATTCGAGGTGATCTCGAACCCGAAGATGGCTGGCGATTTTGGCTATGCTTGGCGGGCGTACATGGCGGGCTGAAGGATACGTTCCATGCGCCTCATGCCTACGTCAGCCGTTCGTTCTTTGACAGCTGTGTCGCCCACAGCCCGACATTGTAGTTCTCCGCCTGGCTGTTGCCTTCACAGCAACCATCTTTCAATACTTGCCGCCTAGAGGACGGCTTCGCCGATATCAAGTTCCCGACGCTTCATGAAGTCGAGAAGCTCTTCGTCAATTGCTTCATCGAGCGGCGGTGCTTGATACTCCTTCAGGGCCCGCACAGCAGCGTCACGTCCCCGCGTGTCGGCATCCCTCGCGCCGGCAAAGTTCCACTGCTCATAGCTGTCGTGGTCCATCAACTCGGGTACGAAGAATGCATGTTCAAAGTTCTTAAGGGTATGCTCGGTTCCCAAATAATGGCCGCCGGGTTCGCTCTGGCGGATCGCGTCCATGGTTTCATCCAGCTCGTTCATCATAAGCCCCTGCCCGAGCTTATAAAACATCACCATTTGCTCTGCATCGAGCATGAACTTACTGTAGCTTTGGGTCAGGGCACCTTCGAGGTAACCGGTGGATGACAGGACGAAATTCGCCCCAGCGATCAGGACACCGTACATATTGCGGGCTGCTTCATAGCCGGCCTGGGCATCGACAAGTTTTGAACTTGTACAACTACCGCTGCACCGCCAAGGCAGTTTGTAGTGTCGGGCCAGCTGACCGACCAGCATGTTCATGTGGTCTATCTCCGGGGTTCCCGCCATTGGCGCTCCGCTTTTCATCGAAACGGTTGCCAGCCACTGTCCGTAAATGGAAGGCGCGCCCGGCCGCACCAGCTGGGCGAAGGCTATGCCGGCCAGTGCTTCGGCATTGAGCTGGGCGACTGCGGCCACTGTACTTGCCGGGGTGCTTGCGCCAGCCAGGACAAAGGGGGTGAAGAGGATAGCCTGATTGCTCGCTGCATAAACCTTGACGGAATCCAGCATCGTCGCGTCCCATACGAGCGGCGAATTGCAGTTGGCGATCGAGACCATCACCGTGTTGTTGTGAACGAATTCGTCACCAAAAACGATCTTGGCCATGGTGACCGTGTCTTCCGCCCTTTCGCGGGAGGTAACCGCGCCCATGAACGGCTTGTCGGAGTACTTTATCAAGCTGTAATTCATGTGCAGGTGGCGCCTGGGGACGGCGATGTCCATTGGCTCGCAAAGAACGCCACCCGTCATATGCATCGCGGGAGCCTGATAGGCGAGCTTTGCAAAGTTCACAAAATCAGCAATCGTCGAATTCCGCCGCTTGCCTTCGAGATCAAGCACATTCGGCGACCCATACGCTGGTGTAAAGATCGTTTTCCGCCCCCCGATCGTGACCGTCTTGGCCGGGTTTCGCGCGTGGATCGTAATGTACTCGGGCGCCTTTGCCACGAGCTCCATCAGCTGGTTTCTGTCGATTCTGATGCGCTGACCGGTCACATTGGCACCCGCTGCGCGCCACATTTCGACGGCTTCGTCATCGCGAAATTCGATGCCTATCTCTTCAAGTATCTGCATCGAATAGTCGTGGAGCCTAAGCAATTCGTCAGGGCTCAACAAATCCATATAAGGAAGACCCCGCTCCAACGACGGCATGAACGTTACCGACCTCTCGGAACGCAGCTTCTGTCGGGCGTCCCGGCCACCTGATCTTGCGGACATCTCTTACTATTCCCTGATTGACGTCAGAATATAGGGCAGAACTCCACCCCAGACTAACAACTAAAAATGATGTAGCTTATGAACTGAGGTTATGCTCATGGCCAACCCTAAAGCCGATCCTGTATGCCGCGCAGGAGAGACGACGCCGTGACAATTCCTATGTCAGCTCCCGCGTCGTCAACGACCACCAGCGGCCGGTTGTCATGTCGATTGGACAAAGCGATCAGTTCTTTGATTCCGGCGTGCGGTCCCAGGCGTGGCGCGTCGGCCAGAGCCCTGCCCTCGGCCCAGCCCGCATAGTTCGATAGGGGCGACATTACCGCCTCGGCCCTCAAGAGCTTCAACCGGCTGCTTCCCTGGACAAATTTTTCGACGTACGGATCCTTTGGGCTCCCGACGATGTCTTCAGGAGAGCCGATCTGAAGCATCTTTCCGTCTTTCATGACACCGATCTGGTGCCCCAGCCGGACGGCTTCGTCCAAATCATGGGTTATGAAGAGCGTCGTCTTGCGCAACTTGTTGGATAGCTCTTTGAACTGGTCCTGCAATTCCCGGCGAATGAGAGGATCGAGTGCTGAAAATGGTTCATCCATCAACAGGATGGCGGGATCGGCCGCCAAGGCCCTGGCAAGGCCAATTCTCTGCTTCATCCCTCCTGAAAGCTCATCGGGATAGCGGTCGCCCCAGCCGGCCAGCTGGACCAGCTCCAGCTTTTCTTCTGCAATCTCATAGCGTTGCCTGACGCTGACTTTCCTGAGCTCAAGGCTTAATGCCACATTGTCACGGACTGTCCTGTGCGGCAGCAGCGCCACATTCTGGAACACCATTCCGATCGACCGGGCGCGAAGCTCGCGCATCGCATTTTCGGATTTCAGGTTGATGTCCTCGCCGCCAACAATGATTTGGCCGGCGCTGGGTTTAATCAGCCGATTCACATGGCGAACTAGTGTTGACTTTCCGCTGCCGGAAAGTCCCATGACACAGAAGATCTCCCCGGCTTCAACCTTGAAGGAGATGCCGGCGACGGCTACCACGCAACCATGTTTTTCGAGGAGAGTAGCCTTCGAGAGGTAGTCGCGCTGGATGTCGGCAAGGTTAAATTTTGAAGTTGCTCCAAAGACCTTCCAAACGTCCCTGAATTCTATAGCGTGCGCTGTCAAAGTTGGTTTCCAAGTTGGAGGAGCTCCTCCCGGCGGCCAAAAGCCACCGGGCGAGTCAGTCTGTCTGGCGACTACTTCGCTGCCTGCTTTGCCTGGGCTATCCAGCCGTTCCACTGATCGAGGTGCGCCTTCTTCCAGTCCTCGGCATGACGACGAATGTCCTCGTTGGATTTCCCACCCTTGTGAATGAGAAGGTTCTCGTCATCGATGTCCTGAATCGGAATCTCGACTTGCTCGAACCATTTGTTGGCGACAGGGTTTTTCTCGAGGAAGACGTTGTTTGCAAACACGTGATGAGTGTTCACCGAGAACCCGAGGTTTCCAATGCCTGGAACCGTCGTCTCCGCGCCAGATTGTTCGTCGGGCAACGCCGTGAACGGGACGGTTAGCCATGAAACGTTTTCGCCGTGGCGAAGAATCCCGTTGACCCATGTCGGGGTCCATCCGTAGTACAGCACTGGTTTGCCGGACTGAACCCGTTGGATAACGTCTGCGATCAAAGCGAAATACTCGCCCTGATTATGCGTTACGGTAGCCCGAAGGCCATACGCATCAAGGTGATGTTCAATGATACGTTCGCATCCCCAGCCAGGCTCACAGCCATAAAGGTCGGCTTTACCGTCGCCATTTATATCGAAAAGTTTGGCGATCTTCGGGCCTTTCAACTGATCGATCGTCTTAATTCCATACTTGTCAGCCGTAGCTTTATCGATAGAGTAACCCTGGATTGAGTTCTTTGCGAGCGTGCCGACCCGATGAGCCTTGGCATCGCCCCCGGCCTTCTCAGCAAATGCGATATGCAAGGGGTACCAGTGCGGCGTGTAGTAATCCGCATCACCGTTTGCCACGGCTATATGGGCAACGGGAACCTGGGTTTGGGACGGCTCGTCTACGGTATATCCCAGATCCTCGAGGCCTAACTTTACCACGTAGGCTTCAAATAATTCTTCTGCAATGCCGTTATACAAAGGCCTGACGGTGACGCCAGTGCCCGGAAGGTTCTCGGCAGTCACATATCCACAAGACACCGCCAAGGTGCCTAGCACTGTCACAGCAGCCGCAAGCCCCCGCCATCCAATTTTACACCAATCGCTCATATTTGCTCCCATTGTTGTTAACTAGACACTCGTTGCCGGCCACTTTCCAATCCTTCACGTGCCGCCGGAGGGCCTTGGAAGGTTTTGACAAAACCTGTGACGAACGCAGCTGGGCCCCGCTTGTGCCAAGCAACGTGAGCTAACTGTCTGCTCTTGGACATCGCGGATTGGGTCAAGCGGTCTAGAATGATCGCTAGAAGGACAATACCTATTCCGCCTGTTGTAGCCTGACCGATATCGAGGCGCCCTATGCCGCGCAGAACCATTTGCCCAAGCCCCCCCACTGCGATCATGGAGGCGACAACAACCATTGACAGTGACATCATCAACGTCTGGTTCACACCCGCCAATATGCTCGGGAGAGCCAGCGGAATTTGAGCCTTAAACAGAAGTTGACTGTCTGAGGCTCCAAAGGCACGCATGGCCTCCACGACCTCTTCGGAGACCTGCTGAATGCCTAGCGTTGTCAGCCTGATAACGGGCGGGAGGGCAAAAACGATCGTTACAATGACGCCTGGCACGTTGCCGATGCCGAACAACATCACCACAGGTACGAGGTAGACGAAGGATGGGATCGTCTGCATTGTGTCGAGAATTGGCCGGCATATCGCGGCAGCGCGGTCGCTTCGCGCGGCCAACACGCCCAGCGGAATGCCCACCATCGTGCAGAAAAGAACCGCGGTGAAAACGAGAGACAGGGTTGTCATCGTTTCGCCCCAGATGCCGAGGAACCCGATGACTACCAACAGACCAACGATCTGAAGCGCCAGGCGCCACCCGGCAATTTGCCAGGCGATCAGTCCAAAGCAAAGGATTGTTATGACGGGGGGGATTCCATTAAGTGCGCTGTCAAACGCCTTGAGAAGCTGGTCGATAGGCCACTTCAAGCTTTGAAAAAACGGACGGTATTGTTCGACAACCCAACCCAAGCCATCAGCGACCCATCGATCAAACGGTATGTGCCAGCTTTTGAAAGGGTCCAAAACGTCTTCGAACTTCACCAAAATTCCTTTCAACCAGGACTTTCGTCACAGACGACACGGGCCTTAACACCAAATGATCGTCGCCCGCATTCACAGTCTTTCGCCCACCTGCAAGCGCAGCCCTAGGCCGACTTGGCAGTCAACACCGGACATATAGGAGACCTAAAGAAGTCGTTGGTTATTCAGCATTTTGTTGACTCCCATTGTGACCTGGATCCCTCAGGCCAACATGAGGGTATCCCCTCTTAACGTTTTCGAAACGCTAGCGACTCGAGCCTAACAAAACAACCGGATAAAAAGTTATGTATCGCGGGCCTAAATGTTATCCGACGGTAGGTAACTTCTCCTAATTACACTTGATCTACACTTATAAGTGCCGCTGCTCGCTCTTGCACCAAGTGTCAGACCAGCGGGGGGCTGATCACCCCACGCCGCCACGCGGTGGCTGCGGCCAAGGAGACAGCAACGCACGAGCCAAATACTATTGCAAAGCAGTTCTCACCGCCGGCAATGAGCAGTAAACGGGTTCAGCTCGTGGTGACGGTTTGGGGCATCAAACCGTGGCGCCAGGGAGTAAGTGATCCCGACGGCAGCTTCCTTACACCATCGGCGTAGGACGGTGCCTTCAGGCCTCCGGCACATCTAGGCCTTTGCGAGCCAAACCTTGCCGAGGTCGATCTCAAACGTCGGGTGCATCGGAAAGTCCTTGACCTGCTTGGTGGAATGGTGAAACACCGAAAGCCAATAGGGCTGAATGATGATACCGGAATCTTGCAAAAGCGTTTCAATTTCCTGCATCAGTACTTTCCTCTTGGCCGGGTCTGGCACCGCCAATGCCGCGTCCAGCTTCTCGTCGAACTTGGGGTTTGACCACCCGGTCTCGTTCCACGCGACACCGCTGCGATAGGCAAGAACCAAATTCTGTACGCCAAGTGGCCGGTGGTTCCAGTTCGTAATCGAAAGTGGATATTTAAGCCAGTCATTGTAAAAGGTGCTGCTGGGAAGGACCGTCCGCTTGACCTTAAAGCCTGTCTCGCGGAACTGCGCCGCTATCGCGTCGCCGGCGTCTTTTAGCCAATCCGTGTCCGGGCTAATGATATTGTGCTCGAAGTCCACCTGACCAGCCTCGGTCATCAGACGCTTCGATGCTTCGATATCCCGCTTCTTTTCAGGAAGAGGGTAAAACTCGGGATGTATGGGCGCTACATGATAGTTAGCCGCAACCGTGCCGCGGCCATCGTTGGCAATCTGAAGGATTGAGGCATTGTCGACCGCCAATTGCAAGGCGTTGCGCACGCGTTGGTCGTCATAGGGCTTGTTTGTGACCTGGGTGCGGCACAACAGAGTTGTCGCAGTCTTTGCTTCCGATATCACAAGCCCGAGTTGATCATATGATCCGATGCTGTTCGCATAGGTCTGGTAGTTTGCATCGATCTCGCCGGACTCGAACGCACTCGGGACGACTGTCGCCTCGGACCCGTAATCGATGAATTGGATCTCGTCCAGGTACGCTTCACCGCCCCACCACTGCCCATTTGTCCGACGTTTGAGAACAGCTTTCTGGCCGACATCCCACGAAACCAATTCGAACGGGCCCGTACCGACCGGGTGAGCAATGAGATTAGAGCCATTTTTCTCGAAGTCGCGGTGAACGACGAGCGCAGGATAGTCGGAAATTCCCGGAATAATGGTGATGTCGGGTTTCGACAGCTTGAGCTTCACGGTGTGGTCATCAACTTTAATGATGGCGCCATCCTGGGCCTTGCCGGTTTTCTCGTCGATTAGTGAACTCAACCGCGTGGCCATCGAGTTGCCGGCCGCGTCCCTCTCACACCAACGATTGAAGTTAAAGATGACGTCGTCCGCAGTGAAATCGTCGCCATTGTTCCACTTCACACCCTTTCTCAGGTGCAAGACATATTCCTTGGCGTCTTCACTTGTGTCCCAGCTCTCAAGCAGCCGCGGCTCGAAAGTGTATTCGGTCGTGTATTTGACCAATGGTTCCAGGAACTGACGGTAAATGTTGGCCAGCTCTGAAACGTCAACAGTCCGCGGGTCCTTCGCGCCGTAGACGATCATGGCGATGCGCAAAGTTCCGCCTTTGATCGCTGTCTCTTCGGCATGCGCCGACGGAACCGCACCCAGCATTGAGTACGCGACAGCCGTTGATGCGCCAAAGATGGAAGCGAGTGCCAGGAATTCCCGTCTGTCCATTCCGCCTTGCTTGACGTCTGCGGCAAGACTCCCGAACAGCTTGGGCAGACGGTCACCGTTTCTGCTGAAAAAACCCATGTGAACCTCCCCAGAGTGTGTACAACGCGACGCCAGCACAGATGGTATCGCTTGGCTGCATCATGAGGCACCGACAACCGCTGATAGCCTCCTATTGGAGATCCAGCGCGGCGTGAGAGTCCGTCCCTGATCCTGGAAACGCTAGCGACGCACGCACTCCAAAACAACCTGATAAAAAGTTATGCGCGCCGCCAGGTAAAGTTATGCAGCTCAAATGAATGTGACGGACGATCGTCGCAGATGATTACCAGTGGGTGGGTCCGCCGCCGCAAACCAGCTTTGGAAAAAAGGCCTGCCGCCTCATAACATTTAATCTTGCTATACATAACTTTTCGTCCGGTTGTTTTGTTAGAGCTGTCTCGCTAGCGTCGCCGGTACGGGTCCGCGAGGAAAGTAAATCACGAAAGGATATTGCCGGGATGAGCAGCGAACCCGTGGATTTCTCGAGAGGTTCTGTCGCCGAAGTTCCAGAAGTGATGACCGGAGTGCTCCTTGTCGGGCACGGCGGTTTCGACAAGCTTGAGTATCGCAGCGACATCCCCGTTCCGACCCCTGGCCCGGCGGAAGTCCTGATCCGTGTTGCTGCTGCAGGTGTCAACAATACTGACATAAACACGCGCATCGGCTGGTATTCGAAAAGTGTGAAAAGCAGCACCGATGAGGGTGCCACGCAGGCGCAGGATCTCGACGCGACCTGGACGGGGGTGCCCATGTCCTTTCCACGAATCCAGGGAGCGGACTGTTGTGGTCGTATCGTTCGCGTCGGGAAGGACGTGGACCCCAGCCGTCTAGGAGAGCGCGTCATCAATGCAAACACCCTTCGCTTTTATGTCAACTACCGGCCGATGGAGAGCTGGGTGTTTGGCTCAGAGTGCGACGGGGCTTTCGCGCAGTACATGAAAGCGCCTTCAAGTGAGGCCCATACGGTCGATTGCGACTGGAGCGACGTCGAGCTTGCTTCGGTGTCATGCTCCTATTCGACAGCCGAGAACCTCCTTCATCGCGCCGGAGTGAAGCCGGGCGAGCATGTCGTCATCACCGGTGCGTCTGGGGGGGTCGGATCCGCGGCAGTGCAGCTGGCGAAAAGGCGGGGAGCCTTTGTAACCGCAGTCGCCGGCTCGATGAAGGCCGATGAAATGCGACAGCTAGGCGCCGACCGGGTGGTTCCCCGCGGTGAAAGCCTGGTCAAACACCTTGGAAAAGAAACCGTTGACGTTGTCGTCGACGTAGCCGCAGGCCCCGCTTTTGCCGACCTCCTCGATGTTCTGAAGAAGGGCGGACGGTATGCAGTCGGCGGTGCGATAGCAGGTCCCATCGTCGAGCTCGATGTGCGCACCTTGTACCTCAAAGATCTCACTTTTTTTGGCTGCACATTCCAGGACGACGTCGTTTTCAGGAACCTTGTATCGTACATCGAGAAGGGTGAAATCCGCCCGCTCGTTGGGAAAACCTACCCATTAAAAGACATCGTGACAGCCCAGCAAGAGTTTTTGTCAAAAACCATCAGCGGAAAGATTGTGCTCGTCATACCGGATTGAAAGGAGTACGATGTCTGTACTGAAGATTGCCAGAATTGATGTTTTTCAGGTAGACCTACCCTACTCGGGTGACGTCTACCGATTGTCGGGAGGGCGTGAATACCGGACCTTCGACGCAACGATCTTGCGCATAACCACGCAGAATGGCCTTGAGGGATGGGGCGAAAGCACTCCGTTCGGCGCGAACTATGTCGCGGCTCATGCATTGGGTGTTCGATCTGGAATCGCCGAGATCGCGCCAAGCCTGATAGGCTTGGACCCAAGACGCGTCGACCGCATCAACGATGCGATGGACATAGCCCTCCTCGGTCATGAGCATGCGAAAACCGCGCTCGATGTCGCCTGCTGGGATCTGTTCGGAAAATCGGTCGGCCTGCCGGTGTGCGAGCTATTGGGGGGACGCACAGATGTCAGAATGCCGGTCGTGTCATCAATCTACATGGGCGCACCGGACGACATGCGGAGACGTGTCGCAGAGCACCGAGCGATCGGGTATATCTGCCATTCGGTCAAGATCGGAGGCGAGCCCGCCGACGATGCGGCTCGGATTGCGGCTTCAGTCGCAGACAAGAAGCCCGGGGAGTATTTCATAGCCGATGCGAACGGCGGAATGACGGTTGAGACGGCGCTTCGCATGCTGCGGTTGTTGCCGCCTGGTGTTGATTTCGTACTTGAGCAACCCTGTCCCACATGGCGCGAGTGTATGTCGCTGCGCCGGCGCACCGACATTCCCATTATCTTCGATGAGCTCGCTATGAGCGATGCATCGATCGCCCAGCTCATCGCTGACGATGCAGCAGAGGGATTTAGCATCAAGATATCGAAGAATGGTGGTCTGACGAGAGGCCGGCGCCAGCGTGATATCGGCGTTGCTGCGGGTTACACCGTAACCGTCATGGATACAGTTGGATCGGACATTGCATTCGCTGGAGTTGTACACTTGGGCCAGACCTTCCCCGAGCGATACTTGCGCTGCGTGTTGGATTGCCGGAAGCTCGTCTCGCTGCGGACTGCCGACGGTGAATTTGAGGTCATCGAAGGCCGCATCGTAGCGCCTAACACGCCAGGCTTGGGAGTGACGCCTAGGCTTCAAGTGCTAAGGGAGCCGGTCGCCAGCTATTCTTGATACCAACTTCGATAAACTCGCAGGCCCTAGAGGGCTTGCGGACCATAGCCCAGTGCTCAAGAGATTTGAAAGGTCAAGATGTCCAACTTGTCGAGCTACGAAATCCCGATCTCCTCAACCTTCACGGCATATGACTGCCACTGCGAAGGCGACGTGGAGAAAGTTGTCGTCTCCGGATTGCCCGAATTGCCCAAGGGAACAGCATTTGAAAAAATGAAGTTCTTCCGAAAGCATCACGACAACATCCGCCTGTTCTTTCTACGCGAGCCCCGTGGCAGCATGATCCAATCCGTCAACTTCATCGTGCCTACCGAAAACCCGGAAGCGGTAGCGGCATACATTATCGCCGAGGCGGAAGAATATCCGGAAATGTCCGGTGGAAACACGATCAGCGTGGCAACCACAATGCTGAAAACTGGCATGGTTCCGATCACAGGCCCAGTGACCCGGTTCAAGCTTGAAGCGCCCGCCGGCCTCATTGGGATCGAGTGCGATACCGCGGACGGGAAGGTCGGTGCGGTCCGGTTCATCAACCAACCCGCTTTCGCTTACTGCCTGAACAAGACGATTCAACTTCCAGGCTTTGGCGAATTGATCGTGGACGTAGGCTATGGGGGCATGACGTACGCCATTGTTGATGCGCAGCAGTTCGGTTTCGACCTCGTTGCATCGGAGGGCCGGCGGCTTAGCGACTTGGGACAGGAAATCAAGGCAGCTGCCGCGGCACAAATACCGGTGTCCCACCCGCTAAACTCTGAGCTCCCGGGTATTACACAAACGATGTTCGTAACCCCAATCAAGCGGTCAGAACAGGGAGTAGAGTCGAAGAACGCCGTGATCGTTTCGCCTGGACGGATAGATCGTTGCCCCTGCGGCACGGGAACGTCTGCACGCCTGGCTGTGATGCATGCCAAGGGCGAAATTGGAGAAGGAGACCGGTTCACTCACAAGTCGCTGATCGACTCCACGTTTACCGGGGAAATCGTCGCTACCACAAAAGTGGGGGACTATGACGCCATCATTACGGCAGTTAGCGGCCGTACCTGGATCACCGCTAAATGCGCCTACATTCTGGAAAAGGACGACCCCTACCCGGAAGGGTACGCGATCACGGACACCTGGCCGGAAATGAAGGAAGGGCTCTATCGGTCCAGCTAACGCGCCCTTAATCTGCTATCGTAGCGGCGGGACTAGATATATCGTCCGATGGCGCTTCTGTCGGTCTAATATCGTCAGGGCGGGCCGCGGATGCCGGTCCATGGCTGCCGCCCACCGACGCCATCGGATTCAGGTCTGCAACCTGAGTGATGAGCCAATCGCGGAAAATCTGGACGTCTTCTCGGTCAAGCGCGGCATCCGGGATCACCAGATGATGCTTTCGACCAGTCAAATAGCTTTCGGTCAAGGGTCGTATCAACGCGCCTTCATTGAGGTAATCACTCACCACGTGACGCCACCCCAGCCCGATACCAAACCCTCTGATTACGGACTGGATCATCGTTGAGTAGTTATTGAACGTAATCGCACGCTTGAAAGGAGCCGAAACTCCAAACTGTTCGAGCCAGCCCGCCCAGTTGAAGGGCGACCAAGGATAGACCGACCAATGTTGATCGTCCATATCCAGGAGCACCTCGTTGACCAAATCACCAGGCGTCACAATGCGCGGCGAGTGCGGCAGATATGATTTACCGCAGATCGGGAAAACTTCCTCGGCGAAAAGCTCGGTTGCCGTAAACCCCGGCCGCGGTAGATGCCCCATCACTACGGACACATCAAAACCGTCCGTCGCCGGCGCAGGGCTTCGTTCGAGAGAGACCAGGTGCAGATCGATGTTCGGATTGTTCATGATAAAATCACCGATCCTGTGGCTCATGAACATCGTGCCGAAGGACATCGGCATGCCCACAGTCAACCTTCGGGCCTTTTGCCCCCTCCGTACGCTGTCAAAGGCCGTGGCGATGTGAGCCAGGCTAAGGGTCGTTGCTTCAAACAACTCCTCCCCCGCCGGGGAGAGCGAGACCTTTTGGTTTCCGCGATTGAAAAGCTGGGTGTCGAGGTGGTCCTCGAGCGTCAAGATATGGCGGCTGACGGCAGCTTGAGTGACCGAGAGCTCGTTGGCAGCCTTCGTAAAGCTCATGTGACGTGCAGCAGCTTCAAATGCACGTAGTGCACTCAACGGCAGCCGTCGATAATCCTTCGACATACCTAATGGTTATCCCAGCCCCGAGAAAAAGTAAATTGCGGCCCTTGGGCGCCCTTGATTTGCGGCAGTGCATTCCATTTTGCGGCCGACCAGCCGGAGCGGCAATGCAGATCGCGCCTTTAGGCCAGCGTTCGATTTATGAACCGTGGCCAGGCCCGAAAGCGGCCCCAAAAGTGAGCTATTCGCGTCCGGCGCGCCATTCTCTGTATGCGAGGTTCAATCGCGCGCCCACGTCGGTCAACGGTCGCGGGGGCAAAGTCTGGGGCTTGTCGAAAGCGCTGAAGATATCGCCGAGCGGGGACCGATGGCCGACCAGGAGCTCGGCCGCAGCGATGCCTGCAGATGTGGCCTTGGTCCCGCCTATGCCGTTGCACGCACATGCAGCGAAGATTCCTTCTTCCAGTTCGCCGAACAGGGGCACGGAATTCCGAGTGAGCGCCATTGCACCCGCCCAGCGATACTGCATTTTTTTCAAGTGACGGTGATCGGGAAAGCGGTCAATGAATTTGCGATCGTGAAGGGCACCCGCTCTCTTCACCGAGCCCGCGCTGGCTTCGATATTGGGGTTGTAGGTGTAGCGCGAGCGTATGAGAAGTCGGTCGCCATCGGCTCCATTGATACGTCGGATCGTCGTGCCCATCGGCGCCGCCGGTGTCGCTCCCCATTTCCTGGATCCGCCAAGCGCAGAGGGAGCGAACGGCTCGGTTAGCGAGGCGTATGTGAAGACATGGAGAAGTTCCCCGCTCCCGAATCCAAAGCTCTCGGCATGGCCATTGGTCGCCAAGATCACACGGGCTGCACTAACCGCGCCCTTAGGAGTCTTCACCGCGCAGCCTGTTGATGAGGTTTTGATGGAGACGGCCGGCGTCCGCTCGAACAGCCTCACGGGCTCCTGAAACAAATCCGCAATGGCTCTTACCATGGCGGCGGGCTGAACCATGACGGCGCCAGGGGTGAAGAGCCCTGACCTGAACGATCGCGTCCCCGTAAGTTCCTCGATCTCCGCTACATTGAGCAACTGGTTAGGTTCGCCCATTGACTTGAGTTGGGACGAGTACGCCGCGAGATGCTCCGTGCCGGCGTTGGTGATGGCGACACTGTATTTGCCACTTGGATCAAAAATGTCCTTGCCCCAGCTATTCTCCTGCGCCAGGCGGGCATAGTGCTGGATGGCTGTCCGAGCAACCACGATCTCGTCGCGGCTTTTAGCGGCAGCATCCACTCCGAAATTACCGGAGGAGATGTCGTGGGGCAAATCAATGAGAAATCCAGAATTGCGCCCGCTGGCACCGTTTCCGACGACATCGGCATCCAGAAGAACTACCGAAAGTTTCGGGTCGAGATCCGCTAACCTGACGGCGGCTGCCAAGCCCGCAAAGCCCGCGCCGATGATGACGACATCGGAGTTGATGTTACCATCAAGCGCGGGCCTTGGGGTCCTGGGAGGGAGCAGTGCCGTCCAGCCGGATTGCGCGCCATGGTCGGGAAGACGGCGCGCATGGAACGTCTTGTTGATCATCGTGCCGATTCTTGCTCAGCCAATGGGCCGAGCGCCGCTCTAAGCGCCGCAATTCGTTCCGCGGGCACAGGCCTGAAAGGCTTTCTCACAGCACCGCTGCCGTAACCTGTAATTTCGGCCGCCGCGTAGGCGCTGGGGACATAGCCGCCGTAGTCACCCTGCCAAAGCAGCGACATGATGGGTTCCAGAGCGTGCCACTGGTCCCGCACATCGTCCCACCGATTTTCCTTCGCCGCCTTGACGATTGCCACGCACGCACGAGGGGTAACATTCGCGCCCCCCCAAATCAGTCCCGAACAACCCGCAAACAGCGAGAATGGGACGAGCGGATCGGCACCATTAATGATTTCCAGGCCGGTACCGATCAGTTTGACCTGTGCGACCAAGTCTCCACTGCTATCCTTGATTGCGCGGAACTCGGGCAGTTCGCAGAGTCTGCGAAGAAGATCCGGGGTTATGCGTATACCGACCGCCTGAGGCACATTGTATCCAATGATGGGTAATCCGACCTTGGCGACTTCGGCATAGAAGTCGAACACGCTGTCGTCAGTCGATGGACCTTCGAAGAACGGCGGTAGGAGCATTACACCGTCGGCGCCAGAGTCCTTCGCGAACTGCGTTCTATCTACGACGTCGGCCGTGAGCAGAGCTGAGGTCTGGGCGATCACTTTGGCCCGTCCGGCAACGATGCGCGCGCCGCGTTCTATGAGCGATTTTGACTCGTCCGGCGACAGATAGACATGCATACCGGTACCGGAGCTGAACACGAAGCCATCTATACCTGCGGCTAGGTAGCGCTCGACGTGTTCCTCTAAGCGGTTGAAATCAATACGTCCGTTAGAGTCGAATGGAGTCGTGATCGCCAGATTAAGACCAGGGAAAGCAAACGATGACATTTCAGAAACCTCCGTGTGAGCTGACCAGGTCAACCCAGAGGGTCTTTATCTGGCAATATTGATCATGTGCATGCAGGGACTTGTCGCGGCCGCCGAAACCGGACTGCTTGTACCCACCGAAAGGTGTGGCGGCGTCGCCCTCCCCGTAGGAGTTCACGGTGACGGTACCTGCCTTGATTGCCCTCGCCGCACGAAGCGCGCGCGTGCCGTCACCAGTGAACACAGAGGCCGCCAAGCCGTAATCCGTCTCATTGGCAAGCTTAACTGCTTCCGCAAGGGACTTCACAGCGATCACCGAGAGAATGGGCCCGAAGATTTCTTCCTTGACGTGCCGGCCCTCGTGACGCTGGAATTCGATGATTGTGGGCTCAATTGTTGTGCCGTTGAACGCGTTCCCGCCGGTGATCACCTTGCCGTCGTGTTCGAGGTAGCTGCTGACCTTCTCGAAATGGGTGACCGAAACAAGCGGCCCGATGCGGGTCTCCGGGTCCAGCGGGTCTCCCACAATCCAAGTCTTGGCGACTTCGGCCAGCTTCTCGAGCAGGCGATCCTTTACGTCCTCGTGGACGAACAGGCGCGAGATCGCCGAGCAGTTCTGGCCCATATTCCAGAAAGCGCCGTTGGCGATATGAGCGGCCACCGAATCGAGATCGGGTGCGTCCTCCATGACGATGCAGGGGTTCTTGCCGCCCAGTTCCAGCACGACTTCCTTCAGGTTGCTTTCGGAGGAGTACTTCAGAAAGCGCCGGCCGGTATCAGTCGAGCCTGTAAAGGAAATTGCGTCGATGCCCGGATGGCGCCCAATAGGCTCGCCGGCGTCAGGACCGTCACCTGTCACAACGTTGAAAACGCCGGGAGGCACCCCGGCATCCAGTGCAAGCTCCGCCACCCGCAATGTCGTTAGTGAAGTCTCTTCAGCAGGCTTAACTATAATCGTGCACCCCGCTGCAAGTGCTGGGCCAATCTTCCAAGCCAAGGTCAAAAGCGGAAAATTCCAGGGCAGCACGATTCCGACCACCCCGATCGGCTCGCGCACGATGAGGCCAAGAGACGCGTCGTTCGCAGGTGCGACCTGATCATAAATCTTGTCGATCGCTTCCGCGTGCCACCTGAGACTGTTCACCGCCTCGGGCACGTCGATGTTGATACAGTCGCCAATCGTCTTACCGCTATCAAGGCTCTCCATAAGCGCCAGTTCGGCCGTATTTTCCTCAACGAGGGACGCGAGACGGAGCAGAATCTTTTTTCGGTTTGCCGGGGCCAGTTTCGACCACCGACCGTCGTCAAGGGCTTGCCGGGCAACTGCTACGGCTTTGTCCACATCGGCCGCCGAACCTGCCGGAAGCTCAGCCAAGACCTCGCCCGTCGCAGGATTCCGGGTCTTAAACGTTTTACCGGACAGAGCAACCGTCTGCACTCCATCAACAATCATCTTGGTCGGCAGTCCGAGCGATTTGGCCTGCGTCTTGTAGTCGACTTTATCCAGCACTTCCGTTCTCCCTCGTGTCATAACGACATCGACAACAATGATCTTTTGAGCTCGCCCTGCATGCCGCCGGGTGCGTGCCCATCCTATTGCCGGAAGGATGGTGGCAACCTTTGCTGAACCAGCCGTCGAAACTGGCTCTGATGCGCGGCGTTGAGGAACGCTAGAGACGTGCAAACACTAAAACAACCGGATAAAAAGTTATGCGCGGCAGGCCTAAATGTTATCGAACTTAACCAGCTTCGCGCCGAAGCAATGACCCTATCCGGGTGTCGGCATGGAGGCGTGAAAGGGAAGGCGCCGCAAGTCATCTCAACTGACGAAAGTTGACTCTCGCCGGGGCCTCCCAAACCAACCGCGTGTTTGGCCATTGGCAAAGGTGTGGTCGGGTCGTGCCAAATATACAACGGATGTGTCGCGACCATTCTACGGCGTTCAGTCAAAGCGTCGTACGTATTCGGGCGCTAACCCGTTGAGGGCAGTCTCCAACGGCGACGTTTCATCGCGGTCACCGTACACATCGGCAAAATGTTTGGCCGGATGCCAACACCAGCAAAGCGAAAAGCCATGAAATTCAGCCACAGATTGTCAATTGTCGATTCACATACAGCTGGTGAGCCAAGCCGATTTGTCGTTTCGGGTTTCCCGAGGATACCGGGTTCGACGATGGCCGAACGAATGGGCAATCTGATCAACGACTTTGACTGGATCCGCCGGGTGACGATGAACGAGCCCCGGGGGCACCGCGACATGTTCGGCGGTGTGATCGTACCCCCCGTGAATTCGACTTCACATGCCGGTGTGGTCTACATGGACGGCGGCCAGTTCTACAATATGTGCGGACATGCATCGCTTGGTCTATGCGGGATGCTGGTGGAGACTGGGCAGGTTCCACGAACCGGCGTGAAGACGGAAGTCCGGTTAGATACGCCTGCCGGGCTTGTGGTTGGAACGGTTGCAACCAACGATGCGGGCGATGTGGAAGCGGTTTCCCTCATCGACGTCGCATCTTTTGCTTTCGCGCTGGATCAGTATGTCGATGTTCCCCAGTACGGCAAAGTCCGCGTCGACTTCGGTTATGGCGGCAATATTTTTGTGATTGCTGAGGCGGCAGATCTAGGCTTCCAGTCCATCGACCCGGAACATACGTCCGACTTGATCAAGGCCGGCGTGGCGTTGCGCCAGGCAGCAAGGGAGCAATTCCGTTTCCAGCACCCGGAGCATCCTCATATCAACGGGATAGACCTCGCCATGCTGACCGCTCCGGCATCGAGCACCTTAACAGACGCCCGTAACATTGTCATACTCGGCCAGGCCCAGGCGGACCGGTCGCCGTGTGGTACCGGTACTTGCGCGCGCATGGCTGTGGAGCATGCAAAGGGCAGGCTTGGAGTTCAAGAGCGTTTTAGGCACGAAAGCTCCATCCGGACCTTTTTCGATGCCCGCATTCTTGAGAAAACCAAGGTTGGTCAGCTGCCTGCGGTGATACCCGAAATTAGTTGTCGACCTTTTCTAACCGGATTTAGCGAGTTCGTCGTAGATCCAGACGATCCATTGGGGAATGGGTTCACACTTGGATAACACTTGGCGGGGGCAACCAGTTGATCCGCCGATGTAAGGAGTCAGCCCGTGGGAGTTCCTCACCTCCAGAACCGCAACATATTCATTGCAGGGGATGACCGTACGTTCGCTTGTGATTTAACGAAATCCTTCGCAACAGCCGGCGCAAAGGTCATTCGACCGGTAGATACGATCGAAGACGCTCTCGACTTCATCACGTCCTCAAAGTTGATCGACGGGGCAGTCCTGAGCGTGAACGATCAAGGCAGGGTCACGTTCATAGCGGCCGAGCACCTGCGGCGGCGGCGAATACCATGCATATTCGTGCTGGGGTTCAAGAGCTCCCCAATTCCTGATGAACTCAAGGATGTCAGGTACTTCGAGAAGCCGGTTGATCCTCGCTGTGTGATTGGGCTCATGGCAGCGCTGATTGCGGCTTAGATTGCAGCCGTGCAAAGACCGAGAAGTTTGGGAGGGGTCATAACCCACGGTCATCGGGAGGCCCAACAATACTCATTTGAAGACCGGCGGTTGAGCGCGGTATCCTGCGGCTTGGACCTGCTCTGGTCCTGGAGTGGGGTTGGGAGCTTCGAGGCAATCTCCGGCCCCTGTCTGAGGGTAGAAATCCTTCTGGCAAGTGGCAGGAACTCCATGGCGCTATGGGGAAGCTATTAGCAATGCCAAAATTCCCAATCAACTCAGGAGAGATGTTAGGCCCAGCTTATGTCAGACAAGGAATCCGTGCAGCAGTGATATCCTTCCTTATATGCGCGGCTCTATTCGTTCAGCTCATAACATTTAAGTTCGGTATCATTCTGTAAAACGAGCACACCACTTGGTGGTTACTGATACCGAGTTTGAACGAGAGAGGACGTCCAGATCTTTCGCGATTGTGTGATCACACAGGTCGCAGACCTAAATCCCATCCGCCCATCGTCGGCTGGCCAGTACGCCAAGTCCGGACCAGACCGGTTAGATGAGATCCCGGCTGACCCCGCGGGGCCGCCATCGTCGGATAATATTTAATCCTGCGGCACATGACTTTTTATACGGTTGTTTTACAGCCTCCCCCTCCGATAGCGTTCCTGGATTGATCAGGGGCAGTTCCGCTGTCGTTTTCCGCAGATTCAGGGCAGGGACTGTTGTGGTCGTATTGTCGTCGGAGAGGAGGTGGACTCGAGCCGTATCGGTGAGCGCGTGATCGTGCGAAACATCTTTCGCTCCTATGTCGACTACCGGCCGATGGATGGCTTGGTGTTTGGCTCGGAGTGCGACGGGGCTTTCGCTCAGTCGTGGCGCCGGTGAAAGCCTCGTTGAAATCTCCTCAGTGAGGCCCCCGACGTGGTCATGGACGTGACTGCCGGCCCTGCTTTTGCAGAGCTCCTTGATGTTTTAAAGAAAGGGGCAAAATACGCGGTCGCCGCGGCCATCGCACCCCATTTGTCGAACTTGATATGCGGACTCTGTATTTCAGCTTCTTTGGTTGTACATTCTAAGACGATGTCGTTTTCGAAAAGTACACCGAAAGCGGAGAGATCCGCCTTTTCGTTGGAAAAGCATACCCATTTAAGAACATCCTAGAAGCCCAGCAAGAATTTCTATCGAAAAGCGGAAACCTCATGTGCTCATAATACCGAGTTGAAAGAGAAAATACAGATGTCAGAACTGAAGATTGCGGCAATTGATGTTTTCCAGGTGGACCTGCCTTACTCGGGTGGTGTCTACCGGTTGTCGGGCGGCCGCGAGTACCGGTCCTTCGACGCAACCATCGTATGCATCACGACGGAAAACGGGCTTGAAGGATGGGGTGAAAGCACTCCGTTCGGTTCGACCTATGTCGCATCTCATGCTTTGGGTGTTCGATCCGGTATCGCCGAGATCGCGCCACGGCTGATTGGCCTGGACCCAAGACGTGTCGATCGCATCAATGATGCGATGGACGCAGCCCTCGTAGGTCATGAGCATGCCAAGACAGCGCTCGATGTCGCTTGCTGGGATCTATTCGGCAAGTCCGTAGGTTTACCGGTATGCGAGTTGTTGGGGGGGCGTACAGAATTCAGGATGCCGGTTATTTCAACAATCTCCATGGACGAACCGGACGTTATGCGCAGCCGTGTCGCAGAGCATCGGGCGATGGGGTACATCGGCCATTCGGTCAAGATCGGTGGCGACCCGGCTGAGGACGCGGCTCGAATTGCAGGTGCGCTCGCAGACAAGAAGTCTGGCGAGTACTTCATCGTTGACGCGAACGGTGGGATGACGGTCGAGACGGCGCTTCGCATGCTGCGGTTATTGCCGCATGGTCTTGATTTCGTACTGGAGGCACCCTGCGCGACTTGGCGCGAATGCGTATCGCTGCGCAGGCGTACCGACGTTCCCATTATCGCCGATGAATTGGCTACTAATGACGCATCAATCGTCCAGTTGATCGCTGACGATGCGGCAGAGGGAGTTGGACTTAAGATCTCCAAGAATGGCGGACTGACAAAAGGGCGTCGACACCGTGATATCTGCCTTGCCGCGGGTTACACAATGAGTGTCCAGGAAACGGCTGGATCGGACATTGCATTCGCTGCAATTGTACATTTGGGCCAGACCATTCCGGAACGGTATTTGCGGTGCGTGCTTGAAAGTCGAGTCGTGCTCTCGGGCAAGACCGCCGACGGTGCATTTGACGTTATCGACGGCCGCGTCGTAGCGCCTCATACGCCGGGACTAGGCGTCGCGCCTCGGATGGATGTTCTGGGAGAACCAGTCGCCAGCTACCGTTAGCACTCACCTCGGCCTAACTTTCTGAGACTTCCCTACGAGCTCTGGCTGTAGCCGGGCAAGACAACCGAAGCCAAACCTAGATCCTTTCACGTTTTGACGGAAGCATAGCCTGCGTTTTGGAAGTAGTTCTTGCATTCGGCTGCCTCGATCGTTTCGACGAGGTGGCCGATGTGGCGCCAAGTGTCCTCGACGGTGCGCTTCTGAGCTTGGCGCATCCAGTGTTTGATCTTGGCGAAGGCCTGCTCGATCGGATTGAGATCCGGCGAGTAGGGCGGCAGGTACCAGAGCCTGGCGCCGGCAGCCTTGATCATCTGCCTGATGGCCGCCGACTTATGGCTCCCCATATTATCCATGACGACGATATCGCCGGGCTTCAGCACGGTGATGAGCTGCTGCTCGACATAAGCACGGAAGCATTGGCCGTTGATCGGGCCGTCGAAGACGCAAGGCGCCGCGAGCCGATCCCAGCGCAGCGCGCCCAGGAAGGTCAGCGTGCGCCAGTGGCCGTACGGAGCCAAGCCGCGCAGCCGCTTGCCCTTTGGCCCCCAACCTCGCAGTGGAGCCATGTTGGTCTTGATCGTAAGCGCGTAGCTGATGCCGTTTAGCGCTGGTAGTTCCAAGGCATGAGCGCCTCGATGTTGCTGTTTGGCCAACCATTGGCGATGCGCTCGAGGGTTTGGG
>NZ_JAMYQY010000040.1:0-24657 GCF_040321125.1 Mesorhizobium sp. M0518
TGGGCGCGTTTTGTTTAAAAACACACCGTCCCCCCCCTCCGCCCCCCCCACACCCACAACACCCTCACCAACGCTGCGCGCGGCTGGCCGGCGGCCATCTCCCCCGGGGCCCGGCCCCCCCCCCCCACCACTTTAGACCGGCTCCGGCTCCTCGAGAGCCTTCAAACGGGCGAGATTTGTGGCTGACCAGACTTCGACCGCGAACCAGTGGCCGGCAGATGCCGGCCCTTCCGATCTGATCTCTCCAGGCCGCAAGCGGCTCGGCTGGGCGCTGATGGCCGTTGCGACGCTTGGCCTGCTGGCGGTCATCGTGCTGGAAATCCTCTACAAGGGCAGCGCCGATACGATCGGCTTCGAGACCTGGCGCCCCGTCGTCTATGCCTATGTTCTGTGGGGCGTGGCGATCGGCGTCGGCCAGGTGCTGACGCGCGGCGAGGACGGCCAACGTGCCCTGTTCCTGCTGCCGGCGCTGCTGTTCACCATCGCCATGGTGATCTTCCCGACGCTGTTCGGATTCTACATCGCTCTCACCGACTGGAACCTCAGTTCCTTCAGTGGCCGCAAGTTCAACGGGCTCGACAATTTCTGGCAGATGCTGGCCGATCCCTACTACCGCAACGCGCTGTTCAACATGGTGCTCTATGTGCTGGCGGTGGCGGTCGAATATGTCATCGCCTTCGGCCTGGCGCTGCTCCTCAACGCCCAGATCCGGGCGCGAAAATTCTTCCGCGTCGTCTTCCTGATGCCGCTGATGCTGTCGCCGGTCGCCGTGTCGTGGATGATCGGCAAGTCGCTGATGGAATACCGGTTCGGACCGGCCGCAACGCTGGCGCGCCATCTCGGCTGGGAAAATCCGGCCTTCTTCTCCGACCCGATCATCGCGCGCATATCGATCATGATACTGGATGCCTGGACCTTCATTCCGTTCATGATGATCATGCTGCTGGCCGGGCTGCAGGCGATGTCGCGCGAGGTGCTCGAAGCCGCACGCGTCGACGGCGCCAGTGCGTGGCAGACCTTCTGGCAGGTCACTTTTCCGCTGATGCTGCCGGTGTCGGTGACGGCGGTGATCCTGCGCATCATCTTCAAGCTGAAGCTTGCCGACATCATCATCACGGTGACGTCGGGCGGCCCGGGCGGCGCCACCGATTCCGTGTCGAGCTTCATCTACCGCGAATATCGCGACCGTTCGAATGTCGGCTACGGAACCATGCTGGCGATGGCCTATCTGGTGATCATCGTCGTGTTCGTCACGTGGCTGTTGAAATTCGCCAATCGTTTTGTCCGAAATGTGAATTGAGCTGAGATGAGCGTTCAGACCACCGAATATGTCGCCTCAGAGATCCGCTCGCCGGCGAGCTTCCTCGCCAGCCGCGTCTTCATCTATGGGGCGCTGGCCTTCTGGGCGTTCATCTGCCTGTTCCCGATCTACTGGACGATCACGACCTCGTTCAAGACCGCGGTCGACGTCACCCAGGGCCATCTCATCCCCTTCGTCGACTTCCAGCCGGACTGGAAGGGCTGGCGCTCGCTCGGTCTGTCGCCGGACTCGATCTTCCAGACCTCGACGGTGCGCGAGGAGTTCCTCAAGCGCTTCATGAATTCGGTGATTACCTCGGTCGGCGCGTCGAGCCTCGCCATCGTCATCGGCAGCCTCGCCGCCTACGGGCTCACCCGCTATCGCTATCATTTCGCCTGGTTCAGGAACGAGGACATCTCGTTCTTCTTCCTGTCGCAGCTGATCCTGCCGCCGGTGGTGCTCGCACTGCCCTTCCTGGTGCTCTACCGCGAGGTCGGCCTGCTCGACACGCGCGTCGGGCTGATCCTGCTCTACACGCTGATGGTGCTGCCGATCGTCATCTGGATCATGCGCGACCAGTTCAACTCGATCCCGGTCGAGCTCGAGGAAGCAGCGCTTGTCGACGGGCTGTCGATCTGGGGCGCCTTCTTCCGCATCGTCATGCCGATCGCGCTGCCGGGCATGGTCGCCGCCTTCATCCTGGCGATGGTGCTGTGCTGGAACGAGTATTTCTTCGCCGCCCTTTTGACCTCGACCGACGCCAAGACCATCCCGGTCATGGTGGCAAGCCAGACCGGCTCGCAAGGCATCAACTGGTGGTCGATGGCGGCGCTCGCCACGGCGGCCATCGCGCCGCTCGCCGTCATCGGCATCGCGTTGGAGCGCTATCTGATCATGGGCATGACCGCGGGTGCGGTGAAGTAGGGCGAGTGGCGCCAGGCTCCATCACTTCGTCATCCTAGGGCGGAGCAAGGAGCGAAGCGACGCGGCGCAGACCCTAGGATCCATGCCGTGACATCGGCGCTCCGCCACGGTGAAGAAACTTTTGACGCGAGGAAAGGCCGCTGCGAACCGCTTCTATCCTGCGCCGCAGCGTTCGTTGGCTGCGGTCACGGCATGGATCCTAGGGTCTCCGCGACGTCGCTTCGCTCCTGCTTCGCCCTAGGATGACGAACTACCAAAGCCGCCCGACAATCTCGTAGCTAGCTCCTCAGAATCATCCGCAGGTGATCGAGGATCATAGCCACACCCTTCTGCCCAAGCTCAGCCGAAGCGTCCTTGGCGCTCGCCGTATACCAGCTCTTGTTGTCGTCGAAGTGACCGGCGTCCACCGCCTCCGGGCATAGCGCCAGCATCAGCGATGTCTCGCCGATGCCGGCATGGTCGAACGGGTACTTGCCGTTCATGTCAGCCGGCATCAGCGGATGAACCTGTACCCAGTTGAAGAAATTTTCACCCGCGGCGTGCCCGGAATAGTAGTCGGCCATCGCCTGCGACCCCCACCAGCCCTCGCCGCGTTCCTTTTCGAGAAAGCGGAAGATCGCCTGGCGACCGGCGGTCTTGAACGCCAGATCGGTCGGCATGCCGGCGGCGAAATTCTCGGTCTGGTGGTGGATGATGGCGTGGATGTTGCGAAAGCCGATGCGCAGCAGGCTGTAGAACAGCTCCTCGCCGAACGGCGCCAGCGCATTGCCGCCGACCTGCACCGAGCCGCTGCCTTCCGGCGGCGCCACCGCATAGCTTGCCGCGCCGTAGTAGAAGGATGGCAGGATGACGACGTCCTTCTCCTTTTCGAACAGTTCCAGCGTCTTGACGACGGCCAGCGTGTCCATGCCGACGGCCATGTGCTCGCCATGGTATTCGAGCACGCCAAGCGGCAGAGCGACCGGCCAATTCTCGGCGATCGCCCTGCGGATCTGGTGTGGCAGCATCAGTTCGTAGCGCATGATCTATTCCATGTTGGTGTGGCGGGCGCGCATTGCTTCAGGCGACGCGCCAATCAATTCCCTGAGCTTCAGCACCATCACCTCGAACAGCAGGAACAGTGCGCCTTCGAACACCGAGCCCATCGGCAGGACCGATGTTTTTTGCGCCCCCTGATCGTTGGCCATGGTCTGCGCGGGAATGAGCAGGGTGAAGTCGGCAAGCCTTGCCGCGCTGGCTTCGGCCTGGGCGGTCAACAGGAGATTGGTTGCACCTGCTTGGCGCGCGACCTGCATCAAGGTCAGCACGGTCGAGGTCTCTCCCGGCCCGGAACTGACCAGGAAGACATCGCCCTGCCCCAGCGGCGGTGTGTTCATGTCGGCGACCACGGAAACCGGTAGGCCCAAATGGTAGAGCCGCATGGCAAAACCCTTGACCTGCAAGGCCTCGCGGCCGCAGCCATAGACGACGATCTGTCGCGCGCCGGCCAGCATTTTGCAGGCGGCGTCGATCCGGCTTTCGTCGATGCGTGCCAGCACGCCGCCGAGCTCCTCAAGCGCGGTCTCGAACAGGCTTTTGCTCTTGTTGCTCACCGCAAACCTGCCATTGAAAATTACCCTGGGATTTGCCGCTCTTGCTGCTACGAACAGCTTGATTTCGTTCATGCTAGCAACCGCGAAAATGCGTGTCCAACGCGCAGCGATGCTTTTGCCGGACCACAGGCATGATAGTGTCATGTCAGACAAATCAAACGAGGCAAACGGCAGCATATGAAGACACGGCATTTCGACCGCATCGGCAATGGCGGCATCAGTTTCACCGAGCTCGGCTTCGGCACGGCGCCGCTCGGCAACCTCTACCGTGCCGTCTCCGACGAGGACGCCAACGCCACGCTGGAGGCCGCCTGGGCGACCGGCTGCCGCTACTACGACACCGCGCCGCTCTATGGGCTCGGCCTCTCGGAAACGCGGCTCAACCCGTTCCTGCGCGGCAAGAAGCGCGACGACTATGTGCTGTCGAGCAAGGTCGGCCGCATCATGCGTGCCTGCCCGCCCGAAGAGCGCACCGGCATCGGCAAATTCTTCGACACGCCGTCGCGCCGCGAGGTGTACGACTACAGCTATGACGGTGTCATGCGCTCATTCGAAGCCTCGCTTGAGCGCCTCGGCGTCGACCGGATCGACATCCTCTTCGTGCACGATGTCGACATCTTCACCCATGGCAGCAAGGAAGCCTCCGACCGGCGCCTCGAAGAGTTCATGCGCTCGGGCTATTACGGCTTGCTGTCGCTGCGCGACCAGGGCGTGATCAAGGCGTTCGGTGGCGGCATCAATGAGTGGCAGGTCGCGCAGACGCTGGCCGAGCGCGGCGACTTCGACCTGTTCCTGCTGGCCGGTCGCTATACGCTCTTGGAACAGGAGGCGCTGACGTCCTTCCTGCCGCTCTGCCAGGCACGCGGCATCGGCATCGTTCTCGGCGGCCCCTACAACTCCGGCATCCTGGCGACCGGACCGAAGCCCGGCGCCTACTACAACTACTCCGAAGCGCCGAAGGACATCCTCGACCGCGTCGCCGGCATCGAGAGCGTCTGCAAGCGCCATGGCGTGCGGCTGATCGAGGCCGCCCTGCAATTCCCGCTACTGCACCCTTCGGTCGTCTCAGTGGTCCCCGGTGGCCAGCGGCCGAGCGAAGTCGAGAGCAATCGCTCGCTGCTCGATGCGAAACTGCCCGCAGCCCTTTGGGCCGATCTCAAGAAGGAAGGCCTTATGCGCCCTGAAGCGCCGACCGCATAAGCCGGCCGCCGTCGCGTCAGCGTCTGGCACAAAAATGAAAAGCCGGGCAAGCCCGGCTTTTCTGGTCGTGTGTACGTGCGTAGGCCACGAAAATGAAAAGCCGGGCAAGCCCGGCTTTTCTGGTCTCTGAAAAGAAAAAGGCGCTTAGTTGACTGCGTCCTTGAGGCCTTTGCCGGCCGAGAACTTCGGCACGGTACGCGCCGGGATCTTCACTTCGGCGCCGGTCTGAGGATTGCGGCCGGTCGAGGCGGCACGCTTTGACACGGTGAAATTGCCAAAGCCGACAAGCCGGACATCGCCGCCCTTCTTCAGTTCGCCGGTGATGGTGGAAAATACCGCATCGACCGCCGACTGCGCGTCACCCTTCGAAATGCTCGCGGCGTCGGCGACAGCGGACACCAGTTCGTTCTTGTTCATAAAAATTCCCTTCCATGAGAACACCGGAACTATCGACTCATCCGGCAGGAAACGGACTGTAGAAAGAAGCGTTGCCGCAACCAAGCCGAAAAGGCAGGAAAAAAACGGAAAAAGCCCGGAAATGCTGGGTTTTTCACATGAAAAAGCCGGGCGCTAGGCCCGGCTCTCCGTTTGTGCGCTGCAACCTTGACGAAAACCAATGCATGGCCCTGAAAACCGTAGCCGGTTTTCGGCAGGGGCCATGCACAAGTCTGAGCGTTAGAGCGTCCTTTGTGCGTCCAGATGGACGCCCGGAGCTCTAATGCGCCAGGGATTTTCCAGCGTCGTCGGCACTGTCTGTCGCGGCCGGCGGATTGACCGGTTCGACCCATTCGATCGGCTCCGGCATACGCACCAGCGCGTGCCGCAACACCTCGCCGACACGTGAGACCGGAATGATCTCCATGCCGTTCTTCACATTGTCCGGAATCTCCGCCAGATCCTTGGCATTGTCTTCCGGGATCAGCACCTTCTTGATGCCGCCGCGCAGTGCGGCGAGCAGCTTCTCCTTGAGCCCGCCGATCGGCAAGATGCGGCCGCGAAGCGTTATCTCGCCGGTCATCGCCACATCCGCCCGGACCGGAATACCCGTCAGTACCGACACAATGGCTGTCGCCATGGCAGCACCTGCCGACGGGCCGTCCTTCGGCGTGGCGCCTTCCGGCAAGTGCACGTGGATGTCGCGCTTGTCGAACAGCGGCGGCTCGATGCCGAAATCGACGGCGCGCGAGCGGACATAGGAGGCCGCCGCCGAAATCGATTCCTTCATCACGTCGCGCAGGTTGCCGGTCACCGTCATGCGGCCTTTGCCGGGCATCATGACGCCTTCGACCGTCAGCAGTTCGCCGCCGACTTCCGTCCAGGCAAGACCTGTGACGACACCGACCTGATCGTCAGCCTCGACCTGGCCGAAGCGGTAGCGCTGCACACCAAGGTAATCGGAGAGGTTCTCCGCCGTGATGCTCACCGTCTTCTTCTTCGTCTTCAGGATTTCGGTCACCGCCTTGCGCCCGAGCTTCATCAGCTCGCGCTCCAGGCTCCTGACGCCCGCTTCACGGGTGTAGGTCTGGACGATGGCGCGGATCGCGTCCTCACCGACGGAAAACTCCTTCGGCTGCAGCGCATGATCGCGGATCACCTTCGGCATCAGGTGCCGCTTGGCGATCTCGATCTTCTCGTCCTCGGTGTAGCCGGCAATACGGATGATCTCCATGCGGTCCATCAAGGGCGCCGGGATGTTCAGCGTGTTCGCCGTCGTCACGAACATGACGCTCGACAGATCGTATTCGACCTCGAGGTAATGGTCCATGAACGTCGAGTTCTGTTCCGGATCGAGGACCTCGAGCAACGCCGATGACGGATCGCCACGGAAGTCCTGGCCCATCTTGTCGATCTCGTCGAGCAGGAAGAGCGGGTTGGACTTCTTGGCCTTCTTCATCGACTGGATGACCTTGCCGGGCATCGAGCCGATATAGGTGCGCCGGTGGCCACGGATCTCGGCCTCGTCACGCACGCCGCCAAGCGCCATGCGGATGAATTCGCGACCGGTCGCCTTGGCGATCGACTTGCCGAGCGAGGTCTTGCCGACGCCGGGAGGGCCGACGAGGCACAGGATCGGCCCCTTCAGCTTCTTCTGGCGGCTTTGCACGGCGAGATACTCGACAATGCGCTCCTTGACCTTGTCGAGGCCGAAATGATCGGTGTCGAGCACGTTCTGCGCAAAAGCCAAGTCCTGCTTGACCTTGGAGTTCTTGCCCCACGGAATCGACAGGATCCAGTCGAGATAGTTGCGCACGACGGTCGATTCAGCCGACATCGGCGACATCGTCCGGAGCTTCTTCAACTCGGCTTCCGCCTTTTCGCGGGCCTCCTTGGAGAGCTTGGTCTTCTTGATGCGCGCCTCGATCTCGGCGGCCTCGTCGCGGCCGTCCTCACCTTCGCCGAGTTCCTTCTGGATCGCCTTCATCTGCTCGTTGAGGTAGTATTCGCGCTGCGTCTTCTCCATCTGGCGCTTGACGCGCGAGCGGATGCGCTTCTCCACCTGCAGGACGGAGATTTCGGCTTCCATGAAGCCCATAGCCTTTTCCAGCCGCTCCTTGACCGAGAGCGTGGCCAGCATTTCCTGCTTCTCAGGGATCTTGATGGCGAGATGCGAGGCAACCGTGTCGGCGAGCTTGGAATAGTCGTCGATCTGGCTGGCAGCACCCACCACTTCGGGCGAGATCTTCTTGTTCAGCTTGACGTAGTTCTCGAAGTCGGTGACGACCGAACGCGCCAGCGCCTCAACCTCGACCTCTTCCTCTTCCGGCTCGACCAGCGCCGCGGCGCGGGCCTCGTGGAAGTCGGGACGGTCGGTGAACGAGACGATTTTCGCACGCGAAGCGCCTTCGACCAGAACCTTGACGGTGCCGTCGGGCAGCTTGAGCAATTGCAGCACATTGGCGAGCGTGCCGATGTCGAAGATGGCATCGGGCTCGGGATCGTCGTCGGCGGCATTCATCTGGGTGGCAAGCAGGATCTGCTTTTCCTGACCCATCACCTCTTCCAGCGCCTTGATCGACTTCTCACGCCCGACGAAGAGCGGCACGATCATGTGCGGGAACACCACGATGTCGCGCAGTGGGAGAACTGCGAAGACGCCGTCGCTGGGTGCCTTGGATACTTTGGCCATTGTCCAACCTTTCATGTCGCGGCTGCCAATCAGCCAACCGCGAATCTTATATTAACGACCGGGGATCGTTCCGCCTACCACCGTTTGTGACGGGAGTTTTACAGCACAGAAATCGGGCACCTCGGCCTTCTCCAGTTAGTTGGATGCACGACCCCCAAAGATCAAGGGGCGCGTCCAAATCCGCACTTCCAACCCGTCCGCGAGTGACACATTTGCGACGCCAAGCCGTACGCCGCGCAAAACCCCTGCGCGACAGCAAAACGGCGCCTTGCGGCGCCGTTCCAGAATTTCGCTGCGGGCTCATGTCAGGCGCTGACATTGCCCTTCTTTTCCTTCTGCTCGGAGTAGATGTAGAGCGGCCGGGCACTGCCGGTCACCACCTCCTCCGAAATCACCACTTCGCGCACGCCTTCGAGCGCGGGAAGCTCGAACATCGTGTCGAGCAGGATCGCCTCCATGATCGAACGCAGGCCGCGCGCGCCGGTCTTGCGCTCGATGGCGCGCTTGGCGATCGCCGAAAGAGCGTTCTCGTGGAAGGTCAGGTCGACATTCTCCATCTCGAACAGCCGCTGATACTGCTTGACCAGCGCGTTCTTCGGCTCGGTCAGGATCTGGATCAGCGCCGGTTCGTCGAGGTCTTCCAGCGTCGCCAGAACCGGCAGACGGCCGACAAATTCGGGGATAAGACCGAACTTCAACAGATCCTCGGGCTCGACCAGGCGGAAGACATCGCCAGTGCGGCGATCCTCCGGCGAAGCGACGACCGCGCCGAAGCCGATCGAGGTCTTCCGGCCGCGATCCGAGATGATCTTGTCCAGCCCGGCGAAGGCGCCGCCGCAGATGAACAGGATGTTGGCCGTATCGACCTGCAGAAACTCCTGCTGGGGGTGCTTCCTGCCGCCTTGCGGCGGCACCGAGGCGACGGTGCCTTCCATGATCTTCAGAAGCGCCTGCTGCACGCCCTCGCCCGACACGTCGCGGGTGATCGAGGGATTGTCCGACTTGCGCGAAATCTTGTCGATCTCGTCGATGTAGACGATGCCGCGCTGGGCCCGCTCGACATTGTAGTCGGCCGATTGCAACAGCTTCAGGATGATGTTCTCGACGTCCTCGCCGACATAGCCGGCTTCGGTCAGCGTCGTCGCATCAGCCATGGTGAAGGGCACGTCGATGATGCGGGCCAGCGTCTGCGCGAGCAGCGTCTTGCCGCAACCGGTCGGGCCGATCAAAAGGATGTTGGACTTTGCCAGTTCGACATCGTTGTTCTTGCCGGCATGCGCGAGGCGCTTGTAGTGGTTGTGGACCGCCACCGACAGCACGCGCTTGGCATAGGGCTGACCGATGACATAATCGTCGAGAACCTTGAGGATCTCCTGCGGTGTCGGCACGCCTTCGCGCGACTTCACCATCGAGGTCTTGTTCTCCTCACGGATGATGTCCATGCAGAGTTCGACGCACTCGTCGCAGATGAAGACCGTCGGACCGGCGATCAGCTTGCGCACTTCGTGCTGGCTTTTGCCGCAAAACGAGCAGTAAAGCGTGTTCTTGGAATCGCCGCTGTTGTTGCCGACCTTGCTCATTTTCATGTCCTTTCATGGCCGCCCGCCGATGGTCTGGCTGAAAGGGCGCATACTCTATCTATCGCGGGAATCCGCCGCCGCCAGTGTGTTCCGGCTCCCGCAACGCATTCCGTACGAAACACAAATCAGAAAACGTGGCAATGATTCGCGACAACCCCGCATAAAGCTAAGCCGCCGAAACTCAACATAGCCTTAACGTAGGCAATCCTGTCCCCCGAGGGAACAGCCAATTGTGGCCGAAATGCCGCAAGACACACCAAAAGCGCGTGATGCCGCCATCCAACTGCCAATAAGCCCTTATGCCACAGCGCCTTCAGGCGGCTCGCGCGACGAAATGACCTTGTCGATGAGGCCGAAATCCCTGGCTTCGTCAGCGGTCATGAAATGGTCGCGGTCGAGCGTCTTCTCGATCTCTTCGTAGCTCTTGCCGGTGTGCTTGACGTAGACCTCGTTGAGGCGACGCTTCAGCTTGATGATATCCAGGGCATGGCGCTCGATGTCGGACGCCTGGCCCTGGAAGCCGCCGGAAGGCTGGTGAACCATGATGCGGGCGTTCGGCGTGGCAAAGCGCATATCCTTGTGGCCGGCGGTCAGGAGCAGCGAACCCATCGAAGCCGCCTGGCCGATGCAGAGCGTCGACACGGCCGGCTTGATGAACTGCATGGTGTCGTAGATCGCCATGCCGGAGGTGACGACGCCGCCCGGCGAATTGATGTAGAGGTTGATTTCCTTCTTCGGATTCTCGGCTTCGAGGAACAAAAGCTGCGCGCAGACCAGCGTCGCCATGCCGTCCTCGACCGGACCGGTGATGAAAATGATGCGCTCCTTGAGGAGACGCGAGAAAATGTCGTAGGCCCGCTCGCCGCGATTGGTCTGTTCGACCACCATCGGAACGAGGTTCATGTAGGTTTCGACGGGGTTCTTCATCAGTTGTCTCTTATCTCGCGGTGGGATTCCGGCGCCGGGAATGCTGGCGGATCGGGCAGAATCGGTTCTGGATCGTTATTCCGTAAATAGGATGCCGGCTCATCCTTGTGCAAGGCCGACCCCTCCTAGCCATCTGGGTAAGTCGAATCAAGCTTTCTGACCAAGGATTCGCGGCGGCGGATGCTTCCGCGGGTCCGGAGCCGCATGGCCGGCCGCGCAAGGTAGCAGTTTCTTAACCGCGTCACTTAACGAAATGCGCCGAAACCGCTTTTCTCCGAAACGGCTTCCTCTACAATTCAACGTTGAACTTATGCGTGGAGTTCAACAGGGGAGTGTCATGTCCGGGAAGACCGCATGCTTCACCATTGCCGGGCTGACCATGCTCGGCACGATTTCGCAGACAGCGGCCGGCGGCCGGGCCGTCGAATGCTATGAACCTGTCCGCAGTCCGGCCGTCTACGACACGGTCTAGGAAGACGTGCTGATCAGCCCGCCCGGCCAGCAGGTCGACTATACGCCCGCCATCTACGGTACCCGCGAGCGCGTCGTGATGACCGTTCCGGCGCAAGTGACCTACCAGATCGTGCCGGCCGTCACCCGCACCGTCTACCGCACGGTCCGGGTCGATGGCGGCGGCTACTCCTGGGAATGGCGCGTCATCCATGGTCGCAAGGTGCTGTGCAGGGTATGGCACAAGGCGCGCTACGAACGTGTTGCCAAAACCGTGGTGGTCCAGCCCGAACGCACGCGGCGCGTCGTCATTCCCGCACAATACGACAGAATCGCCCAGGAGGTGCTGGTGCGGCCGGGGCAAAGGCGCGTCATCGATGTGCCCGCCTCCTACCAGACCGTCGCGCGCCGCGTGCTGGTTCGCGAAGGTTCATCGGGCTGGCGGCGGGTGCATATTCCCAGGCATTGCCAGGATTAGCGAGCATAGCGTAACCTGCGTCGCAGCGGATCTCCGTAGGGCTGAGGGCATGCGCGACCTGGAAATTTCCAATCAGGAATTGTCAGACCTTGCCGAAGAAGCCTTGGCGCTTGCCAAAGGTTACTGGGCCTCCCTCGAGGAACGTCGGACGTATCCCACGACCAGCGGCAAACAGACGACCGAACTGTTCTCGCGGCCTTGGCAGGAGAGCGGCCGCGGACGGGAAGCCTTGCAGGATTTCAAGTCGATCGCGGAGCATGTGCGGCCTTCAACCGGCAGATTCTTCGGTTATGTCGTCGGCTCCGGCGAACCGGTCGGCGCGCTGGGGGAGCTGCTGGCTGCGGTGCTCAATCAGAATGTGACGTCGTGGCGGTCGGCTCCGGCTGCGACATCGATCGAACGCGCCGTGGTCGGGTGGTTGGCGGAGGCTGTCGGTTGCCCCGGATTTACAGGCAGCCTGTGCGGCGGCGGCTCGACGGCGAACCTCATGGCCCTGGGGATGGCGCGGGAAGCGAAGCTGCCAGCCAACGAAACAGGCGTACGGCCCTGCGTGATCTATGCTTCCGAGCAAGTGCACATGTCCATTCCAAAGGCCGTCGCGCTGTTGGGGATCGGTAGAAAAAATCTCCGTTTGATCCCTGTCGACGACAAATTCAGGATGCGGACGGATGCCCTCCAGGCGGCTATCGCCGTCGACCGCGAGGCCGGAAACATGCCCATCGCCATCGTGGCCACGGTCGGCACCATCATCTCCGGTGCGATCGATCCCCTTCCCGAGATTGCAGACATCGCCCGGAGGGAGGCGCTGTGGATGCACGTCGACGGTGCCTACGGAGGGCTGGCGGCTCTTGCGGCGCCGGAAAAGTTCCAAGGGTTGTCTTCGGCGGATTCGCTGTCACTGGATGCGCACAAATGGCTCTATCAGCCACTCGATTGCGGCTGCCTGCTCTATCGTCACCCGGACATTGCGCGAAAGACTTTTTCGCACAGCGACGACTACGTCAGGATACTGAGCGATGACCCTACGGAAGCATTTGCGTTCTTTGAGGAGTCGATCGAACTCTCTCGACGCTTCCGTGCGCTGAAGCTCTGGATGTCGCTGCAGTATCACGGACGCCGTGCCTATCGCGAAGCCATCGCCCGCGATCTCAACCATGCCCAGATGTTGGCGCAGGCAATCGCGTCGCAGCCGGAGTTGGAACAGCTTGCACCCGTATCGCTAAGCGCAGTCTGTTTCCGCCACCGCTCAAAGAACAATGAAGCGATCCTGCGCCGCGTGATCGCGCGCGGCCGGGTGTATCTGTCGAATGCGACGATCAACGGCCATTTCGCGCTGCGCGCGTGTTTCGTCAATCACCGAACGACCCCAGATGACGTGCAGGCGATTGTGTCCGAAGTCATTGCCGCCGCAGACGAAATCATCGCTGAGTGAGTCTTCAACCTGGCGGCGTTCAGGCCACTTCCGCCCGCAGCCATGTCTTCAGGCCGGCGATGTCGCCGTCGCCCACCGCGGCCGCAACGCGCCGGCCGACCGCAGCGCCGAATTTGTAGCCATGGCCGGAGCAGGCCGAGACGATCAGGCATTTTCCTCGCTCGTGAGCGAAGAACTTCTCATCTTCGGTGAAGGTGTAGGCGCAGGTGACCACCTCGGTCACCCTGTATTCCTCGATGCGCGCGATCGGCGGCGAAAACAGGTTGCGGATCGCCTCGCCCTCGCCCGCCACCGGCTGACGGTTCCAATCGGCGTCGCTGGTCGGCACCCTGTGCAGCCCGGACCCGAATTTCATGCCGGCGCCGCCGGAGGGCGGGATCACATAGCCGTCGATCGCGCCGCCGACATCGAGGACAACCGGTGCCACCCGCCAGGCGGCCTTGAGGTCGGCCGGCGGTTCGACATAGGCGAGTGCGGTTCGATAGGTCTTCAGCTCGCCGTCCAGTTCCGGAAACAGTTTCAGCACCCAGGCGCCGGCGGCGACAACGATACGGTCGGCCTGCATCGTCTCGCCGCTTTCGAGCACGATGTGGCCGGCTTCGGCGTCGACTTCGATGACCTTGCTGTTTTCGTAGACATTGGCGCCGTTGGCGCGCAGCCAGTTTGCCATGCCGGAGGCTATCTTGCGGCAATGCAGGGCGCCGCCTTCGGTCGAGAAATAGGCGTAGCGAAACGAGCCGGCTTCGAGAAACGGCCAGCGTTTCACTGCTGCATCGGGCTCCAGCAATTCGAACGGAAAATTGCCTTCTTCCAGGCCCTCGCGATATTCCTCGGCCTCGTCGCCCGGTTCGCGCGAAACGCAGACAAATCCGCGCGCATCAAGATGGCTTTCGCCGAGATCGGCCCACATCTCGTCCCAGGCCTGGTAGGCTTCGGTGATCAGCCGGCCATAGCCGGTCCCCGCGCGGTAAGCGCGGCGGATGATGCGATGATGGTCGCCCGACGCGGCCATCGGGTTTGGGATCGGCCCTTGCTCGACGATCGAAACGCTGTGGCCGGCCTTGACCAGCGACCACGCCGTGGAGAGACCGGCAATGCCCGCGCCGACAACGATCACATTCATCAAATCAGACTTTCCGCAGCCGGTCGGCTGGCTCAACGTATTCGATTGCGGGCGCCAACATACGGTCTGGAACCAGGCTGGCAAGCCGCGCTATTGGTCTGGCATGAGCAAATTGACGCCACCCGCCCTGGTCTTTGATCCAGCCACTCGACGCCTGCGGCTCGACCCGCACGAGCCGGCCTTTTTTCAAAACCCTTATGATGCCTATGCTTTCCTGCATGGCGTATCGAATGCATTCTTCTGGGAAGAATTCGGCTTCTGGTGCTTTGGCGGCTTCGACGACGTCAACCGGCTGCTGCGCGACCGCCGCTTCGGCCGCCAGAACCCGGCCGGCATTCCAGACAGCCGCGGCATTGGACAGGACCGCAGCCATCTCAGGGCCTTCGACGGGCTCGAAGCCAATTCGATGCTGGAACTGGAGCCGCCGGTGCACACGCGTCTGAGAACACTGGTCAACCGCGCCTTCGTCTCGCGCCAGGTCGAAAGGCTGCGGCCGCGTGTCGAGGCCTTGGCCAACGACCTGATCGACCGTTTCGAACCAGGCAAGACGGTCGACCTGTTGCCTGCTTTCGCGGCGCCCTTGCCGATCACCATCATTGCCGAAATGCTCGGCGTGCCGGTCGAAATGGGGCCGCAACTGCTCGACTGGTCGCACCAGATGGTTGCCATGTATATGCATGGCCGCACCCGCGAAATCGAAGAGACGGCCAACCGCGCCGCGCGCGAATTTGCGGATTTCCTCCGTGGCTACGTCACCGAACGACGCAGGAATCCCGGCGACGACCTTTTGTCGCTGCTGATCTCGGCGCAGGAGGATGGCCAAAAGCTGTCGGAGGACGAGATGGTGTCCTCGGCGATCCTGCTGCTCAATGCCGGCCATGAAGCGACCGTGCACCAGACCGGCAATGCCGTCCGCTCGATCCTTGCGCAAGGGGGCGATGTCAGCCGCTTCTTCGGCTCGCCCGAGACGACCGCGGCAACGGTCGAGGAATGCCTGCGGTTCGACGCGCCGCTGCACATGTTCACGCGCTACGCCTATCAGGAGATCGAAGTCTCGCCCGGCATCGTCGTGCAGCCGGGGCAGACGATCGGGCTGCTGCTTGGCATGGCCAATCATGACCCGCGCGCCTTCGCCGATCCCCTCGCTTTCCGGCCCGACCGTGCCGACCAGAAGAACGTCTCCTTCGGCGCCGGCATTCATTTCTGCATCGGCGCGCCGCTCGCCCGGCTCGAATTGCAGGTGTCGCTGAAAACCTTGTTCGAACGGCATCCGAAGCTGCATCTTGCTGAAGAGGCGCGGTTCCGCGACACTTACCACTTCCATGGGCTGGAAACGCTCGCCGTCGGCTTTTGACGATCGCGAACCTGGGGCTGCCTCAGCCAGTTTCCGGCAAAATAGGACGGCGACGCTTTGCCTGACATGACCGAGTTGAAATTCGCCTTCCTGGAAGAACCGCCATTTTGCTTCACCGGCGCATCGGGCGAGGTCTCAGGCTGTGACGTCGAGCTTGCGCGCAGGCTCGGTGACATGCTCGGATTGGCGAGCTTTAAGCCGATCGAAACCGAATTCGCTGAGCTGCTGCCTGGGCTGGTCGAGGGCCGTTGGACCATGACGACCGGCCTGTTCGTCTCCGAAGAGCGCAGGCAGCTTGTCGACTTCACTCGGCCGATATGGGCGTTGCAGGATGGGTTGCTGGTCGCGGCGGACAATCCGTGCGGCTTTCGCGGCTACCAATCCATTGCCGAGGACCGGACCGCGTTGATTGGGGTCATAACCGATCAGGTTCAGCATCTTACGGCATTGCACAACGGAATAGCGCCTGGGCAGATCAGGATGTTTGCAACGCAGGCGGATGCGGCGGACGCAGTGGCCAACGGCGTCGTGCACGCCTATGCCAGCGTCGCCATGGCGCATCGAGGCTATCTGACCCGGCGGCCCGAAATGCGGCTTGGACTTGTCGAGGTTCCCCCGGTTGAAAAGCAGCCGTCGGCCGGTGCCTTCGCGATCGCCAAAGGCAATTCAGCCCTGCTCCGGCGCGTCGATGCTTGCCTCGATGAATTGGTGGGCAGCGACTGGCACCGACAGATGATGGCGCGATACGGATTCTCGGACAGCGATATCGATCGCATCGTTTGATCCGCGCATCTTTTGTTGTTCGACCATGATCTTTACCCGAAAACCGGCCTCCACTTTTCGGGATCATGGTCTACAGCTTGATCACATACTCCTTGCGAGTCGTCTCAAGCACTTCCCAGCTGCCTTTGAAGCCGGGCCTCAGCACGAAGCTGTCGCCGGCCTTGACGGTGCGTGCCTGCCCGCCGTCTTCCGCGATCACCGAAACGCCAGACAGGATGTGGCAGAACTCCCACTCGTCATAGACGATGCGCCATTTGCCCGGGGTCGATTCCCAGATGCCGGCGTAGAGGCCGCCGTCGCGCTCCTCGACATTCCAGGTGCGGAATTTGGGATCGCCCGAGATCAGCCGGTCCGGTGCCGGCGCGCCCTGTTCGGCGTCGACAGTGTCGACGCCGATGGCAAGAATTTTTGACTCGCTCATGATCGGTCAGACCTTGGCAAGCGCCTGTTCGAGGTCGGCGACGATGTCGTTAACGTCCTCGATGCCGATCGAAAGCCGCACCGTGTCCGGTCCTGCGCCGGCCTTGACCTTCTGCTCGTCGGAAAGCTGGCGGTGCGTGGTCGAGGCCGGGTGGATGACCAGCGACTTGGTGTCGCCGACATTGGCCAGGTGCGAGAACAGTTCGAGCGCCTCGACGAATTTGACGCCGGCGTCATAGCCGCCCTTGAGAGCGAAGGTGAACACGGCGCCGGCGCCAAGTGGTGAGTATTTCTTCTGCAGCGCGTTGTTCTTGTCGCTGGGCAGGCCGGGATAGTTCACCGAGGCAACCTTGGGGTGGTTGGACAGCCAGGCAGCAACCGTCACGGCGTTGTCGCAGTGGCGCTGCATGCGCAGCGGCAGGGTTTCCAGGCCGGTCAGGATGAGGAAGGCGTTGAACGGCGAGATCGCCGGGCCGAGATCGCGCAGGCCGAGCACACGCGCGGCAATGGCGAAAGCGAAATTGCCGAAGGTTTCGTGCAGGACGAGGCCGCCATATTCGGGGCGCGGTTCCGACAGCATCGGATATTTGCCCGACTTCGACCAATCGAAGGTGCCGCCATCGACGATGGCGCCGCCGATCGAATTGCCGTGACCGCCGATGAATTTGGTCAGCGAATGGACGACGATGTCGGCACCATGCTCAATCGGCCGGATCAGGTAGGGCGAGGCCAGCGTGTTGTCGACGATCAACGGCAGGCCGTGCTTGCGTGCGATGTCGGCGATCTTCTCGATATCGACGAAGGTGCCGCCCGGATTGGCCAGGCTCTCGATGAAGAGAGCCTTGGTCCTGTCGTCGATCTGGCTTTCGAAGGTCGAGATGTCGTTGGTGTCGGCCCAGCGCACCTCCCAGCCGTAATTCTTGAAGGCATGGCCGAACTGGTTGATCGAACCGCCATAGAGCTTGTTGGCGGCAACAAAATTGTCGCCAGGCTGCATCAGATTGTGGAACACGATCACCTGCGCGGCATGGCCGGAGGCGACCGCAAGAGCCGCCGTGCCGCCTTCGAGGGCCGCCATGCGCTCTTCCAGCACCGCCTGGGTGGGGTTCATGATGCGGGTATAGATGTTGCCGAAAGCCTTCAGTCCGAACAGTGAGGCGGCATGGTCGGCATCGTCGAAGACGAAGGAGGTCGTCTGGTAGATCGGCGTGGCGCGAGCGCCGGTCGCCGGGTCGGGCTTGGCGCCGGCATGGACGGCGAGCGTGTTGAAACCTGGCGTGCGGGTCACTGAAAACCTCCCTGAAAAACCTTCTGAAATTCGCCGGGCATTCTTGGCGAAGCCCGGCCTCGAATGCAAAGAAGAAAATACCCTTCCGTGCAGGACCTTCTATCAAGCGGCAGGAAAATACGGCGTTTGCCGGAATAATTTTGCGCTTTCGCCCCTCGCCTATTTCTGGCGGACGCCAAAACTCTGGAAGCCAGAGCGCATCAGCGGCTTCTTCGACGACAGCACGCCGGAATTGACGCCGGTCCAGCCGATCTCGCCGGACAGCTTGCCATATTCGATTTTGGGGCAGCGGTTCATCACCACCTTGATGCCCGCGGCCTCGGCGCGCGCGGCTGCCTCGTCATGGCGCACGCCAAGCTGCATCCAGATGACTTTCGGCAGGGGATCGAGCCGCAACACCTCGTCGACGATGCCGGGCACTGCCGCCGGCGCGCGAAAAATGTCGACCATGTCGACCGGCTCCGGAATATCGGCGAGCCTGGCATAGGTCATCCGACCGAGTATCTCCTTGCCGGCCTGGCCGGGATTGATCGGGAACACCGAAAAGCCCTTGGCCAGCAGATATTTCAGCACGAAATAGCTTGGCCGCACATCATTGGCGGACGCGCCGACCATGGCGACGGTCTTCACCGAATTGAGGATGCCGGCGATGTAGGTGTTGTCGTAGCTATCGTGGATCATGCCTCGTCCTCATACAACGCCTCGTCGAGAAAGCCATCCGGGTCATTGCTAAAGTCGCGCAGCATGCGGAAGTGGTCCGTGTCGCGAAAGTCGGCGGGTTCCAGCCCGAACCGGCTGATGCGGAACAGCCGCGCGCCGGGACAGGCCATCAGCAGCGGCGAATGCGTCGCCATGATCACTTGCGCGGTGCCCGACTGGTCCATGCGCCGCAGCATCTTGAGCAGTTCGATCTGGCGCGTCGGGGACAGTGCGCTCTCGGGTTCATCGAGGATGTAGATGCCTTGCCTGCGGCAGCGCTCCTCGAAAAATCGGATAAAGCCCTCGCCATGCGACCAGGACAGGAAGTCCGGCGGCGCCCCGCCAGACTCCAGCGCTGCCTGATCGAGATAGCGGGCCACGGAGTAGAAGGATTCGGCACGAAAGAACCAGCCGGCGGTGACTTTCGGCAGCCAGTGACCGCGGAATGTGTTGGCCAATGCAGCACCACTCTTGTCGATGGCGCTGGAATGGTCCACCGGCCGATAGCCCTTGCCGCCGCCGGCCTCATCATAGCCGGCCAACGCGCCGATCGCCTCGAGCAGCGTCGATTTGCCGGTGCCGTTCTCGCCGACAATGATGGTGATCGGCGTGGTGAATTCGAGCTCGAACTCATGGCCGCGAAACAGCGGCAGGTTCCAGGGATATTTTTCCCAATCCTCGACCCGCGCGGGATCAAGCAGGATACGCTTGAGGTAGGGAGCTTTGAGCCGCGTCAGCTGCTTGCGATGGGCCATCAGCCGGGGAGCGAAATCGTGCCGTCTTCCGCGATCGGAAAGGCCGGATTGTGCGCCACTTCCCAGACATGCCCGTCGGCGTCGGCGAAGTAGCCGTACCAGCCGCCCCAAAAGGCCCGGCCGGCCGGCTTGACGATGCGGCCGCCGGCTTTTTGCGCCCTGGCGAGCACGTCGTCGACTTCGGCGTCGGAGCGGGTGTTGTAGGCGAGGTAGACCGCCGATGGCGCCGCGGCGAAGGCAATGCCGGAATCCTCTTCTGCGCTGGCACGTGGGAACAGGCCAAGAATGACGCCGCCCATCTGGAAGAAGGCGACACCGTCGGTGATACCGGCATGCCGCTTCAAGCCCATCGCCTCGTAGAAGCGCACCGCACGGTCGAGATCGTCGGTAGCAATGGTGATGATGGAGATGCGCGGTTCCATGACGTTCTCCTTACTCGTCCTTCCATTCCGGCTTGCGCTTGCCGATGAAGGCACCGATGCCCTCCTCCGCGTCGCGTGCCAGCATGTTCTCAACCATGATCCGGCCCGTATAGGCATAGGCGTCCGCCAGGCCCATCTCGGCCTGCGCGTAAAAAGCCTCCTTGCCGGTCTTGACCACCAAAGATGATTTGGAAGCAATGGTTTGCGCGTATTTGGTGACAATCTGATTCAGATATTCGCGCGGCACGACACGGTTGACCAGGCCGAATTCCTTGGCGGTCGCCGCATCGATCGTCTCGCCGGTCAGCAGCATCTCCATCGCATGCTTGCGCGAGACATTGCGCGACAGCGCCACCATCGGCGTCGAGCAGAACAGGCCGATGTTGACGCCCGGCGTGCAGAAAGTCGCCTCATGCGAAGCGATCGCCAGGTCGCAGCTGGCGACCAGCTGCAGCCCGGCGGCGGTGGCCAGGCCGTCGACTTCGGCGATGACAGGCAAGGGATGGCGCACGATGGCCTGCATCAGCGTCGCACAAGCGGCAAACGTCTCCGCGAAGAAGGCCTTGCCATGATCGGCGTCAGTGCGGCGCGCCGTCATTTCCTTGAGATCATGGCCGGCGCAGAACACCTTGCCGGCTGCCGACAAAACGATCACGCGAGCCGCCTTATCGGCCTTGGCGCGCTCGAGTTCGGCCGTCAGCGCCGCCATCACCGCCAGCGACAGGGCGTTGGCGGGCGGATTGGTGAGTGTGAGGCGCAGCACGCCCTTGTCCAGTCGTGCAACAACCGGACCCTCAACGGCGGCAGGCTTGATGGCAAGGATTTCGGCCATGGATAAGGTCTCCGCGATTCCGCTGGGGCTGCCAGAGTATCTAATACCGGATCAGGTTTCGTCCAACACCGATCGCTTGCACCAGGGGACGAAGATTGTCAGAAATGCCGCGCCGCGCCCATACAGGTGGGCCAAAAACGAGAGACCGACATGCCCGCCCAAACCAATTTGAAGCCGGTGCTGACCGCGCAACAAGTCAATGCGCTGATGGAGACCGTCTATCCGCAGCTCAATGAGCAGTTCAAATATTTCGAGGCGATCGACGTGTTCCCCGGCGGCTGCACCGTGCGGCTCAACGCCGGCGAGCGGCACTTGCGTCCGGGCGGCACCGTATCCGGCCCTTCGCTGTTCACGCTGGCCGACATTGGCGGCTACGTCTGCGTGCTCAGCCATGCCGGGCCGGATGCGCTTTCCGTTACCGTCAACCTCGACATCAATTTCGTGCGCAAGGCCGAAGCCGGACCGATCGATGGCCATTGCCGCATCCTGAAGCTGGGAAAAAGCCTGATGGTGTTCGATATCGACATCGTCGCCGGCCCGGACGGACACACGGTGGCGCACGCCACCGGCACCTATTCGATCCCGCCAAAGCGAAATGGCGATGTGGTAAAATAATACCTTTCACCTAAACTATTGTTTTTGCACTACTTTACCTGCTATCGACCGTTTCGTGCACCTTGACGCCACAAACACCCTCGCCTATAAGCCCGTCACGAAGCAGCGGCCCGCAAAGGCCGCCGCTTTGTTATTGGCGGCGGGCAGCGTCCTTCCGACAATCCAAGCAACAAGAAACGCCTTCTCTTATGAAGGTCAGAACCGAGAGCAGAAAACATGACAACCTTTTCGCAGAAGCCTGCGGATGTGGTGAAGAAGTGGATCCTGATCGACGCCGAAGGTCTCGTCGTCGGTCGTCTGGCCACTGTCATCGCCAATCATCTTCGCGGCAAGCACAAGCCGACCTTCACCCCGCATGTCGACGACGGCGACAACGTCATCGTCATCAATGCCGACAAGGTGGTGTTCACCGGCAAGAAGTTCACCGACAAGGTCTATTACTGGCACACCGGCCACCCAGGCGGCATCAAGGAGCGCACCGCGCGCCAGCTGCTCGAGGGTCGTTTCCCCGAGCGTGTCGTCGAGAAGGCCGTTGAGCGCATGGTCCCGCGTGGCCCGCTCGGCCGTCGCCAGATGAAGAACCTGCGCGTCTATGCAGGTGCCGAGCATCCGCATGTCGCCCAGCAGCCCGTCGTGCTCGACGTGGCCAAGCTGAACGCCAAGAACAAGAAGGTCGCATAAGATGGCTGAGCTTTCCTCGCTCGCAGAACTGGGCGCCGCCACCGGCAACACCAACACCCAGCCGGCGGCCCCCGTCCATGTCCAGAAGCTCGACAAGTCGGGCCGCGCCTATGCCACCGGCAAGCGCAAGAACGCCATTGCGCGCGTCTGGGTGAAGCCGGGTTCCGGCAAGATCATCGTCAACGACAAGGAATTCGCGACCTATTTCGCGCGTCCTGTCCTGCAGATGATCCTCAACCAGCCGATCATCGCCTCCAACCGCGCCGGGCAGTACGACATCGTCGCGACAGTTGTCGGCGGCGGTCTCTCCGGCCAGGCTGGCGCCGTGCGTCACGGTATCTCCAAGGCGCTGACCTACTACGAGCCGACGCTGCGCGCCGTGCTCAAGAAGGGCGGCTTTCTGACCCGCGACAGCCGCGTCGTCGAGCGCAAGAAGTACGGCAAGGCGAAGGCCCGTCGTTCGTTCCAGTTCTCGAAGCGCTAAACGCTCCGCAGCTTCAGACCATCGAAAGGCCGCCTCCGGGCGGCCTTTTTGTTTGCGGCTCGGCAGTCACCCCATCCGCGCCTGCGGCGCGACCTCCCCCCGATGGGCAGGTCGGCGCGTAGTGCCGGTGGGGTGATGGCGCCGTCACAAAACAGGTCAGGCCTTGCCGCCCTTGATATAGTCGATGAACGCCCGCAGCGGGGCCGGAACCAGGCGCCGGCCGGGATAATAGAGGAACGGTCCGGGAAAACTCGGCCACCACGGTTCGAGAATGGGCTCAAGCGCGCCGCTTTCGAAGTAAGGGCGAAGCCAGCCCTCGAAGAGGCCGATGATGCCGGTGCCCGCGATGGCCGTATCGACGGCAAGATCGGTCGCGCCGCCGATGCGCACGATCAGCGGCCCTGTCGGATCGACCCGCACCACCTCACCGTCGCGCTCGAACTCCCAGGGCAGCATCGCACCGCTGGCAAAGCGCCCGCGCACGCAAGAGTGGCCAAGCAGGTCGCTCGGGTGTTGCGGTCGCCCATGGCGAGCAAGATAGGCAGGGCTGGCGGCGGTGGCGAAGCGCTGCACGCGCGGTCCGATCGGCACCGCGATCATGTCCTGCTCCAGCCGCTCGTCATAGCGGATGCCAGCGTCACACCCGGCCGCCAGCACATCGACAAAGTTCTCATCGGCGATCACTTCCAGGCGGATGCCGGGATAGGCGGCGAGGAAACCCGGCACGATATCGGGCAAGATCAACCGCGCGGCGCTGACCGGCACATTGAGACGCAGCGAGCCCGCCGGCCTGTCGCGAAAGCCGTTCACCACGTCCAGCGCCGCCTCCACCTCCGACAGCGCAGGGCCAAGCCGCTCCAGCAGGCTGAGGCCCGCCTCGGTCGGGACAACGCTGCGCGTCGTGCGGTTGAACAGCCTGACACCGAGCTGCACTTCCAGGCGACGCACCGCCTCACTCAAGCCGGAGGCGCTGCCGCCGCTCGCACGCGCGCCATCGCGAAAACCGCCGGCGCGCGCCACCGCCACGAAGGCGTTCAGATCGCTGAGGTCCATCATTGTTCGCCATTCCGCACGGCCTGTGTGGATTGTACCGGATTATCACGAGGTTGGGCAGCGCCTATCTCTGCCTCCTCAAAGGAGATCAATCATGTCCAACATCCAACAATCCGGCACCTTCAAGCTCGGCAGTCATACCGTGAAGCGGCTCGGCTACGGCGCCATGCAACTCGCCGGTCCCGGCGTTTTCGGACCGCCTAGGGACCATGACACGGCATTGGCCGTGCTGCGCGAGGCGATTGCGCAAGGCATCGACCATATCGATACCAGCGACTTCTACGGTCCGCACGTCACCAACCTTTTGATCCGCGAAGCACTGGCACCTTACCCTGACGATCTCGTCATCGTCACCAAGATCGGCGCCCGGCGCGGCGCGGATGGATCGTGGTTGCCGGCCTTTTCTGCCGAAGCGCTGACCCAGGCGATGCATGACAATCTCAGCAATCTCGGGCTCGATGTGCTCGACGTCGTCAACCTACGCATCATGTTCGATACCCATGGTCCAGCCGAGGGATCGATCGAAGCGCCGCTCACCGTGCTGGCCGAGCTTCAACAACAGGGCCTGGTCAGGCACATAGGATTGAGCAACGTGACGCCGGCCCAGATCGCGCAAGGACGCGGGATCGCCGAGATCGTCTGCGTGCAGAACCAGTACAATCTTGCGCATCGCGGCGACGACGCCCTGATCGACGACCTTGCCCGCGACGGCATCGCCTATGTGCCGTTCTTCCCGCTCGGCGGCTTCAACCCGCTGCAATCCTCCACCCTGTCGGAAATCGCGGCGCGCCTCGGCGCCACGCCAATGCAGGTTGCGCTCGCCTGGCTGCTGCGCCGCTCGCCCAACATCCTGCTGATTCCCGGCACATCGTCGGTCGGACATTTGCGGGAAAACCTCGCTGCTGCCGAACTCAAGCTTTCGGACGATGTGCTGGGGGAGTTGGATGGGATGGCTAAGGCGGCCTGAGGCTAGCCAATCTCCCCCCTTGTGGGCCCGTTGCGTTATTAAGTTATAGTGGCAAGGAGGGAGGGTCAGGCCAATGTGGGGTGCCTTGCGGCTCGGGTTTGAGGCCGGATTGGCTGGGGTTTGACGGGTTCGGCGGATTTCGGGCGCAATGCGACCCTGTATTAGGTCGCC
>NZ_JAMYQY010000041.1:0-22203 GCF_040321125.1 Mesorhizobium sp. M0518
GCCGGCTTCTCATGAGACGGCAGCCGGCGCCTACCCCTGCTCAGTCTGGATCCTGTTGTAGTCGTGGATGGTCTGGCTCAGCCGGCGGCGCAGGAAGTTGGAGATGTTGTCGAAGATGAAGACAACGGCCAGGATCAGCAGCACCATGTAGAAGACGTTGGCCCAGTTGGAGTTGGTGCGCATCGCTTCCCACAGCTTCAGGCCGATGCCGCCGGCGCCGACAGCGCCAATGATGGTCGCGCCGCGGGTGTTGGATTCCCACTGGTAGAGCGTCTGGCTGATGAACACCGGCACCACTTCCGGCAGCACGCCGTAGCGCTGCACCAGAAGGCCGTTGGCTCCGGTCGAGGTAATACCCTCGCGCGGTTTGTCGTCGATGTTCTCCAGCGCCTCGGAATAGGTTTTGCCGAGCGTGCCGATCTCGGTGAAGAAGATGGCTGCACTGCCCGCCAGCGGTCCCGGCCCGAAGGCACGGGTGAAGAACAGCGCCCAGATCAGCATGTCGATGGAACGCATGAAGTCGAAGAAGCGCTTGAGCACCTGGTTGACCAGCCGGCTGGGCGTGATGTTGCGAGCGGCGAAGAAGGCCAGCGGAAAGGCGACGATGCCGCCCAGCATGGTGCCGAGAAAGGCCATGACGATGGTCTGCAGGAGCTTCGTCCAGACATCGCCATGCTGCCACTGGGCGTTGTTCCAGATGTTGTCGCCGGCCAGTGCCAGGTTGGACGTGCCTGGTTTCAGTTCCGGTCCGGAGACGATCAGCGAGGCGACTTCGCTTGCCGACTTGCCGAAGAACGGCGAGCGGGTGTCGAAGACGAAGTTTGCCCAGCCGAGAAATCGCTTTCGGATCCTGACGCGGTCAACGGCGACACGGGCCTCGCCGGCAAAGCCCATGTCGGCGACGACCTCATCTTCATGCGCGGTGATCCAGCCGGGAACCGGCCCCGAGATCAGCGGCTTGCCGGTGCCAAGCACGACCGCAACGGTCTCACCATTGGCAGTTATCGTCGCTTGCGTCTTGCTGAAGGTGACCGACTTGGCGGCGCCGTCGATAAGGACCGTCACCGAACCATCGGCATTGGTCTTGACCCAGTCCGGATCTGGGTTCGGGCCGAGCACCGAGAAGCGTGGATATTTGGCGGTGATCCGCGTTTCGTCGAGGCGGAAGATCGGCTGCACGTCGTAGCTGATCCATTGGGTTAGAAACAGCGGCAGCCGCTCCCAGTGCGATTCCCGCATGACCTGCGGCAGGTTGAAGAACCACAAGGCATAGAGCAGGTAGAGGAAGATGCCGCCAAGCAGCATCAGCGGCCCGAAGCGCTTGTGGAACGGCCGCTGGAACACCTGCGGGAAGCGCTCTTCGATCGACTGGATTTGATCGGCGGTCAAGGCAGCCATGGTCAAGCCCCCACCACGAAAGCCTGCTCGCCGACCAGCTTGCGGCGCAGCCAGGCGGAGAACTGGTCGACGATGAAGATCGTCGTGAACAGGAGCAGCACGAGGGCTATCGTCTTGGCGCCGAAGCCGCGCGAGATCGACAGCTTCAACTCCTCGCCGATGCCGCCGCCGCCGACCGCGCCCATGATGGTGGAAATGCGGACATTTATCTCAACACGCAGCAGCGTGTAGGACATGAAGTTGGGCAGCACCTGTGGCAGGCTGGCAAAGCGCACCCGCTCGAACCAGTTGGCGCCGACAGCCCTCAGGCCCTCTTCGGCGCGCATGTCGATGTTCTCGTTGATCTCGTAGAACAGCTTGCCCAGCGCGCCGATCGAATGCAGGCCGATGGCGATGATGGCAGCGATCGGGCCGATCGAGACGATGGCGGCGAACAGGCCGGCGATGACGATCTCGGGAAAGGCGCGCAGCAGCTCCATGAGGCGCTTGACGATTTGCCGCAGCACCGGATGCGGCGTCAGATTGCGCGCCGCGATGAAGGAGAACGGCACGGCGAAGACGAAGCCGATGAAGGTCGAGACCAGCGCCACGTTGAGCGTGGTCAGCATCAGCTCGAAATATTCGGGGATGTAGAAGCTGCCCCAGACATAGGAGCGGCCAAGCGGAAAGTTGAATTCCTGGGTGCCGGTGTCATGCGGGGAAGCGATGTCGAACATCGCCCGCCAGACATCGTTCCAGTCCTTGGGGACGAGCCAGCTCAGGAAGTCCAGCAAATGCGGCAACCGGTCGAAGAAATGCCCGGCATTGGCCTCGTCGGCGAACCACATTGTGCTGCCGAGCGCGATGATGAGAAGGCCGACACCGATGGCGGTGTAGAGCCGGCGCAAGGACGTCTTGCGACGCCAGGCGTCGGCCATCTGGTGAGTGGCGCCGGAAGGGGCTGTCACGGAAAGGGTCATGATCGGACATGCAAGAAGGGCGGCGTTTTCTCGACGCCGCCCTTCCTGATTTCGCCGTTAGCCGCCAATGGCTGCCTTACGGGCTTCGACGATGACGTTGTAGAAGTCCGCCTTAACCGGGACGTAGCCGGTAAAGTCGCCGCCTTCGACGCCTTCGAAGCAAGCCTTGTCCTTCTTCGGCAACTGCGTGAAGAAGTCGGCGAGCTTGGCGGTCATCTCGTCGCCGAGCGCGGTGCGCACGACCAGCGGGCCGTTCGGGATCAGGCCCGAGCGCCAGACTTCGACGAAGTCGTTGGGGTCGACGGCGCCCTTGGCGACTTCCTTGTGGAAGGTGCCCGAGGTGTAGCCGTCCTTGAAGTCGCCGATACCGGAGGAATCGTCCACCGCCACATCGACCTTGCCGTCGCGCACGGCCAGAACGTTGTTCTCGTGGCCGCCGTTGAACTGGGTCGAAGCGAAGAAGGTTTCGTTCGAAGCGCCGGTGTCCTTCGGGATCTGGGTCAGCGGGATCAGATAGCCGGAGGTCGAATCCGGATCGGCGTAGCCGAGCTTCTTGCCCTTGGCCGACTTGATATCGGTGATCCCCGAGGATTTCAGCGCCAGACCGATCGAATAGTAGCCGGTGGCGCCGTCGGTCTGCTGGGTGGTGAGGATCGGGGTGACCGCCTTCGGGTCCTTGAGAGCGATGCTGGCGTAGCCGGAAGCGCCGAGTTCGGCGAAGTCGAGCGTGCCGCCAAGCAGGCCCTGGATGACGCCGTCATAGTCGGCGGCGGGGAACAGCGAAACCTTTTCGAAGCCGAATTCGGCCTTCAGATGGTCGGCGAGGCACTGGTAGTTGCGCAGCCGGTCGGTTTCGTTTTCGCCGCCGAGGATGCCGACGCGAAATTCCTTCATGTCGGCGGCCTGGGCCATGCTGGTCGCCATGGCGAGCACCGAAACGGCGCTGAAAACCATCTTCCTGAACATCTGTAATCTCTCCTGTAGGTTCCGGCCCCGCGCCGGCAGCGTTCTCGATTTTGACAGGTGCCCTTGACGCGGGCTGTCGATCCAGGCCGCTCTCAGTATCCCGGGAATGCGGGCTCGAGCGGTCCGGCGGATGCGGCGATCTTTCGGCTGAAGGCAACGCTGGTCGAGGTGATGGCCTCGGAGATTTCCTGGCCATTGCTGTCGGCGCCGTAGACGAGACGCACGGCCTCGCGGTTGAGTTCTTCCGGCGGGCCGTCGAAGACGACCTTGCCGGCGGCCATGCCGATGATGCGGTTGCAGTAGGTGCGGGCGGTGTCCAGCGTGTGAAGATTGGTGACGACGGTGATGCCGTCGCGCAGATTGATGTCCTGCAGCGAATCCATCACCACCTTGGCGTTCAGCGGGTCGAGCGAGGCGATCGGCTCGTCGGCGAGGATCACTTTGGGCTGCTGCATCATGGCGCGGGCAATGGCGACGCGCTGCTGCTGGCCGCCCGACAAGGTGCCGGCCGGTTGCAAAGCGGTGCGGGCGACGTCGAGCCGCTCGAGAGCTGCGACCGCCTCGGCGCATTCGGCGCGGGAGAACATGCCGAACAGGTTTGACATGGTCGAGCGGTGGTTCAGCTTGCCGAGCAGCACATTGGTGAGCACGTCGAGGCGCGGCACCAGGTTGAACTGCTGGAAGATCATGGCGCAGTCACGCTGCCAGCGCCGCAGCGGCGAGCCGCGCAACTGGGAAACCTCGGCGCCGTCAAAAAAGATCGATCCCTGGCTGGGATCGATGAGACGGTTGATCATGCGAAGAAGGGTCGATTTGCCGGCGCCCGAACGGCCGATAATGCCAACCATCTGACCCTGTGGGATGGCGATGTTGATGTCGCTGACGGCGGTGTTCTTACCAAATCGGCGGCTGACACCGCGGATTTCGAGCGTGGCGGAATTTGCTGACATGGGGCAGGTTCCAGTCTGGACCATATTGATCGTCAGGCACTCGCCTAACGCAGCCACATGAACCTGCCGTGTCGCGGTGATGTCAGTTTTGTTACGCTCCACAGGTGTGGAGTTATGGCCGGCCCAGGGCCAGCAGGTCCTCGAAGTGCTCCATGTCCCTGAAGCCGCAGAAGGCGGGAGTTTTGATTTCGATCACGGGAGCCTGCTGCTCGAAAAAGCTTGAGAGAGTCATCGAACAGGTCCTGCCATGTGGCTGCCATGACGATGATGTGAAGAATTATCCTTCGTATTTTTCCAGGAAGGCCTCGGCCGATAGTTCCCGGAAATCGTCGAGCGAAGCGCGCAGCCTGGCATGATCCCAGTCCCACCAGGCAAGCGCCTGATAACGGTCGGCGGTGCGGCGGTCGAAGCGCTCACGGATCGGTTTGGCCGGCACGCCGGCGACGATGGTGTAGGGGGCGACGTCCTTCGAGACGACGGCTCCGGCGCCGATCGCCGCGCCGTCACCGACGGTGACGCCGGGCAGGATGGTCGAGCCGTGGCCGAGCCAGGTGTCGTGGCCGATGGTGACTCGCCTGGCGCGACGCTGGGCGAAGAATTCTGTCTCGTGCTCGGCGTCGTCCCAGTAGTCCGAGGCGCGATAGGTGAAATGGTGCAGCGTTGGCCGCCAGGTCGGGTGGTTGGTGGCGTTGATGCGCACGCTGGCGGCGATGTTGGCGAACTTGCCGATCGTCGCGCACCAGACGGCGCAGTCCTGCATCATGTAGGAATAGTCGCCAAGCTCGCTTTCCGACACCCGGCTGCGGTCGGCGATCTCGGTCCAGCGGCCGAGCGTCGAATTCTGCACATCCGCCGTCGGATGGACCAGCGGCGTCTCGGACAATTTCCTGGTCATGCGGCGATTTTTCCGGGAGCGAAAGCGGTGACGTCGATGATGCGGTCGGCAACCGCCTCGCGTACGTCGTGGTCATGGAAGATGCCGAGCAGCGCGACATCAGCCGCCTTCTTGGCGGCGATGAGTTCAATCACGACATCGCGGTTTTTGGCGTCGAGCGAGGCGGTCGGCTCGTCGAGCAGCAGGATCGGATGCTCGGTGATGAAGCCGCGTGCGATGTTGACGCGCTGCTGCTCGCCACCGGAGAAGGTCGCAGGTGGCAATGCCCAGAGTTTCTCCGGCAGGTTGAGCTGCGCCAGCAAGGCGCGTGCCTTGCCGCGGGCAATCTCGCGATCCTCGCCGCGCTCGACCAGCGGTTCGGCGACGACATCCAGCGCCGAAACGCGCGGCACGGTGCGCAGGAATTGGCTGACATAGCCGATCGTTTGCCGGCGCACGGCAAGCACGGTGCGCGGGCTGGCAGTGGCGAGGTCGATCAGCCCGTCATCGTGGCTGACGATGATCTGGCCTTCGTCGACGGCGTAGTTGCCGTAGAGCATCTTCAGGATCGAGCTCTTGCCGGCACCGGACGGGCCGCCGAGCACGGTGCATTCGCCGGCCCTGATCGAGAACGAGACACCGGCGATAACAGGCAATTTGATGCCGTCGCGCAGATGCATGGTGAAGCTCTTGGCGACGTCTGAGACAACGAGGGGCGTCGGCATCAGAAGGTCCTCCAATCGCTGTTGGTTTGCGGGCCAGCACCCCCCTCTGGCCAATGCAATTGCATGTGCGGAATAACGGTGAAATCTCGAAGCGGGTGTTTGCGAGGTGTCGGCGCGAGGCACCCCCCTCTGTCCTGCCGGACATCTCCCCCGCAAGGGTGGAGATTGGCAGCTTCACCCGCAGCGCTTTTCTTGCAGCCTTGGTAATTGGTGAACGCAGCAGGGACAGCCGATCTCCCTCCTTGCGGGGGAGATGGCCGGCAGGCCAGAGGGGGGTGCCTCGCGCCAAGGTTTCGCGAACACGCGCTTTGAGACTTCATCGTCAAACCTGCAGAATCGAGGAAACGAGCAACTGCGTGTAAGGCGCGCGCGGGTCGTCGAGCACGCGGTCGGTGAGACCGCTTTCGACGACGCGGCCGTCCTTCATCACCATCATGCGCTGCGACAGAAGCCGCGCCACGGCAAGGTCGTGGGTGACTACGATGGCCGCGAGACCAAGGTCGGTGACCAGCCCGCGCAGCAGGTCGAGCAGGCGCGCCTGGACCGAGACGTCGAGGCCGCCCGTCGGTTCGTCCATGAACACCAGGCGCGGGCCGGTGACGAGGTTGCGGGCGATCTGCAGGCGCTGGCGCATGCCGCCGGAAAAGGCGCGCGGCTCGTCGTCGATGCGGTCCTCGTCGATCTCGACGCGCGACAGCCAGTCGACCGCGGTGGCGCGGATCTTGCCGTAATGACGGTCGCCGACCGCCATCAGCCGCTCGCCGACATTGGCGCCGGCCGATACCGTCATGCGCAGGCCGTCGGCGGGGTTCTGATGGACAAAACCCCAGTCGGTGCGCATCAGGAAGCGGCGCTCGGCCTCGCTCATGCGGTAGAGTTCGCGGAACTGGCCGTCACGCATGCGGTAGCTGGCGGTGCCGGAGCTGGGCAGCAGCCGGGTCGACAGGCAGTTGAGCAGTGTCGTCTTGCCGGAGCCGGACTCGCCGACGACAGCCAGGACTTCACCCGGCCACAGGTCGAAGGAGACGTTGTCGCAGCCGACGCGCGAGCCGTAGAATTTGGAGAGCGCCGAGACGCGCAGCAGCGGTTCGTCGGTCATTGTATCTCCTTACCCTCCCCCTTGCGGGGAGGGTCGGCGCGCAGCGCCGGGGTGGGGGTTGAGTGGGGCGTGGATTGGTCAAGACCCCCACCCGCGCCTTCGGCGCGACCTCCCCACAAGGGGGAGGTAGGGGCGTTGCGCCGCTTCTCGCAGTGGTCGGTGTCGGAGCAGACGAACATGTGGCCGCCATGGTCGTCGAGGATGACCTCGTCGAGATAGACATTCTCTGCCGCGCACAGCGCGCAGGGCTGGTCGAAGGTCTGCACCTCGAACGGATGGTCCTCGAAGTCGAGGCTGACCACGTCGGTGAAGGGCGGCACCGCGTAGATGCGCTTTTCGCGCCCGGCGCCAAACAGCTGCAAAGCCGGTGAGCGGTGCATCTTGGGATTGTCGAATTTCGGCGTCGGCGACGGGTCCATCACATAGCGGCCCTCGACCTTGACCGGATAGGCATAGGTGGTGGCGATGCGGCCGTGTTTGGCGATGTCCTCGTAAAGTTTCACATGCATGAGGCCGTATTCCTCCAGCGCATGCATTTTCCGCGTTTCAGTCTCGCGTGGCTCGAGGAAGCGCAAGGGTTCCGGGATCGGCACCTGGTAGACAAGCACCTGGCCCGCCGTCAGCGGATGTTCGGGGATACGATGGCGGGTCTGGATGATGGTGGCGCTGGCGGTATCAGTGGTCACCGCGATGTTGGCGACCTTCTTGAAGAAGGCGCGGATCGAGACCGCGTTGGTGGTGTCGTCGGCGCCCTGGTCGATGACCTTCAGCACATCGTCCGGGCCGATGATCGAAGCCGTGACCTGGACGCCGCCAGTGCCCCAGCCATAGGGCATCGGCATTTCGCGCGAGGCAAACGGCACCTGGTAGCCGGGAATGGCGATGCCCTTGAGGATCGCCCGGCGGATCATCCTTTTGGTCTGCTCGTCGAGATAGGCGAAGTTGTAGGTGGCGATGTCGGTCATGGCGATCACATCCACATTGTGCTATTGAATTGGCGTCCAGGACGCGGAAACAGGGGCGAAATCGGATGACCCAGACCGCTTGGCTGCATATCGGAATTCTGCTGCTGGCGTTCGTCGGCGTGGTCGCGTTTATCCTCCGAAGAATGGTTTTTCCCGCAGCCAGGGAAGGCGCGCATGGCGAGAGCGTTGGCATCGGCGGCGGCTACAGTGGCGGGCATGGCGACCATTCGCACGACAGCGGTGGCGGTGATGGCGGGTCGGGCGACTAGGCTCATTCCGCCGCCTCCTTCTTGTCTTCCAGCATGTCGGCATTTCCGCGGGCGTCGTATTCGGCGCGCATACGGCGCACGAGGTCGAGTTCGGCCTGGAAGTCGACATAGTGCGGCAGCTTCAGATGTTCGACGAAGCCGGTCGCCTGGACGTTGTCGGAATGCGAAATGACGAACTCCTCGTCCTGGGCCGCGGCGACGACATCCTCGCCGAGCTCCTTCGCGCGCAGCGCCCGGTCGCACAGCGCCATCGCCATCGCCTTGCGCTCGCTCTGGCCGAAGACCAGGCCGTAGCCGCGGGTGAATTGCGGCGGCGCCTTGGCCGAGCCTTTGAACTGGTTGACCATCTGGCATTCGGTGACGCGGACAGTGCCGAGCGGCACCGCGAAGGGCAGCTCGGGCACGTCGAGCTCGAGCTCGACCTCGCCCATGCGGATCTCGCCGACGAAGGGATGGTTGCGGGCATAGCCGCGCTGGGTGGAATAGCCGAGCGCCAGCAGAAACCCTTCATCGCCGCGTGACAGCGCCTGCAGGCGGATGTCGCGCGCCATCGGGAATTCGAGCGGCTCGCGGGTGATGTCGCCGGGGACGTGATCCTGCGGCATGTCGCCGTCGGGTTCGATCAGGCCTTCGCGGTCGAGGATCGCCGATACGCGCGGCATGGCTTGCGCTTCCGTCTCGCGCAGCAAGGGCTGGGCGACGTCAGCGCCGGCGGCAAGCTCGGGATCGAGCAGCCGGTGGGTGTAGTCGAAAGTGGGCCCGAGCAACTGGCCGCCGGGCAGATCCTTGTAGGTCGCCGACACACGTCGCTCGACCAGCATCCCGGCGGTGTCGATGGGCCTGGAGTAGCCGAAGCGTGGCAGCGTGGTGCGATAGGCGCGCACCAGGAAGATCGCCTCGATCATGTCGCCGCGCGCCTGGACGATGGCGAGTGCGGCCAGTTCACGATCATAGAGCGAGCCTTCGCTCATCACCCGATCGACGCCGAGCGCCAGCTGCTCGACGATCTGGTCGAGACGTAGTGCCGGCAGCGAACGGTCGCCGCGGCGGCGGTCGGCAAGCAGGCTGTGGGCGTTGGCGATTGCGGCTTCGCCACCTTTCACCGCGACATACATCTTACGCCTCCATCGTCTTGATGCGCGTCGTGCGCGGCAGGCAGGCAATGCCATCAGCGGTGGCGAGTATGATGTCGACGCCTCTGGGAAAGCGCTTGATGTTCTGTTTCCACTGCTCGACGAAATGGCGCGGCATCTGTGCCGGCGCGATCGTGGCGCTGGTTTCGATGCCGGGACCTTCAAGCAACAGCGGCGTGCCGGAGACGAGATCGCCGACTTGCAGGATCAGCGTGGTCGAACGGTCGGGATAATCCTGCGTGCCCTGCGAAAAACCATCGAGCGACATCATCTCGGCCGGGGCCGCGATGAAGGCGAAATGCGCATCGGCCGGTGTGTTGGCCACGGGCGCGCCGGTGTGGAACCCAAGCCAGGATCTGATCGCGGTGGAAGCTTGCAGGGCCGGGTCGAGCCAGAGCGGGGTGTCGTTATCGCACAGCGCCAGTGCGATGGCGCCGGCGGCCGCCGAGAGCGGCGCCGGCGGGCGGGCGAAGGCCGGCAGCGGCTGCACGCTGCCTGGCCGCGCCATTGCGTCCATGACGGCGCGGAACACCGTCTGGGCATTGAAGACCGGATCGGCGAAACCGCCCTCTATCGATTGCGCTGCAATGTCCATCAGTCTTCTCCGCGAACCATGGTGAAGAAATCCACCTTCGTTGCCGCCGTCTCGGCGCGGCGTTTTTCATGCGCTGCGGTCAGAGCCGACCGCAGGGGCGCTATCAGTCCGGTCTCGACTTCATTGCGGCGGGCAGGGTCCTGCCACAGCGCGTCGGCGATGGCCGCCAGCTTCGCCTTCTGCTTGTCGCGGCCAAGCGCATAGCAATGTCCGACCTGCCCGGAGGGCAGCCGGACGGTGGCGCGGGTGACGGTCGCCTCGCCGACGTTGAAGGGCGCGCCGCCGCCGCCGATGCGGCCGCGCACGGTGACCAGCCCGGTCTCGGGGCCGCGCAGCAGTTCTGCTTCCGAAGGCAATCCGGCTTCATTCCAGAGCCGGACGATGTCATCGCCGCTGGATTGCGCCAGTGTCGCCATGGCGGCCTTGCGCTCGGCCTGGTCGCGGGCTTCCTGTCCTCGCATCAGCAGCATTCCTCTTTGTCAATTTGTCTATTGATATAGACAACTATACAAATTATACCTATTATCTAATGCGTGTCCATGACGGGTGGATGACAGCGATATAAGACTGGGCGCTGGAAGGTTGGGGCAATGATAGTCGGGCGGCTGGCAGCGGACAGCATCGAGCGGCGCAGTGGCGTTTCGCTGTGGCGGCAGATCGCCGACAAGATCCTGCATGCGATCGCCATCGGCGATTTCACGGAGAATGCAGCGTTGCCGCCGGAGGTGGCGCTGGCAGAACGCTATGGCGTCAACCGTCACACGGTGCGCAGCGCCATATCGGCCCTTGTAAGGGAAGGCGTGCTGCGGGCCGAGCAGGGGCGCGGCACCTTCGTACTGTCGCGCAAGCGGCTGTCCTATCCGATCGGCGCGCGCACACGCTTTTCGACAGGGCTGCAAGGGCAAACGACGGAACGGCACATCGTCCTGCTCGCCTCGTCGATCGAGCCGGCCAGCCAGCGCGTTGCCGAGGGCCTTGGCCTTGCCAGGGGAGCCGATGTGATCCGGTTGGAAACGCGCGGCGAAGCCGACGGACGGCCGGTGTCGCGTGCTGCCGGCTGGTTCGAGGCCCGGCGCTTTGCCGGCATCGATGCCGCGATGGCGCAAACCGGCTCGATCACCGCATCGCTGGCGCGTTTCGGCATCGACGACTATCTCCGGCAATCGACCGTGCTGTCGGCGCGCCATGCCGATGCGGCGGACCTTGCCGACCTCGACCTGCTGCCGGGCGCCATCGTGCTGGTCACGGTTGCCGTCAACGTCACGCCGGACGGCCAGCCGATCCAGTTTTCCGAGTCGCGCTTCCCGGCCGAGCGGGTGGAGCTGAAGCTGTCGGCGCTGTAGCTAACGTCGTCATCCTTGGGCGAAGCAGGAGCGCAGCTCCGTCGCGGAGACCCAAGGATCCATGCCGCGATCTCGGGCGAAGAGCGCAGCGGCGCAGAATTCTGCACCGAAGCAACGCTCTCAGGTCACGGCATGGATCCTATGGTCTGCGCCGCGTCGCTTCGCTCCTCGCTCCGCCATAGGATGACGAAGCGATGGATGTTGCGGCTAGTCGCCAAAGCATCAGATCTACCAAGTTGGGCGCTCAACGATCTCCGAATTCGTGTCGAACAGGCGCCTCTATCCGACCTCGATCACAGCCTTGATCAGGCCGGATTTCTCGTGTGCCCAGCGGGCGAGATCGCGCGGCGTGCCGGCGAGTGTGGTGCGGTGTGTGACGAGCTTGGCCAGGGGCACGGCGCCGTTGCGGATCGAGGCGGCGACGTGATCGAAGTCGGCGCGCAGCGCGTTGCGGCTGCCGATCAGCGTCATCTCGCGCTTGTGGAATTCCGGATCGGAAAAGCTGATGTCGTCCTTGACGACGGAGACCAGCACCAGCGTTCCGCCATGCGCGACATGGGCGAAAGCCGACTGCACCGATTGGGTGTTGCCGGTGGCGTCGAAGACGACATCGAAGCCTTCGCCTGATGTCGCTCCCTTGACCAGATCGGGCACCGCGCCGCGCGACCCGTCGAGGGTCTGGAAACCAAGCTCATTTGCGGCGAAGGCGAGCCTTTCACTGCTCATGTCGAGCAGCGTCACGTCGAGCCCGGCGATGCGGGCGAAGATGGCGGTGCCGAGCCCGATCGGGCCAGCGCCGATGACCAGCGTGCGGGCGCCGGGGTCGGCGCGGGCGCGCCGCACTGCATGCGCGCCGATGGCCAGGAACTCGACTGCGGCGGCGTCGGCCAGCGAAAGGCCGTTGGCGGGATAGAGATTTTGCGCCGGCACCAGAATCCGTTCGCACATGGCGCCGTCTCGATGCACGCCCAAGACCTCGATCCTGACGCAGCAATTGGGCTTGCCGTGCCGGCAGGCGATGCACTTGCCGCAGGAAAGATAGGGGTTGATCACCACGGGCTCACCAACGGCAAGATCGACGCCGTCGCCGGCCTCGACGATCGTTCCCGACACCTCATGGCCCATGATGCGGGGATAGGCGAGGAAGGGGTGCTTGCCCTCGAAAATGTGGTAGTCGGTGCCGCAGATGCCGACATGGCTGACCGCCACCAGCGCCCAGCCGGGAGGCGGTGCCTCTGGTGCGGGCCGGTCTTCAAGGACAAGATCGCCGGGCGAACGGCAGAGGACGGCTTTCATGCGCTAATCCAGTCATGAAATCGCCGGCCCGTTGGTGTGGCGGGCCGGCGGTTGATTGCGGGATCGCTACTTGCCGCGGCGGCGCAGGCCGTCGAAGTAGACGATGATGATGATCAGCGCGCCAGTGATGATGCGCTGCCAGAACGAGTTGACGTTGAGCAGGTTGGCGCCGTTGTTGATGGTGGCCAGGATGAAGGCGCCGAGCAGCGGCCCATGCACCGAGCCGACGGCGCCGAACAGCGAGGTGCCGCCGATGACCGAAGACGCGATCGCCTGCAGCTCCCAGCCCTCGGCCTGCGTCGGGTTGCCGATGCCGATGCGGGCCGCCAGCAGCACGCCGACAAAGGCGGCGCACAGGCCCGACAGCGTGTAGGCCATGTAGATGGTGCGCTGGACATTGACGCCGGACAGGCGCGAGGCCTCGGCGTTGGAGCCGACCGAAAACAGGTATCGGCCCCAGCGGCTGTGGTGCAGGAAAATATAGGCCGGAATGCCGACCAGGATCACCATCCAGAACAGGTTGGGGATGCCGATGAAGGAATTGCGCGAGAAGGCGGTGAAGGTGTCGCTGTTGATGTTGATCGAATTGCCGTTGGTCATCAAAAGGCCGATGCCGCGCAGCGAGGTCAGCGTTGCCAGCGTGATGATGAAGGGCGGCAGGCCCATCTTGACGATGCCGAAGCCGTGGAACATGCCGATGGCGACGCCGACCAGCAGCGTCACCAGAATGGCGAGCCAGATGGGGAAGCCGGCATTGATCATCATGGCCACGACCACGGTGGCGAAACCGACCACGGCGCCGACCGACAGGTCGATGCCGCCGGTGATGATGACGAAAGTCTGGCCGACCGCCATGATGGCGATCATCGAGCCCTGGCGCAAGAGATTGGCCATGTTGTTGGCGGAGGCGAAGCTCGTCGTCGCCACGGAGAGAAGGATCCAGAGCAGAACCAGCAGCGCCAAAAGCGTCAGCCCAAACAGGACATTATAGTTGCGCTTCGGTTTTTCGACGGCAATCGCCTCGGTGCTCATATTTGTCCTCCCAGCTTTTCTTGTTTCTCGGCGAGCGCCTGAGTAAGAATATCCTCGTGGCTGGCGGCGTGAAAACCGTGCGTCGCCACCAGTTTGCCGCGCCGGAACACATGCAGCGTGTCGGCGAGTTCATAGACTTCCGGCAGATAGGACGAGATCAGGATGATGCCGGCGCCCTTTGACAAAAGTGCGCCGAACAGGCGGTAGATCTCGGCCTTGGTGCCGACATCGACGCCGACCGTCGGTTCGTCGAAGATGAACAGCTTGGCGCCGTGCGCCAGCCATTTGCCGATGACGATCTTCTGCTGATTGCCGCCCGACAGGCTGGATGCCAGCGCGCCGCGCGTCGGTGTCTTGATGCGCAGATCGGCGATCTGGCGATCAGCTTGCGTCTTCTCCTGCGTGCTCGAAATCAGCAGATTGTTCGAGATTCGCTTGTAGATCGGCAGGTTGAGGTTGAAGCCGACCGGCAGGTTGAGGCAGAGGCCCTGGTCGCGGCGGCTTTCCGGCGCCAGCGCCATGCCGAGCTTGATCGCGTCATGCTCGGAATTGACCTGCACCTCCTTGCCTTCCCAGAGGATCTGGCCGGCGGATTTGCGGTGGCGGCCGTAAAGCGTGGTGACGAACTCGCTGCGTCCGGCGCCGATCAGGCCATAGAGTCCGACGATCTCGCCGGCGCGGACCGTCATCGAGACATTTTCGAAGCCCTTGCCGGACAGGCTTCTCGCCTCGATAATGGCGGCGCCCGGCGTGAAATGCTCCTTGTGATAGACCTGCTCGATCGAGCGGTTGATCATCATCTTGACCAGCTCGGCATCGTTGGTCTCGGCGATGTTGCGGGTGCCGACCAGCGTGCCGTCGCGCAGCACGGAAACACGGTCGGCGAGCTCGAACACTTCCTCCATGCGGTGGCTGATGTAGATGATCGTCACGCCTTCATCCTTCAGCCGACGGATCAAGGTGAAGAGCTGGTCGGCCTCCTTGCGGGTGAGGTAGGCGGTCGGCTCGTCGAAGATCAGGAATTTGGTGCCGCGCACGGTGGCGCGGGCGGCGGCTATCAACTGCTGCTGGCCGATGGTCAGGTCGCCAAGGGTGACATGCGCCGGCAGGTCGAAGCCGAGATCGTCGATGATCGTCTGCGCCTGCCTGACCATGGCGCGCTGCTGCAGGATGCCGAAGCGTGAATTCTCCTCGCCTAGGAACATGTTGGCGGCGACAGTCAGGTGACGGCACAGCACGACTTCCTGGTGCACGGCATTGATGCCGAGCGCCATCGCCTCGTGCGGCGTCGCCAGGGCGGCCGGTTGGCCCTCCCAGGCGATCTCTCCGGAGGTGCGCGGCATGACGCCGGTCAGAAGCTTGATGAGCGTGGATTTGCCGGCGCCGTTCTCACCGACGATGGCGTGTATCTCACCGGACTTGAAGGCGAGGTCGACCGGCTTCAGCGCGTGGGTGCCGGGATAGCGCTTCTCCAGCCCGCGCAATTCGAGGATGGTCCGCCCCGGTTCCAGAACGGGTGTGGGATGCAGTTCCTGCGCCGTCGAAATCATGACAATCCTCCCAGATTGGCCTCCCGGATTGGCTTCCCAGGCTGGCCTCACGATTGGCACGCGGCGAGGCAAGGATATGCCTCGAAAACAGCCTAGCTCAGGCGTGCGGATTGCCAAGCCGTTTGTGCGGCAGCTTGTGTCTCCGGGGCGAGGTGCCCCGGAGACGATTGCGGATGCGGCTCAGAGCTTCGGATTGAGCAGCGCGTCGATCTTGGGGTCTTTCATGTTGTCCTTGGTCACCAGATTGGCGCCGGTGTCGACATTGGCTTCGACCTTTTCGCCTTTGGAGGCGGCGAGTGCGGTCTTGATGCCGTCATAGCCCATCCGGTACGGATCCTGGACGACGAGGGCGGAAATGACGCCGTCGTTGAGGAACTTGATCAGCTTCTCGTCGCTGTCGAAACCGACCAGCGCCAGTTTGCCGCCAAGGCTGTTTTCCGCGACAGCCTGGCCGACGCCCTGCGCCATGATCAGGTTGGAAGCGAAGATGCCCTTGAGGTTCGGGTTGGCGGTGATCAGGTCGGTGGCGATGTTGAGGCCGGTGGTGGCCTGGCCGTCGGCATATTTATCGGCGACCAGCTTGAGGCCCGGATATTTGGCGGCCAGCTGTTCGGTGAAGCCCTGCTTGCGCTGTTCGAGCGAGCCGGCGCCCGGTGCGTTGGTGATCAGGGCGACGTCGCCCTCGATCTTGCCGCCGTTGGCGGCGCCGATGGCGGCTGCGAGGCCGTCGGCAGCGACGCGGCCGCCCTGGACGTTGTCGGTGGTCAGGAACGAGGTGAAGGCCTTGGAGTCGGCGCCGGAGTCGATGCCGATGACCTTGACCTTGGCAGCGGCTTCATCGATCGGCTTGCCAAGCGCCTTGAACTCGGTCGGCGCAATGACGATGGCCGCCGGGTTGCTGGCAACGGCGTTCTCGAGGATCGAGACCTGGCCGTTGACGTCGGTTTCAGCCTGGGCGCCGAGTTCCGGCACGTTGACGCCGAGATCCTTGCCGGCCTTGCGGGCGCCGGCCAGAACGATCTGCCAGTAGAACGACGTGGTATCCTTGACGATGATCGGAATGGTGACGTCCGCCGCCGAAACCGGCGCCGAATGCATGACGCCGGCGAGCATCGAAGCTGCTGCCAGCGCCATGACGGCGCGGCGGTTGAGAATGCTGGTCGCGAATTTCATGAGGTTTCCTCCCTAAAGTCGCCCGGTGAACGTTACGGAAGCTCCGTCCGGATAGGCGCGGCCCAAACAGAACTTTATCAATAAAAAACAATTGCCATGTTTTGATAATGCATCGAACAGATCGATGCAAGCGGTGTTTGATCAGTCCTTGCGAGGTCTGGCAGAAGCAAATCCACCGCGCTGCTCCCCATCGACGCCGTCACGCTTCCGTTCCATTCCGGGAATGTATGGAATATTAATTCCACCATTTCGTCAATATGGAATATCCATTCCTTCGTGTGACCGCAAGAATATGAAGTTTCACGCCAGCTCCTGCACCAGTGTGTAGGGACGATATCTGGCGTATTCCGTCTCCGGCACGTCGATGTCGAGCAGTTGGAGGTTACGCGTCAGGTTCGCCAGCTTGGCGGTGCCGGTCAGCACGGTGGCGACGGCAGGTTCATGCAAGGGGAATTGGAACGCGGCGGCGGCGAGCGGATAGCCACCCTCGGCGGCGATCCTTTCCATTGCGCCGACGCGGTCGAGCACGTCATGGCTGGCAGGGCGGTAGTCGAAATGTGCGCCTTGCACCGGTCCGGTCGCCAGGATGCCGGAGTTGAACACGCCGCCAATGACCAAGGAGGTCTGCCGCGCCCGGCATAGGGGCAGCAACTCCGCTTCGGCACTGCGGTCGAGCAAGGAATAGCGGCTGGCGAGCAGGATGCAGTCGAGCGGCGCCTCGCGCATCACGTCCAGACAGATCTGCACCTCGTTGACGCCAAGCCCATAGGCGGAAATGACGCCGGACCGTTTCAGCTCTTCGAGTGCCTTGAGGCCGCCGTCCATCAGGTCGCGAAAGTGCAGCTTGGTCTTCTCAACACCATGGGTGTAGGCGCCGATGTCGTGGACAAACAGGATGTCTATCCTGTTTAGGCCAAGCCGCGCATAGCTGAACTCGACGGACCGCATGATGCCGTCGTAGGAATAGTCGTAGTCGAGCGCGAAGGGCAGCGGATCGACATAGGAGTGATCGGGAACCTGATCCTCCGACACCGGGCGGAACAGCCGGCCGACCTTGGTCGACAGCACATAGGAATCGCGCGGCTTGTAGCGCAGGAAGTCGCCGAAGCGGCGCTCCGACAGTCCGAAACCGTAAAAGGGTGCGGTGTCGAAATAGCGCAGGCCGGCATCCCAGGCGCCCTGCAGCGTCTCCATCGCCGCTTCGCGCGAACAGGCGCGGTAAAGGCCGCCAAGTGCAGCGCCGCCAAAGCTGACCTCGGTGACTTCCAGCGCTGTCTGGCCGATGCGGCGTCTTTCCATGCACAACCTCCCCGTGGCCAGCCAACTGGCCGGCGCGCAGTCTACTTTATATCAGTAAAATCTAAAGTGTTGCGCCCAGATGCCAGGGCACGAACTCGTTGTCGCCGTAGCCGAAGTCCTCGCTCTTGGTCTTGCGGCCGGAAGCCGTCTCGACGATCAGTTCGAAGATCTCGCGACCCATGCCGGCGATGGTCTTTTCACCCGAGGCGATGACGCCGCAATTGACGTCCATGTCCTCCTCCATCTGGTGGTACATCGTCGAGTTGGTGGCGACCTTGATCGACGGCGTCGGGCGGCAGCCGAAGCAGGAGCCGCGGCCGGTGGTGAAGACTATGACGTTGGCGCCGCCCGCCACCTGGCCGGTCGCCGAAACCGGGTCGTAGCCGGGCGTGTCCATAAACACCAGGCCGCTGCCAGTGACTTTTTCGGCGTAGCCGAAGACGCCGTTGAGCGGCGTCTGGCCGCCCTTGGCGACCGCGCCGAGCGACTTCTCCAGGATGGTGGTGAGGCCGCCGCGCTTGTTGCCGGGCGAGGGATTGTTGTCGATCGAGGCGCCATGCTTGGCGACATGGTCCTCCCACCATTTCACAAAGCCGTCGAGCTTTTGCGCGATCTCCGGCGTTGCCGCGCGGTAAGCAAGCAGATGTTCGGCGCCATAGATCTCCGTCGTCTCGGAGAGGATGCCGATGCCGCCGACGCCAGCCAGGATATCGACAGCCGCGCCCAGTGCCGGATTGGCTGTAATGCCCGACATGCCGTCGGAGCCGCCGCATTGCAGGCCGACGACGATCTCGCTGACCGGGATCGGCTCACGCTTCAGCTGGCCCACTTCCTCGGCGATCTCGGCCAGCACGTCCATCGCCTTTTCCACCGATTTGCGCGATCCGCCGGCGTCCTGGATGTTGAAATGGCGCTTGCCGGCAGCGACGCCCTTTTGGCCGTAGAGGGTGAGCTGGTTGACCTCGCAGCCGAGGCCGACCATCAGCACGCCGCCGAAATTCGGGTGGCGGGCGTAGCCGGCGAGTGTACGGTGCAGCACCATCATGCCGTCGCCGGTGCCGCTCATGCCGCAGCCCTGGCCGTGCACGATCGGCACGAAGCCGTCGATGCCGGGATATTTCGGCAAAAGCGTGCGGTTGGCGGTGTCGGCGATGGAATGGCAGACGGTGGCCGAGCAATTGACGCTGGCGACGATGCCGATGAAGTTGCGCGTGCCGGCGCGGCCATCGGCGCGGCGATAGCCCATGAAGGTGCGGGCGCGGTCGGCCTCCGTCGCGTGCTCGGCCTCGCTCGGGGGCACGACCGGCAAGCGGCCGGATTCGAACACTAGATTGTGCGAATGCACGTGCTCGCCCGCCGCAATATCCTGTGTCGCGCGACCGATCGCCTGGGCGTATTTCACCACGGCCTCGCCGGCGGCGATCGGCTTGATCGCCACCTTGTGGCCGGGCTCGATCAACACACTGGCGACGGCACCGCCCGGCAGCGCGGTGCCGATCTCGATGCGGCCGTTGGCGACGGCGACATTGTCGGCGGGGGACAGAAGAATGCAGTTGGAGGCGTTCACGGGCGGTTTCCTGGGTGATCCTGGGCTGCGCGGACGGATTGACACGCGTCTGTTTAGAGATATTGTCTTTTATCGTGAAAAAACAGTTTTGCGTCAATTGTTTTTTCACTGGGGAGTTCCGCATGCCTTGGGTGTTCCGGAAAGCGAATTCGCTTTTCAGGGCCATGGGAACGTCATATCGCGCTTCAAACCGGCCGCGGCAAGCGACGGGTGCAACGGATCAGGGATGTCGAAGAGCAACAACGTCTACAAGGATGCCTACAACCGCTGCCTGCGGCTACTCGACGAAACGCGCAGCCTGCCTTCGGAGCCGGAACTGGGCACCTTGCTTGGCGTCAGCCGGACCACGGTGCGCACCATTCTCGCGCGCATGGAAGAGACTGGGCTGATCGCCTGGAACAAGCGCGCCAAGACGGTGCTGCGCGAGACGCGTCCCGATGATTTCTTCCCCGAGGAAGAGACCGACACGCTGGCCGAGATCATCGAACGGTCGTTCATGCGTCGGCTGCTCGCCGGCGGCGCCGAAGCCGGCATGCAGATCAACGAACTCGAACTGGCGCGTGAGATCGGCGTCGGCACCACCAGCGTGCGCGAGTTCCTGATCCGCTTCTCCCGCTTCGGCCTGATCGAGAAGCGTCGCAACAGTCACTGGGTGCTGAAGGGTTTTACCCGCGCCTTCGCGCTGGAGCTGACCGAAATCCGCGAAATGTTCGAACTGCGCTCGGCGGCTGCCTTTGCCGTTTTACCGCAGGACAGCGCGGTCTGGACCGATCTCGACCGTCTGGAAGACGAGCATCGCCAGTTGGCAAACGACATCGCCACCCGCTTCACCGAGTTCTCCGAACTCGACGAGCGCTTCCACCGGCTCATCCACCGGGCGTCGCGCAACCGCTTCATCGTCGATTTCTACGATGTCATCGCCATGATCTTCCACTACCATTACCAGTGGAACAAGGCGCAGGAACGCGAGCGCAACGAAGTCGCGATCGGTGAGCATCTGGTCTACATAGAGGCGCTGAAATCACGCGATCTCGGCAAGGTCGACGCCGCTTGCCGCAAGCACCTGAAGTCGGCGCGCCAGACATTGCTGACCTCGATCCCGGAGAGCCGGTCGCTGCAAAAATCCTGAACCGCATCGCGGTTCAGTGTCTTGTTCATGCATGTCGTTGTCCCAAAACCGCTATACTTTTGGGCGACATGCATTGAGCCTGCCGCGTTGGCGCCGCGGCGATTTGGCGATTTTCCACCCGCCGGCGCCGTGCTAGATATGGTTCATTGCTGCTAAGAGGCAGGGCTTTGGGCGTATCGAGGAGACGGTGGAGCATGCCGGTCGCGCTGGTCGCGGCCTATCTGCTGTTGCTCCAGTCGACGCTCGGAGCATTCGCCTTCGGCACCAGTCCCAATGCATCGCAGCTCGACGCCTTCGGCAACGTCATCTGCACCCATGAGGGCGCAACCCAGCTTCCCGGAGACAACCAGCCGCCGTCCCATCTTCCGGCATGCTGCGTGCTCGGCTGCAGCATGGTTTCGGCGGCCTTTGCGCCGCCGCCCGGTGCTGGCCTGGCGCTGGGCAGCCTTTCCTTCAAAACGGTCGCCTTTGTTTTTCCGGCGGTCATCCATCTCGACTTTGCGCGTGAGCGCTCGCCGTCGAACCCGCGTGCGCCGCCGCTGACGGCCTGAGCCTGTTTGCCCGGCGGAACCTTTCGTGGGCGTACCCATCCAAAGATCAAACTGCTCGCGACCGGCAACGGCGCGACCTTCACTTCATGGAGCAACCATGTCCTATTTTTTCCCTGACGCCGCGCGTCTTATGCCCGGCGGCATTCTACGCGGCATCGAAGAGCGTGTCGGCATTGCCGTGCTGGCTCTTGCGCTGCTGTTCACAGGCGCCCAGTCCGTCCTCGCGCATGAGTTCAAGGTTGGCGATCTCGAAATCGGCCACCCCTGGTCGCGCGCCACGCCGGCCGGCGCCAAGGTCGCCGGCGGCTATTTCACCATCACCAACAACGGCAGTGCGCCGGACCGGCTGGTGTCGATTTCCTCCGATGTCTCTGAAAAGGCCGAGCTGCATCAGATGGGCGTCAAGGACGGCGTCATGACCATGCGGCCGGTTGCCGGCGGCCTGGAAATTCCGGCCGGCGGCAAGGTAGCCCTTGCGCCTGGCGGCTATCATTTGATGTTCATCGGCCTGAAGCGGCAACCCAAACAGGGCGAAAAGTTCTCCGCTACCCTGACCTTCGAAAAGGCCGGCGCCGTCAGCGTCGATTTCGCTGTCGAAGGCATGGGCGGTGGCGCCATGGACGATCACGCCAATTGACCCGGCCAGTTTGAAATTTGAGGGACCATCATGAACAAGTATCTTTTGTCGGCCGCAGTACTTCTCGTGCTCGGAACCAGTGCCGCCTTCGCGCATATCACGTTCGAAACGCAGGAAGCGGCCGTTGGGTCGACCTACAAGGCCGTTTTGCGCGTGCCGCATGGTTGCGAGGGCAAGGCGACGATCGCCGTGCGCGTGCAGATTCCGGAAGGGGTGATCGCGGTGAAGCCGATGCCGAAGCCTGGCTGGACGCTGCAGACCAAGAAGGGCAAGTACGACAAATCCTACCAGCTCTATGGTCAGGCGGTTGCCGACGGGGTCAAGGAGGTCGACTGGAGCGGCGGCAGCCTGCCAGATGAATTCTACGACGAGTTCGTCTTCCGCGCGACGCTGACGGCGGATCTCCCTGTCGGCCAGAAGCTTTACTTCCCGGTTGTGCAGGAATGCGATGGGGCCGCCGACCGCTGGATCGAAATCCCGGCAGCCGGCCAGGATGAGGACGCGCTGGAAAACCCGGCACCCGGCATCAAGCTGTTGCCGAAGAAATGATCTCCAAGGCGGGGGGGGGGGGGGGGGGGGGGGGGGGGGGGGGGGGTGGTGGGGGGGGGGGTGGGGGGGGGGGGGGGGGGGGGGGGGGGGGGGGGGGGGGGGGGGGGGGGGGGGGGGGGGGGGGGGGGGGGGGGGGGGGGGGGG
>NZ_JAMYQY010000042.1:0-21154 GCF_040321125.1 Mesorhizobium sp. M0518
TCGATGTCGAGCTGATCGTGCCGATCGCCATGGAAGAGAAGCTGCGCTTCGCTATCCGTGAAGGCGGCCGCACCGTCGGTGCCGGCATCGTCGTCACCATCAAGGAATAGTCGAGCCCGGCATTCGCCGGATCGACAAGAAAAGGGCGGTCTTCGGGCCGCCCTTTTCTTTTGCGGGGCTATCGGTTGCGGCCCTGTCGGCCGAACCCTGTTGCAAGGCTCCGGGCCTCGACTAGTATAGGTTGCATCGAGGGGCTTTTTCCAAATGGTTCCAAGGCGGTTTTTCCATCGTCGGGCATTGTGGCCGCTGGCTCTGACCTGCCTGCTCGCACTGCTCGTCACGGGTTCCGTAGCCGTTGCGGCGGATGCGGCGCCGGATCTTGGGCCGACGATGCGGTTCGGCATTGTCCGCAGCGATGCACCGGGGTGCGAGCCGATCTGCCCGGAATGGATATCGGCCGAGGGCTCGATAGAAGCCGGAACTCCGGCGCTCTTCAAACGCATGCTGAAGACGCTTGGCGGCCGGAAACTGCCTGTTGTCGTGGATTCTCCCGGCGGCAATGTCGAGGCGGCGCTGACGCTTGGCCGGCTGATCCGCAAGAACAAGCTCGATATCGCCATCGGCAAGACGGTGTTTTCCAGCTGCCAGCCCGGTGCGAAGGGATGCCAGGACCGTGACGCCCGCTACTTCGGCGATGTCATCGACTATGGCGCCATGTGCAATTCCGCCTGTCCTCTGATGTTTGCCGGCGGTATCAGGCGGGTGGCCGGCGAATGGGCCTATCTCGGCGTCCATCAGATCACCACGACCTACATCCGCACGAAATTGCAATACCGGACCACCTATCGCGTCGTGGGGGGCAAGAAGAAGATCCTCAACACAAAGATCGTCAGCCGCAAGAACGCCGGCAGCTACAAGACCTACGAGATGAGCAAGTCGGTGGAGAAAAAGCTGGCGGCCTATCTCAACCAGATGGGCATCGAACAAGGCATGCTCGAAACGATGAAGGGCACCCCGGCCAGCGAAATCCACCAGATCGCCCTCGACGACATGCTGGCAATGAAGCTGGTCACCAGTACGGACGCTGTTGGCCTGCTGACCGCGGCAAGCCTGTGCGAGTCCGGCCGCCTGGCCGCGAATTGCCGGGAGGTGCCGGGGAACAAGCCTGATGGCCTGACGGCGACCGCGGCCAAGCCAACGCTAGCGATCGAACCCGAGGCGGCGCGGCGCGATGAAGACATGCGCTTCGTCGTCGTTCGCGGCACCAATCCGCTCTGCAATCCAGACTGCCCGGAATGGATCTCGGCGGAAGGCGCGATCACCCCTCAGACCCCGCAGAAGCTGCGCCAGCTGCTCGCCATGCTCGGTAAACGGCAACTGCCTGTCGTGATCAGCTCGAGGGGAGGCGACCTGTTCAGCGCACTGGCGGCGGGACGGCTTATCCATGAAAAGAAGCTCGACGTCGCCGTTGGCCGCACCGATTTCGTCGGCTGTGACCCGGGAGCGTGGAATTGCCTGGCCAAGGAAGGCGCCTATGCCGGGCTGAGCATCGATGCGGGCGTGGAGTGCGATTCGGCCTGCGCGCTGATGCTTGCCGGCGGCATCAGGCGGCTTGTCGGTCCCCAGGCGCGACTTAGCCTCTACCCGATGGGGCAAAAGCAGATGGTCAAGGCCTATCTCGAGGAGATGGCGATCGGTCCCGCCCTGTTCGCGGCGATCGAGCGGCGCTCGGTCGAGCGCCGGCTGGAATCTGGCATGATGCTGAAGGTCGGCCTGACGACCGGCCTGCAATCGGTCGACGCGCTGACCGGCGCCACCATTTGCGAGGCGGTGCCAAGACCCGAGAATTGCCGGATCCGGCCTTCCGCCAATGCCGAGGCCGACGCGCCGGCCAAATTGTAGTGTGCGGCGGAGCCGGAACTGGCCATCGAGGCAGGTTGAGACATTTCCGATTGTTCCGCTATCGTCGCTGCTGGCGGCGCCAGGCATGCGGAGGATCGAGAATGAGCCAGGACATCCCGACACTCTACGAATGGGCCGGCGGCAGCGAGGCCCTGAACCGGCTGACCCAGACTTTCTATGACAAGGTGGCGCAGGACCCGATCGTCGGACCGGTGTTCAAGACCATGTCGCCGGATCATCCCGCCCATGTCGCGGCCTTCATCGGCGAGGTTTTCGGCGGACCGAAAACCTACAGCGAGCAGTTCGGCGGCCACCGCGAGATGGTCATGCACCATCTGGGCAAGCATCTGAGCGAGGAGCAGCGCCGGCGCTGGATCAGCCTCCTGGCCGATGCAGCCGACGCGGTCGGCCTGCCTGACGATCCCGAATTCCGTTCGGCCTTCATGGGCTATGTCGAATGGGGATCGCGTCTGGCCAAGACGAACTCCAACCTCGGCGAGACATGCGATCCCGAAACGGAACCGATGCCGGCCTGGGGCTGGGGCGTGCCGGGCGGCCCCTATCGGCCACAGGAGCCAAAGTAACTTCCCGCCGAACGGGCTGGTCGTCAGCTGTCCCGATTCTGGCGCAGGGGATTAAGGCACGTTTGCTTGCGAACCGCTCTTTACAGAGCGTGCGGAAGCTTTTAGGAAGCGCCGTCTGCGCCGACATGCGCACGATACGGGCATAGCTCAGTTGGTAGAGCGGCGGTCTCCAAAACCGCAGGTCGTAGGTTCGAGCCCTGCTGCCCGTGCCATTTCCCAAAATGGCGTTTCAAAACGATATTTCCATGGTCTGCCTTTGAAAATCGGCGACCCGCTTGCCATATAAGGTCGATTGGGGCATAAGAGCGCCATAGCCGGGACGGAACGACTGGATGGTTCCGAGGCGGTGTTTGGTCATAAAGCGGAGACTTGCCACTTGCGTGGATCAAGAATCGGTTTTATGTAGACGAAACAGACACGCGACGCGTGGAGCTGGGAAACCGGCTTTACGCGTCTGATTTGCATGGGCGAAATGATTGCGCTGATTCGGCGCGAAATCGCTCAGGCGGCACGTCCCGGCCAGCGGGATCATCCAGGAGACCCGGCCAACGGGTCTTGAAGACAGAGCGGCATATGGCTTCGAAAACCACAAATCCTTTCGTCTTTCTCCAGCAGGTCCGCGCGGAGACCGCCAAGGTGACTTGGCCGTCGCGGCGCGAAACGATGATCTCGACGGTGATGGTTCTGGCCTTCGCAGTGATCGCGATGATCTTTTTCTTCACCGCCGATCAGCTCATGGGCCTCGCGGTCGAACAGATTCTGGGCATCGGACGCTAAGTCCGGCGATTACGGAGAAGTCTTGAAATGACCGCGCGCTGGTACATCGTCCACGCCTATTCGAACTTTGAAAAGAAGGTCGCCGAGGATATCGAGAACAAGGCCAAGCAGAAGGGCCTGTCCGCCGACATCCACCAGATCGTGGTTCCGACCGAGAAGGTCGTCGAAGTTCGCCGCGGCCGCAAGGTCGATGCCGAGCGCAAGTTCTTCCCGGGCTACGTGCTCCTGAAGGCCAATCTGACCGATGCCGTGTTCTCGCTGGTCAAGAACACACCGAAGGTCACCGGCTTTCTGGGCGACTCCAAGCCGGTGCCGATCACCGAGGCGGAAGCGCAGCGCATCCTGAACCAGGTGCAGGAAGGCGTCGAGCGGCCCAAGCCCTCGGTCACGTTCGAGATCGGCGAAGCGATCCGCGTTTCGGACGGTCCCTTCGCGTCGTTCAACGGTTTCGTCCAGGAAGTGGACGAGGAGCGGGCGCGGCTCAAGGTGGAAGTTTCGATCTTCGGGCGCGCCGTGCCGGTCGATCTGGAATTCGGACAGGTCGAAAAGGGCTGATCCGAAATCCCTGACGCCGGTTTGGCGATCAGGGGAGGCGGCGCGGAAGCGCGGCCTGAGAACGGTGGGAGACGAATGCGGCTTTAGCCGGCCGCATGGATCGCACCACCAGACTGCAACCGCCGGCGTGACCGGCATAGACAAAGGCAGGAAAAGAGATGGCTAAGAAAATTGCAGGCCAGCTCAAGCTCCAGGTGAAAGCGGGATCGGCTACGCCGTCTCCCCCGATCGGCCCGGCGCTTGGTCAGCGTGGCATCAACATCATGGAATTCTGCAAGGCGTTCAACGCGCAGACCCAGGAAATGGAAAAGGGATCGCCGGTTCCGGTCGTCATCACCTACTATCAGGACAAGTCCTTCACCTTCGTCATGAAGACGGCGCCGGTGAGCTACTTCCTGAAGAAGGCGGCGAACCTGACGTCTGGTTCCAAGGAGCCGGGCAAGGTCAAGGCCGGTACGGTTTCGCGTGACAAGGTCCGCGAGATTGCCACCGCGAAGATGAAAGACCTGAACGCAAACGACGTCGAAGCGGCCATGCGCATGGTCGAGGGCTCCGCCCGCTCGATGGGTCTGGAAGTGGTGGGCTAAGATCATGGCAAAGATTGCAAAGCGCGTATCGAAGACCCGCGAAGGCATCGATCCCAACAAGGCTTATGCCTTGGGCGATGCGCTGAAGTTGCTCAAGGACCGTTCCTCGGTGAAGTTCGATGAGACCATCGAAGTCGCCATGAACCTCGGCGTCGACCCGCGCCATGCCGACCAGATGGTCCGCGGCGTGGTCAACCTGCCGAACGGCACCGGCCGCTCGGTGCGTGTCGCCGTGTTCGCCCGTGGCGACAAGGCAGACGAAGCCCGCGCCGCCGGCGCCGACATCGTTGGTGCCGAGGATCTGGTCGACATCGTCCAGAAGGGCACGATCGATTTCGATCGCTGCATCGCCACGCCGGACATGATGCCGCTGGTCGGCCGTCTGGGCAAAGTGCTCGGCCCGCGCGGCATGATGCCGAACCCGAAGGTCGGCACCGTCACCACCGACGTTGCCGCCGCCGTCAAGGCATCCAAGGGCGGCGCCGTCGAGTTCCGTGTCGAGAAGGCTGGCATCGTCCATGCCGGCGTCGGCAAGGTCTCGTTCGACGTCAAGGCCCTGGAAGAGAACATCCGCGCCTTCGCCGATGCGGTGACCAAGGCAAAGCCGACTGGCGCCAAGGGCAACTACGTCAAGAAGGTGTCTGTCACCTCGACGATGGGCCCGGGCCTCAAGCTCGACGTCTCGACACTCGTGGCGTCCTGATAAGTTTTGATCGAGATCGGCCGGTAAACGGCTGATCTGCAAAGAATTCCGGGCCTCCGACCTAGTTGGCGGCCCGGTACCGGAAGTCGAAAGGCTTCCGGACATCCTGTCCGAGATTGCAGGCGGCCCAGAAGCCTTAATTCGATTTGGGCCTGCATGAGACGGGTGAAGACCGGACAACGGAGCGATTGCTCCAATGAAAGGTTCGAACCGTGTTTGCCTTTTGTCTGCGCATCGCCGGCTTGACTGTCGATGTGGCGAAAGGGGGCAGGATCCTCGAGCGTCGTTCGGGAGATCCGTTACTGGATGGCCCGGCCGACAAAAGGCAACCCGACGCCTGTCCTCGTCAATGGGATGTTCCCGTTAACAGGATTGGGGTCAACTGGAGATAGGCAGTGGACAGAGCGGAAAAACGCGAACTCGTCACGGGCCTGAACGGTGCGTTCTCGAACGCAGGTTCAGTGGTCGTGGCCCACTACGCCGGTATCACCGTCGCGCAAATGAACGACCTTCGGTCGAAAATGCGCGCCGCCGGTGGCACCGTCAAAGTCGCGAAGAACCGTCTCGCCAAAATCGCTCTTCAGGGCACGGACTCCGCATCGATCATCGAGCTGTTCAAGGGACAGACGCTGATTGCTTATTCGGAGGATCCGATTGCGGCGCCGAAGGTCGCGTCCGATTTCGCCAAGGGAAATGACAAGCTCGTCATTCTCGGCGGCGCAATGGGCACCACCTCGCTCAATGCCGACGGTGTGAAGGCACTCGCCACACTTCCGTCGCTCGATGAGCTGCGCGCCAGGCTGGTTGGCATGATCGCCACGCCGGCAACCCGGATCGCCCAGATCGTCAATGCGCCAGCGGCCTCGGTCGCGCGCGTCATCGGCGCTTACGCCCGGAAGGACGAGGCGGCATGAGGCCGTTCCTCGCTATCACAAACACACGTTCGAACCTTATGAAGGAACACAACAATGGCTGATCTCGCAAAGATCGTAGACGACCTTTCGAAGCTGACCGTCCTCGAGGCGGCCGAGCTGTCGAAGCTTCTGGAAGAAAAGTGGGGCGTTTCCGCCGCTGCTCCGGTGGCTGTTGCCGCCGCTGGCGGTGGTGCGGCCGCGGCTGCTCCGGTCGAGGAAAAGACGGAATTCGACGTCGTCCTCACCGAGGCAGGCGCTCAGAAGATCAACGTCATCAAGGAAGTCCGCGCCATCACCGGTCTTGGCCTCAAGGAAGCCAAGGATCTGGTCGAAGCGGCTCCGAAGCCGGTCAAGGAAGCCGTTTCCAAGGCCGACGCTGACAAGTTCAAGGCTCAGCTGGAAGCAGCCGGCGCCAAGGTCGAACTGAAGTAAGCGTAAAAGCGGCGGGCGGCCTCGCGCCGTCCGCCACTCCCTTCGCCCGAAGGGAGAGCGCGTAACGCGAGATCTGCGAGAACCTCTTTCCTGAGGGCCGAAAACCGGCCTTCAGGAAACGGGTTTTCTCCCGTTCTAGCCGGCCGCCGACAGGCGCCGGGAAAACAGACAGAGGGTTGCCGCCAAGGTGGCCCAGCATGCAAGGCGAGCCGCGGCGAGGCTCGTCCCGAGTTTAGAGCTAAGGAGCGACGATGGCCCAGACCCAGACTTTCAATGGCCGCAGACGCGTACGCAAGTTCTTCGGAAAGATTCCGGAAGTTGCGGAGATGCCGAACCTGATCGAGGTTCAGAAGGCATCCTATGACCAGTTCCTGATGGTAGCGGAGCCCAAGGGTGGGCGTCCGGACGAGGGACTGCAGGCCGTTTTCAAGTCGGTCTTCCCGATCTCCGATTTTTCCGGCTCCTCGATGCTGGAGTTCGTGAAGTACGAGTTCGAAGGACCGAAATTCGACGTTGACGAATGCCGTCAGCGCGATCTCACCTATGCCGCGCCACTCAAGGTGACGCTGCGCCTCATCGTGTTCGATATCGACGAGGACACCGGCGCCAAGTCCATCAAGGACATCAAGGAGCAGGACGTCTACATGGGCGACATGCCGCTCATGACGCTCAACGGCACCTTCATCGTCAACGGCACCGAGCGCGTCATCGTTTCGCAGATGCACCGTTCGCCGGGCGTCTTCTTCGACCATGACAAGGGCAAGTCGCACTCGTCGGGCAAGCTTCTGTTTGCCGCGCGCGTCATCCCCTATCGCGGCTCGTGGCTCGACATCGAGTTCGATTCCAAGGACGTCGTGCACGCCCGCATCGATCGTCGCCGCAAGATTCCGGTGACGTCGCTGCTGATGGCGCTCGGCATGGACGGCGAAGAAATCCTGTCGACCTTCTACAACAAGATTACCTACAAGCGCGCCGGCGACCATTGGCGCATTCCGTTCAACGTCGAGCGTTTCCGCGGCCTCAAGGCCGTCGGCGACCTGGTCGATGCCGATACCGGCGAAGTCGTCGTCGAAGCCGGCAAGAAGATCACGGCACGTCAGGCGAGGGCGCTTGGCGAAAAGGGTCTGAAGGCGATCAAGGCGACCGACGAGGATCTGCTCGGCAACTATCTTGCCGAGGACATCGTCAACTACGCCACCGGCGAGATCTTCCTCGAGGCCGGCGACGAGATCGACGAGAAGACGCTGAAGGTTCTGCTCGGCACCGGCGAAGACGAGATCAAGGTTCTCGACATCGACCACGTCAATGTCGGCGCCTACATCCGCAACACGCTCAACGTCGACAAGAACGAGAGCCGCCAGGACGCGCTGTTCGACATCTATCGTGTCATGCGCCCCGGCGAGCCGCCGACGCTCGAAACCGCCGAAGCCATGTTCAACTCGCTGTTCTTCGACAGTGAGCGCTACGATCTGTCGGCCGTCGGCCGCGTCAAGATGAACATGCGCCTCGAGCTCAAGGCCGAGGACACCGTGCGCGTGCTGCGCAAGGACGACATCCTGGCCGTGGTCAGGACGCTGGTCGAACTGCGCGACGGCAAGGGCGAGATCGACGACATCGACAATCTCGGCAACCGCCGCGTGCGTTCGGTCGGCGAGCTGATGGAAAACCAGTACCGCGTCGGCCTGCTGCGCATGGAACGCGCGATCAAGGAGCGTATGTCCTCGATCGAGATCGACACGGTCATGCCGCAGGACCTGATCAACGCCAAGCCGGCGGCTGCCGCCGTGCGCGAGTTCTTCGGTTCCTCGCAGCTGTCGCAGTTCATGGACCAGACCAACCCGCTGTCGGAGATCACCCACAAGCGCCGCCTCTCGGCGCTTGGACCGGGCGGTCTGACCCGCGAGCGCGCCGGCTTCGAGGTGCGCGACGTGCACCCGACGCATTACGGCCGCATCTGCCCGATCGAGACGCCGGAAGGCCCGAATATCGGTCTGATCAACTCGCTGGCCACCTTCGCGCGCGTCAACAAGTACGGCTTCATCGAGAGCCCGTACCGCAAGATCGTCGACGGCAAGCTGACCAATGACGTCGTCTATCTCTCGGCGATGGAAGAGGCCAAGCACCATGTCGCGCAGGCCAACGCCGAGCTCGACAAGAACGGTGGTTTCGTCGACGAGTTCGTCATTTGCCGCAGCGCCGGCGAAGTGATGATGGCGCCGCGCGAAAACGTCGATCTGATGGACGTGTCGCCCAAGCAGATGGTGTCGGTGGCCGCGGCCCTGATTCCGTTCCTGGAAAACGACGACGCCAACCGTGCGCTGATGGGCTCGAACATGCAGCGTCAGGCCGTGCCGCTGGTGCGCGCCGAGGCGCCGTTCGTCGGCACCGGCATGGAGCCGATCGTTGCCCGTGACTCGGGCGCCGCCATCGGCGCCCGCCGCGGCGGCATCGTCGACCAGGTGGACGCGACGCGTATCGTTATCCGCGCCACCGAAGATCTCGATCCGGGCAAGTCCGGCGTCGACATCTACCGGCTGATGAAGTTCCAGCGTTCGAACCAGAACACCTGCATCAACCAGCGTCCGCTGGTTCGCATGGGTGACCTCGTCAACAAGGGCGACATCATCGCCGACGGTCCGTCGACCGAGCTCGGTGATCTGGCGCTCGGCCGCAACGTGCTGGTCGCGTTCATGCCGTGGAACGGCTACAACTACGAGGACTCGATCCTCCTGTCCGAACGCATCGTGGCCGATGACGTCTTCACCTCGATCCATATCGAGGAGTTTGAGGTCATGGCGCGCGATACCAAGCTCGGGCCGGAGGAAATCACGCGCGACATTCCGAACGTCTCGGAAGAAGCGCTGAAGAACCTCGACGAAGCCGGCATCGTCTACATCGGTGCGGAAGTTCAGCCGGGCGACATCCTGGTCGGCAAGATCACGCCGAAGGGCGAAAGCCCAATGACGCCGGAAGAGAAGCTTCTGCGCGCCATCTTCGGCGAAAAGGCATCCGATGTGCGCGACACCTCGATGCGCATGCCTCCTGGCACTTTCGGCACCGTCGTCGAGGTGCGCGTCTTCAATCGCCACGGTGTGGAGAAGGACGAGCGCGCCATGGCGATCGAGCGCGAGGAGATCGAACGCCTCGCCAAGGACCGCGACGACGAGCAGGCCATTCTGGACCGTAACGTCTACGCGCGTCTTTCCGACGTGCTCGTCGGCAAGGAAGCGATCGCCGGACCGAAGGGCTTCAAGAAGGGCTCGACGCTGTCCAAGGATACGCTCGACGAGTATCCGCGTTCGCAGTGGTGGCAGTTTGCCGTGGAGAACGAAAAGCTCCAGAGCGAACTGGAAGCCCTGCGTGGCCAGTACGACGATTCCAAGAAGGCGCTCGAACAGCGTTTCATGGACAAGGTCGAGAAGGTCCAGCGCGGCGACGAAATGCCTCCGGGCGTCATGAAGATGGTCAAGGTCTTCGTGGCCGTGAAGCGCAAGATGCAGCCCGGCGACAAGATGGCCGGCCGTCACGGCAACAAGGGTGTCGTGTCGCGGATCGTTCCGGTCGAGGACATGCCTTTCCTCGAGGACGGCACGCATGCCGATATCGTGCTCAACCCGCTGGGTGTGCCGAGCCGCATGAATGTCGGCCAGATCCTGGAAACGCATCTGGGCTGGGCATGCGCGGGCATGGGCAGGAAGATCGGCGAGCTGATCGACACGTACAAGGCAGCCGGCGACATCAAGCCGCTGCGCAAGACGCTCGAGAGCTTCATCCCGGCCAACGACCGCAACGAGCCGGTTCGTGACTATGACGACGAGAGCATCGTTCGCCTCAGCGAGCAGATGCGCCGCGGCGTCTCGATCGCGACCCCGGTGTTCGACGGCGCGCATGAGGCTGACATCAACATCATGCTGGAGCAGGCGGGCCTGCACACCAGCGGTCAGTCGCAGCTCTATGACGGACGCACGGGCGAGCCGTTCGATCGCAAGGTGACGATGGGCTACATATATATGCTCAAGCTTCACCATCTCGTGGACGACAAGATCCACGCGCGTTCGATCGGTCCGTACTCGCTCGTCACCCAGCAGCCGCTGGGCGGCAAGGCGCAGTTCGGTGGCCAGCGCTTCGGCGAGATGGAGGTCTGGGCACTCGAAGCATACGGCGCCGCCTACACGCTGCAGGAAATGCTGACGGTGAAGTCGGACGACGTCGCAGGCCGTACCAAGGTCTACGAGGCGATCGTCCGTGGCGACGACACCTTCGAGGCCGGCATCCCCGAGAGCTTCAACGTTCTCGTCAAGGAAATGCGGTCTCTCGGCCTCAATGTCGAGCTGGAGAACACCAAGCTCGACGACAACCCTGTCCGGCTGCCAGATGCTGCCGAATAGGGGCGCGGCCGAGTAAGGCAATGGCGCGCCACGGCTTTCCGCGGCGCGCCTCGATCATGATCCCGAAAAGTGGCTACCGGTTTTCGGATGGGATCATGCTCAACCAGGAAGTATTCGACGGCCAGTGGCCGACAAAGACGGCGGGCGTTTGGCTCGCGACTAGATGCAAGGGGTCTTCGAGGATCCCGAAAAGGAGAACGGCATGAACCAAGAGGTCATGAATCTCTTCAATCCCCAGGCGCCTGCGCAGGTGTTCGATTCCATCCGGATATCGCTCGCCAGCCCTGAGAAGATTCTGTCCTGGTCTTTCGGCGAGATCAAGAAGCCGGAGACCATCAACTACCGCACCTTCAAGCCGGAGCGTGACGGTCTGTTCTGCGCGCGCATTTTTGGCCCGATCAAGGACTATGAGTGCCTGTGCGGCAAGTACAAGCGCATGAAGTACAAGGGCGTCATCTGCGAGAAGTGCGGCGTTGAAGTCACGCTGTCGCGCGTTCGCCGCGAGCGCATGGGCCATATCGAACTGGCGGCACCGGTCGCCCATATCTGGTTCCTGAAGTCGCTGCCGTCGCGCATCGGCACGCTGCTCGACATGACCCTGAAGGACATCGAGCGCGTCCTCTACTTCGAGAACTACATCGTCACCGAACCTGGCCTCACCGCGCTGAAGGAGCACCAGCTGCTCAGCGAGGAAGAGTACATGATCGCCGTCGACGAGTATGGCGAGGATTCGTTCACCGCCATGATCGGCGCCGAGGCCATTCATGACCTCCTGGCCGGCATGGACTTGGAGAAGATCGCCGGCGACCTGCGTTCGGAACTGGCTTCGACCACCTCCGAGCTGAAGCAGAAGAAGTATCTGAAGCGGCTCAAGGTCGTCGAGAACTTCATGGAATCCGGCAACCGTCCGGAATGGATGATCATGAAGGTGGTTCCGGTGATCCCGCCGGACCTGCGCCCGCTGGTTCCTCTGGACGGCGGCCGCTTCGCCACGTCGGATCTGAACGACCTCTATCGCCGCGTCATCAACCGCAACAATCGTCTGAAGCGGCTGATCGAGCTGCGCGCTCCCGGCATCATCGTGCGCAATGAAAAGCGCATGCTGCAGGAAGCCGTCGATGCGCTGTTCGACAACGGCCGTCGCGGCCGCGTCATCACCGGCGCCAACAAGCGCCCGCTGAAGTCGCTGTCCGACATGCTCAAGGGCAAGCAGGGCCGGTTCCGTCAGAACCTGCTCGGCAAGCGCGTCGACTATTCCGGCCGCTCGGTCATCGTGACCGGTCCGGAGCTCAAGCTGCACCAGTGCGGCCTGCCCAAGAAGATGGCGCTCGAACTGTTCAAGCCCTTCATCTACGCCCGTCTCGACGCCAAGGGTTACTCCTCGACCGTCAAGCAGGCGAAGAAGCTGGTCGAAAAGGAGCGTCCGGAAGTCTGGGATATCCTCGACGAGGTCATCCGCGAACATCCGGTGCTGCTGAACCGTGCGCCGACGCTGCACCGTCTCGGCATCCAGGCGTTCGAGCCGATCCTGATCGAGGGCAAGGCGATCCAGTTGCACCCGCTGGTCTGCACGGCCTTCAACGCCGACTTCGACGGCGACCAGATGGCCGTTCACGTGCCGCTGTCGCTGGAAGCGCAGCTTGAAGCCCGCGTGCTGATGATGTCGACCAACAACATCCTGCACCCGGCTTCCGGCGCGCCGATCATCGTGCCGTCGCAGGACATGGTTCTGGGTCTCTACTATCTCTCGATCGTCAACCAGAACGAGCCGGGCGAGGGCATGGTGTTTGCCGACATGGGCGAACTCCAGCACGCGCTCGAGACCAAGGCCGTGACGCTGCACTCCAAGATCAAGGGTCGTTTCCGCACGGTCGACGCCGAAGGCAAGGTGGTGTCGAAGATCCATGACACCACGCCTGGCCGCATGATCATCGGCGAGCTTCTGCCGAAGAACGTCAACGTGCCTTACGAGACCGCCAACCAGGAGATGACCAAGAAGAACATCTCCAAGATGATCGACACCGTCTACCGCCATTGCGGTCAGAAGGAGACGGTCATTTTCTGCGATCGCATCATGGCTCTCGGCTTCAGCCATGCCTGCCGTGCCGGCATTTCGTTCGGCAAGGACGACATGCTGATCCCGGATGCCAAGATCAAGCTGGTCTCCGACACCGAGGCTTTGGCCAAGGAATACGAGCAGCAGTACAATGACGGTCTGATCACGCAGGGCGAGAAGTACAACAAGGTCGTCGACGCCTGGGCCAAGTGCTCGGAAAAGGTCGCCGACGAGATGATGGCCCGCATCAAGGCGGTCGAGTTCGAGGACAATGGCCGTCAGAAGCCGATGAACTCGATCTACATGATGTCGCACTCCGGTGCGCGTGGCTCGCCCACCCAGATGCGTCAGCTTGCCGGCATGCGCGGCCTTATGGCCAAGCCGTCGGGTGAAATCATCGAAACGCCGATCATCTCGAACTTCAAGGAAGGCCTGACCGTGCTCGAGTACTTCAACTCGACCCACGGCGCCCGCAAGGGTCTGGCCGACACCGCCTTGAAGACGGCGAACTCGGGTTACCTCACCCGTCGTCTGGTCGACGTGGCGCAGGACTGCATCGTCAACTCCGTCGACTGCGGCACCGACAAGGGCCTCACCATGCAGCCGATCGTCGATGCCGGTCAGGTCGTCGCTTCGGTCGGCCAGCGCGTGCTGGGCCGTACGTCGCTCGACGACATCACACATCCGGTGTCGGGCGAGATCCTGGTCAAGGCCGGAACGCTGATGGACGAGCGTGACGTGGAACAGATCGAAAAGGCCGGCGTCCAGTCGGTCCGCATCCGCTCGGCACTGACTTGCGAAGTCAGGGTTGGCGTCTGCGCGGTCTGCTACGGTCGCGATCTTGCCCGCGGCACCCCGGTCAACCAGGGCGAAGCCGTCGGCGTCATCGCGGCGCAGTCGATCGGCGAGCCGGGCACGCAGCTCACCATGCGTACCTTCCACATGGGCGGTACCGCGCAGGTGGTGGACAGCTCGTTCCTTGAAGCCTCGTATGAGGGCAAGGTCGAGATCCGCAACCGCAACGTGGTGCGCAACTCCGACGGCCAGCAGATGGTCATGGGCCGCAACATGGCGGTGCTGATCCTCGACGAAGCCGGCAAGGAGCGCGCCTCGCACCGTCTCACCTATGGTTCGCGCATCTTCGTGGACGATGGTGACAAGGTGAAGCGCGGCCAGCGTATCGCCGAGTGGGATCCCTATACCCGTCCAGTCCTCACCGAAATCGAGGGCAGGGTGTCGTACGAGGATCTGGTCGACGGCATTTCCGTTCAGGAAACGGCCGACGAGTCGACCGGCATCACCAAGCGTGAGGTCATCGACTGGCGCTCGACGCCACGCGGTAACGACCTGAAGCCGGCGATCGCGATCCAGGACGCCAAGGGCAAGGTCGGCAAGCTGTCGAAGGGCGGCGACGCGCGCTTCCTGCTCTCGGTCGAGGCCATTCTTTCGGTCGAGCCGGGCTCGCAGGTTCGTCCCGGCGACGTGCTGGCGCGTATTCCGATGGAAAGCGCCAAGACCAAGGACATCACCGGCGGTCTGCCGCGTGTTGCCGAACTGTTCGAGGCACGTCGTCCGAAGGATCACGCCATCATCGCCGAGATCGACGGCACGATCCGCTTCGGCCGCGACTACAAGAACAAGCGTCGCATCATCATCGAGCCGCATGACTCGACGCTTGAGCCGGTCGAATACCTGATCCCGAAGGGCAAGCCGTTCCATCTCCAGGACGGCGACGTCATCGAGAAGGGCGACTACATCCTCGACGGCAATCCGGCGCCGCACGACATCCTGGCGATCAAGGGCGTGGAGGCACTTGCTTCCTACCTCGTCAACGAGATCCAGGAAGTCTATCGTCTGCAGGGCGTGCAGATCAACGACAAGCACATCGAGGTGATCGTTCGCCAGATGCTGCAGAAGGTCGAGATCACGGTGCAGGGCGACTCGACCTACATTCCGGGCGATCATGTCGACGTGATCGAACTGGAAGAGGTCAACGAGCGTCTGGTCGAGGACGGCAAGAAGCCGGCCGAAGGCCTGCCGGTGCTGCTCGGCATCACCAAGGCATCGCTGCAGACGCCATCCTTCATCTCGGCCGCCTCCTTCCAGGAGACGACCCGAGTGCTGACGGAAGCCGCGGTTGCCGGCAAGACCGACATGCTGCAGGGACTGAAGGAAAACGTCATCGTCGGCCGGCTTATCCCGGCCGGCACCGGCGGCACGATGAGCCAGATTCGGCGCATCGCCACCTCGCGCGACGAACTGATCATCGACGAGCGCCGCAAGGCCTCGGGTGTGGAAGTCGCCGAGCCGATGCTGGCCGACATGACAACCGCCGCGCAGTAAGCGGACGGAAAGGGAAGAGGAAAAGGGGCCGAATGGCCCCTTTTCGCGTTTAGGTCTCCAATTGGATCGGAGAAGAAAACGATGAGCAAAAGAAGCTGGGCGGCAGTCGACGACTACATCGTCGGTTCCCTGTTTGAGGCGGACCCCGTGCTTGATGCCGTTCTGGCGGCCAACCACGATCAGGGCCTGCCGGCGATCGACGTGTCGCCGGCGCAGGGCAAGCTGCTTTCCCTTCTTGCGCGGATGCGGGGAGCCAAAAAGGTTCTCGAAATCGGCACGCTGGGCGGCTATTCGACCATCTGGATGGCGCGCGCACTGCCTGCCGACGGCAAGATCGTGACACTTGGACTCGACCCGCATCACGCCAGCGTCGCGCGATCGAATTTCGAGCGGGCAGGCGTCTTGGAGCGGGTGGAACTGCGGGTCGGTCCGGCGCTTCAGTCGCTTGCAGCACTTGGCGCCGAGCATGCCGGTCCATTCGACTTCATCTTCATCGATGCCGACAAGCCGAACAATCCGCACTACCTATCCTGGGCCATGCGGTTGTCGCGGCCCGGAACCGTCATCGTCTGCGACAACGTCATCCGCGACGGCGCAGTGCTCGATCAGGGTGGCCGTGATCCCAATGTAGAAGGGGCACGCGCCGCATTCTCGTTCATCGGCAGCGAGAAGCGTCTGGACGGCACCGCCATCCAGACCGTCGGCGCCAAAGGCTATGATGGCTTTGCCATTGCGATTGTGGAGTGACGGCCGATCGGCGAACAGCCAAGCCGCCCCTGTTCAATCGAAAAAAGCCTCGACCACGTTGCGCTTGCCGAGCATGAAGGCGTCGGCCACATGCTGGAGGGGCGCGAGGTCGACATCGGAGGTGCCGGCGCGCACGATTTCGGCAAAGCGCTTGTAGAGCATCGGGTACTCGGCCTCCGGCTCGTCATGAACCACCTTGCCGTCGATGGCGAGCTTCGAGCCGCCGCCCGACAGCACCATGGCGCCCTTGTCGGTCTCGGCCAGGATGTCCCAGCTTTGCGGGCCGGTCTGCAGCCAGTCGAGATCCATCGTCACCGGCAATCCATTCGAGGTGCGGAAGGCGACGCGCGCGGCAACCGGGGAGGCGCGGTTTTCGGGAAAATCCAACACCGCCGAGGTGATGAACATCGCCGGCAGGATATGGGTGGCAATCGAGAGCGCGTTGATGCCGGGATCGAAGACGCCAAAACCGCCGGGAGCCCAGATCCATTCCTGGTTCGGGTGCCAGCGGCGCACATCTTCCTTCCAGTTGATGGCGGCCGACTTGATCTTGGTCGTGTCGAGAAATGCGCGCGCGGCCTCGACCGCCGGCGCATAGCGCGAGTGCCAGCTGGCGAACAGCGAGACGCCGTTCTGCGCGGCCAATGTCTTGAGGTCCTCGACCTCGCTGACAGTGGCGCCAGGCGGCTTCTCCAGGAAGACATGCTTCTTCGCCATCAGCGCGGTGCGCGCCGCGTAGTAGCGGAACTGCGGCGGCATGCAGAGCGACACGGCCTCGAGTTCGGGAACGGCATCGAGCATGGCTTCGATATCAGTGAAATTGGGGATGTCTTCTACCTTGCCATGCCGGCTTGCGGCCGCGATGAGGCGATAGTCCTGGTCTTTCGCCAGAGCCGGCAGATGCTGGTCGTGGACGATCTTGCCGACGCCGACGATGCCTATCTTGATGGGCTGGGACACGGCCGCTCCGTCTGTTTGATGATGGTGATGGTTTCTTATCAGAACACTTGCCCCGGGCAAGCCGAAGCCGAGCAGGCAAGCTCAGCCTTCCTCGAGCGGCAGTGCACATTTTTGGCTGGGAAGGCCTCGGTCGCCGATTCGTCTCGGTAGCCGATTCGAAAGCTGGACCGGGAGGTCGGGGTCAGATCGGCACGTCGAAGGTGACGATCGACACTTCGCCTTCGAGCGCGCCCTGGAAGGCGGAGATATGCGGCTCTTCGTCGGGGATGCCGTCCATGTCGCCGATCTGGTCGAGCTCGGCCTCGGCGTACCCTTCGGCGGCAAGCGATTCGAGTGCCCGGCGCACCGCCGAATCGTCGTCGGGCGCAACCAGCATGACGTGGACGCCTTCCGGTTTGCCGCCTTTTTTCTTCCACACCCGGCCGGTGATGATGGTGACCGGGCGTTCTTCGTTGTCGTTCACGGGCCGATTCCTCTTGGCAGCGGGTGGGCGGGCGAGGGGGTTTTGACTGCTCATGCGGCCTTTTCGCATGAAGCAAGGCCGCGCAACAGCGCAAACCCATTCACTTTGCCTGAAGGCTTGTCACTTTCTTCCTCGCTCTTGCAAAAATGCGAAAGAAAATTACATGCGGTTTTCGCATGGCTGCCAAGCCTTGGTCGGCGTGCAATATTTGGTGCTCCGGGCTTGACGGTCCGCGGTCTTACGAGTAGAAGCCGCCCAGTCAGAACCGATGTGAGGCTCTCCCTTCCGAAGCGACACGCTTTGGAGTTTGCCTCAAACAGGGTTCGTTTTACGAGCGAAAAGACATTTCCGGCGTGCACGAAGCGGCTTCCGCTTCCTCTGCCTTTTGTTCGGGCAAGACCGCGAGGCGCGGTTTATGGCCCGAATTTGCGTATGGAAATGACGCTTTGAGCGGCCCTGACCGGGCGAGACACGGAATTGAGAGACAAGAGGGTTTAATGCCTACCGTCAACCAGCTGATCCGCAAGCCGCGCATTGCGCCGGTGAAGCGCAACAAGGTCCCGGCCATGCAGCAGAACCCGCAGAAGCGGGGCGTTTGCACGCGCGTCTATACAACGACGCCGAAGAAGCCGAACTCGGCGCTGCGCAAGGTGGCCAAGATCCGCCTGACCAATGGTTTTGAAGTGATCGGGTACATCCCCGGCGAAGGCCACAACCTTCAGGAGCACTCCGTGGTCATGATCCGCGGCGGCCGCGTCAAGGATCTTCCGGGCGTTCGCTACCACATCATCCGCGGCGTGCTCGACACGCAGGGTGTGAAGAACCGCAAGCAGCGCCGTTCGAAGTACGGCGCCAAGCGTCCGAAGTAAGGGGCGTCCGAAGTAAGATTTTCCGGCCTTGGCGCTGCTTGAGTGCGTCGGGCTATGAGATTGAGAGACAAAAGCCATGTCGCGTCGTCACAGTGCAGAAAAGCGTGAGATCAATCCGGACCCGAAGTTCGGCGATCTGATCGTCACCAAGTTCATGAACGCCGTTATGTATGACGGCAAGAAGTCGGTCGCCGAGACCATCGTCTACGGCGCGCTCGACCAGGTTCAGTCGAAGACCAAGCAGGAGCCGGTCACCGTCTTCCATCAGGCGCTCGACAATGTCGCGCCGCATGTTGAAGTGCGTTCGCGTCGTGTCGGCGGCGCCACCTACCAGGTTCCGGTCGACGTGCGCCCCGAGCGCCGCCAGGCATTGGCCATTCGCTGGCTGATCGCAGCGGCCCGCAACCGCAACGAGACCACGATGGTCGACCGCCTCTCCGGCGAGCTGATGGATGCGGCCAACAACCGCGGCACGGCAGTCAAGAAGCGTGAAGACACCCACAAGATGGCTGAAGCCAACCGCGCTTTCGCGCACTACCGCTGGTAAAGCGCGAACGAGACTGAGAGGCAGCTACGATGGCCCGCGAATACAAGATCGAAGACTACCGCAATTTCGGTATCATGGCGCATATTGACGCCGGCAAGACGACGACCACCGAGCGCGTCCTCTACTACACGGGCAAGTCGCACAAGATCGGCGAAGTCCACGACGGCGCTGCCACCATGGATTGGATGGAGCAGGAGCAGGAGCGCGGCATCACCATCACGTCCGCCGCGACCACGACCTTCTGGAAGGCTCGTGACGGCAAGATGCACCGCTTCAACATCATCGACACCCCCGGCCACGTCGACTTCACCATCGAAGTCGAGCGTTCGCTGCGCGTTCTCGACGGCGCCATCGCGCTGCTCGATGCCAATGCCGGCGTTGAGCCGCAGACCGAGACCGTCTGGCGCCAGGCCGACAAGTACCGCGTTCCGCGCATGATCTTCTGCAACAAGATGGACAAGATCGGCGCCGACTTCTATCGCTCGGTCGAGATGATCGGCTCGCGCCTCGGTGCGCATGCCGTTGTCATGCAGCTGCCGATCGGCGCCGAGACCGAGTTCAAGGGTGTCGTCGACCTCGTCGAGATGAACGCGCTGGTCTGGCGCGACGAGACGCTGGGCGCTGCCTGGGATGTCGTCGAGATCCCGGACGACCTCAAGGCTCGTGCCGAAGAATACCGCGAGAAGATGATCGAGGCCGCCGTCGAAATGGACGAGACGGCGCTTGAGAATTACCTCGAAGGCAAGATGCCGTCGAATGACGAGATCCGTGCGCTGATCCGCAAGGGCACCATCGCGGTGAAGTTCTACCCGATGTTCTGTGGCTCGGCCTTCAAGAACAAGGGCGTGCAGCCGCTGCTCGACGCCGTCGTCGAATATCTGCCGTCGCCCGCCGATGTTCCCGCCATCAAGGGCGTCGATGCCAAGACCGACGCCGAGATCGAGCGTCATGCCGACGACAACGAGCCGCTGTCGATGCTCGCCTTCAAGATCATGAACGACCCGTTCGTCGGTTCGTTGACCTTTGCCCGCATCTATTCGGGCAAGCTCACCAAGGGCATCTCGGTCGACAACACCGTGAAGGGCAAGAAAGAGCGCATCGGCCGCATGCTGCAGATGCATGCGAATTCGCGCGCCGACGTCGAAGAGGCTTTTGCAGGCGACATCGTTGCTCTTGCCGGTCTCAAGGACACGACCACCGGTGACACGCTGAGCGATCCGCTGCATCCGGTCATTCTCGAGCGCATGGAATTCCCCGATCCGGTCATCCAGATCGCCATCGAGCCGAAGACCAAGAACGACCAGGAAAAGATGGGCCTCGCCCTTCACCGCCTGGCCGCCGAGGATCCGTCCTTCCGCGTCAAGACCGACGAGGAAAGCGGCCAGACCATCATTTCCGGCATGGGCGAACTTCACCTGGACATCATCGTCGACCGCATGCGTCGCGAGTTCAAGGTCGAGGCCAATGTCGGCGCACCGCAGGTGGCTTATCGCGAGACCATCACCCGCAGGCACGAGCAGGATTACACGCACAAGAAGCAGACCGGCGGTACCGGTCAGTTCGCTCGCGTCAAGATCGTCTTCGAGCCGAACCCGGACAGCAGCGAGTTCGAGTTCGAGACCAAGATCGTCGGCGGCGCCGTGCCGAAGGAATACATCCCGGGTGTCGAAAAGGGCATCAACAGCGTCATGACCTCGGGTCCGTTCGCGGGCTTCCCGATGATCGGCGTCAAGGCGACCCTGATCGACGGCGCTTACCACGATGTCGACTCCAGCGTTCTGGCCTTCGAAATCGCCGGCCGCGCCTGCTTCCGTGAAGCCGCACCCAAGCTTGGCGTGCAGCTGTTGGAGCCGATCATGAAGGTCGAAGTGGTGACGCCGGAAGATTACGTCGGCAGCGTCATCGGCGATCTGAACGGTCGTCGTGGCCAGATCCAGGGCCAGGAAGCGCGCGGCGTGGCCGTCGTCATCAACGCGATGGTGCCGCTCGCCAACATGTTCAAGTATGTCGACAACCTGCGCTCGATGAGCCAGGGCCGTGCGGCCTACACCATGCAGTTCGATCACTATGAGCCGGTTCCGACCGCAGTGGCTCAGGAAGTCCAGAAGAAATACGCCTAAGGGTTTCTTAGCCACCGGGTCGCGCTCCTTGCGCGGTGCCGGATCTGAAGAGCGAATAACAATATCCCCTTAGCGGGTAGAATAGACGGAGAACGATTATGGCCAAAGGTAAATTCGAGCGTAACAAGCCTCACGTGAACATCGGCACGATTGGCCACGTCGACCATGGCAAGACGTCGCTGACGGCGGCGATCACCAAGTATTTTG
>NZ_JAMYQY010000043.1:0-19689 GCF_040321125.1 Mesorhizobium sp. M0518
GCTCGTGCGACACCCGACAGCGCGAAATGTACCGGGGTCTTTACAATAGTCTCGGAAGCGAGCATCAATATTCGCCCCGCCCGCGAGCGCCGCAGATACGGCAGGGAAGCCGTCCTTCGGCGTCATGGCCGATGGTGGCCCGGCAGAAACGCCACCGCAATTCGTTACTATACACCGAAAATGCTCTGCTGTTTCTGCAACCCACCTTGCCGCATCCGAGCAGTCAGTGACATCGGTTGCGCGTGCCAGCACTTCGGCGCCTTTGCTGTGCAACCGATCCACGGCTCTTTCTAGCCGCGCCGGATCCCGTCCACAGATGGACAGGCGGCAGCCTTCGTTGGCTAACTCCTCAGCTGTGGCCAGACCTAAGCCGCTGGAGGCGGCCGCGACCATTGCTACCTTGCCGTCAAGCCGCAAATCCATTTTTTGCCCCCCAACTAACATCATCACGCGCTCTTGGCACCGTTGCAAACAGCCAAGCATGTACCGTGCCAAACGAACAACTCTTTTCGAAACAGCAGGATAGCTCTGCTGATAAAACTCTCAGTTTGCTAAAGCCGTACATGATGATGACACAAATGTTCGGAATCCGACAACTCCGTCGTCCTTCCGATAGGTGACCCTCAGTGGCCTTTCGGTTCTGAAGACCCGCTGAGTAAGCAACTTAAACTTGCGACTTGCCGCTTGACCGCTACCAAGCCTCGCCATGCCAGTATCACGAAACTGTCGAGCCGTTCGAATACCCAACCCAAGGGCGATGTTCTGCGTTGCGTACAGCAGCATGGCTTCGTCTCCATGCTTGGCGGCACCATGCGTTAGGAAAGTCCGTCGACTAGGCCAACCGCCAGAGACGGCGTCTTTGAGGCTTGGTTCAGACATCAGAAAATAGGAACCATCGACCTCAATGCCTTGGGGCGATAGCAAAACTGTTCGCGATGTCCCGGTCCAAACACGCTGGGGGCGTGGTGGTAGAATGGGTGAAGAATCTGACCCACAACTCTTTCGCTTGACGGAAAGGCGGCGGAGGGAGCGACGACACCAGACAATCGCCACTGCGCTCGAGCGGACGATAGGCAGGCCGTTTCCAGCCGATATGCGCGACGAATTTCTTGAGGGGCAGTCGATCTCTTGCGCTCCCTTATGCCCGAGCCGTCCGGAATGAGCTTGATGCGGATCGGCTGCCAGTTTCTACAGCAAGATTTGCGGGAGCGTCGTCATGGCCTCAGCTCCTCTGGTACGCTGGTCTTCTCGGGCACCTGGAACACCCAATAGTGCGCGTCCTCCTCGGCGACGTATCTGCCGTCCCTTAGACACTGCGCCGGCATAAGGACGCCCTCATCCTGCAGATGCTGCACCTGGACTTCAAAGGATGTCGTCTCCGCATAGCTCTTGCGGGTGCTTGCAATGACGAAGCCGTTCGGGCGGGTGACGCGAGCCAGCTCGCGCAACCCATCCGGTCGGACGTGTCCTAGCGTGAGGACGCCGCAGCAGACCGTTAGATCGTAGGTCGCACTGGAGTAGTCGGAGAGCCGCCCGTTAAGGTCGACATGGCCTCTGGCATGGCGGTAGACGCCGGTTTGCCGGGCCTTTTCGGCCATCTCTTCGGAGAGATCAAACCCGTCAATCAACCGGAAGCCAAGGCGTTCCAGTTCCACACCGACGAGCCCTGTTCCGCAGCCAGCGTCCAGGATTGCGATGGCATTTCGGTGCCCGGCCAAGTAGGCCGTCTGCACGGCACCTGCCAATTCCGCCACGATCATCGGCCCGCAGTACCCGACGCGGGCCTGATCCAGATCGAAGGCACTCGCCCATCCGCGATATAAATGGGCCAACCGGCTGGGGTCGCCATCGAGGGCATGGGATTCCTTCATGCGCTCTCGTGCTGCTTGCTCCGGTGGTGTCTGCTGATCCAAGGTGTTCATAACAGTTACTCCGTGTAAGGGCAGATGGGTGCGGCAATGGATTCATGGGAGCGCAATGGCCGCAGCTGAACCACAAACTGTTCCTTGCCGCTATGCTGAGGATGGTTGTTTGACCATGCGAATGCGCCTAGAAATAAGGCAATCAGGGCGACGTCCTGTAGCGGAAACATATGTCCACTCCTCTCGACTTGATCTGCCCGGCGGGTTGGTCAGCAATTCCTGACCTGGCTGCTGCCGGTCCTGCATCGACGCTCTGCATGACAATCTACCGACACTTCAAGATGGGTAGCAGAAAAAGAAGATTGGCATCCTCAGGAGCCACTGTACCAGCGACATGCAGGAGGAAAAAGGTTATTCTTGAGAATGTTACATTACATTTCCGTTACAATATTGAGATATAGCTCGTGTGATCTCCCGAAACGAAAATAAACCGACATACTTCGGTAACACCACAACCACCAGCCTTCCGCGTGACGACGTTTTATTGGAAAGCAATCCGCAGGGGAGCCCGGCAGGAGACTAGCCTCGGTGCTGGTGGTACGCATTGGGGAGTTCGCTGAAGGGCGGCTTGGCATAGACTACCCTTTGATGGCGACGAGCCTCGGCGAGCAGGTAGACGAAGGCATCAGGCGTTGCGAGGTAGGCGACATCGCCGAAGAAGCAAGATCACGCAGGCCGAGATCGTAGACCAGGTACTCGCGCACGCAAAGCGGATCACTGACTGGTCAACTGGCGACCTTTGAACACCGGAACACTTCGAAATTTGTCGAGAGGCTTCGTGCCACACGGCCGGTACCAAAACGTTGCAACACCGCCTTCAACTAAGTTTACAGAATCTTTGCGACTGCCAAGCGCTGACAATGGTACCTTCGCCGCGAAGTCTGAGACCAGGCACGGATAAAAAGCTGATGACTGGTTTCAGCTCAGGCCGCCGCACAGCACGAAACTCGGATCCCAAAAACCCATGGCAAGAAAAGCGCTCCGGATCAGGCGGCCAGAATGGCGGGTCTCAGAGCAGGCCCGGGTTGTCAAGTGAAGTGAGGATTTAACCCCTCGGGCATCATCGCACAGCTGCAATCCCAACAACGCGACTGGTGGAACATGAACGCGACGGTTCTGAAATTCGGCGGCTCTTCTTTTCTGCATCCCAAAGACTACGGTCGAGTTGCTGGGCACATAGCCGACCGACTGGCGGCTGGCAAAAACAAAATCGTTGCGGTGGTCAGCGCGATGTCGGGCACCACTGGCAACCTGAAAGCGGTCATGCTCGACGTCAACAAGCAAGCATCACCATCGAACCTTGATGCGGCACTCGCAACCGGAGAGATGCTCAGTACCTGCCTCTTGGAGGCCGCCGTCAGCCGGTTAGGCATTCCCGTAATGTCCTTGAATGCCTATTCCCTCGGGATACGTACAAATTCAGATTTCGGTCGCGCGTCGATAGACAGCCTAGATCCTAAGCCAATTATTGCAGCGTTTCAGAAGCATGACGTTGTCATTGCCGCCGGCGCCCAAGCAATTGACCAGTCCGGCAGGTTAACGATGCTCGGCAGAAACAGCTCTGATCTGACAGCCGTCGTAATCGCGTCCACGTTGGGGGAGGACGCTTGCGAAATCTACTCGGACGTTCCGGGCATCTATACGGCAGACCCTTATCTTGTTCCAGGAGCACAACTGATTCCGGAGATTGCCTATCGGGCGATCCTACAGATGTCGCGACATGGCGCAAAAGTACTGTACCACAGGGCGGTGGACTACGCCGAAAAGCATGGGATCACCATTGTTTGCAAATCGCTCACCGGCGACGGAGCCGTCACGGGCACTTTTGTAACAGGCCATGGAAACGCCTGTTCCGTGACAGTGGTTCGCGACGTCCCGGTGTTATCGTGCGCCAGCCTTCAAGAATGCGACAACCTTTGCGCGCTTCTTGCTCGACACGAGATCAACGCGATCCGCGTGGACGACAGCGACGGGATGGGCATATGCATTGTAAGCGACATCGATTTTGCCCTGGGGCTTGTCGCGCGCACGAACACTAGCTCCGTCCCCATTGGATCAACGTCCGCGGTGACAGAGCTTGATTCTTCCGTGTTGCGTGTGCACTTGCACAGCGATTACGAACGCGCCATTTCCCTGGCGCGCCAAATCCACGAACGAATGTATCCTGCAGCGGTTAGCGAACCGTTTGGGTCGAGGATGGCTGGACAGCCCTCGGCCTATAGTTCGCCGCTCTTTCGCGCAAATAATACACCGGGAAATCCGCGGTAAATCCTTCGGTCATACAGCTCCATTCAACTCTGGATGTCTCTTCATCTTTCAACTGGTCCCCTCGAGCTACCTGCATTTCGGCGTGGAGGCTACGGTTCCGTCGTTGAGGCTGATGCTGGTTGTTGGCGGCGGCGGCGTTTTTGCGCCGCTTTAGCCGTCATGCGGGTGCAGTTCCCCCTCGTGCCAGATACCTGCTGGCTAGCGAGGGACCGCGGCCACGCTGTTGTGCACGTAGCAGCTTACATAGATCAAGATGCGCATGCCGGAGTTCTTTTTCCAGGTTTCCACCAACCGATCGGCAGGAAACGGCCCATTCGCAATGGTCGGGGAAGCGTGACCGAGCCGGGATAGTCCATGTTGACGTCATTAGCCCTTCCGTATCGCGGAACATCGCCTCGTGCACGCCAATCCAGGCGCGTTTGGGATAGAGATCGACCGTTTCGGCATAAAAGGCGCGTTGAAACTTAGGAAGCGTGTCGATTCCCTCAGCTGCGTCAACCACCTCCTTCAGAATTCATTTCATACCAGTAACCCGACTCGCGCTGTGAAAGATCGACTCCTTGAGTTGACCGCGCATTGGCAGGCGCGGCGTCGGCCGGTTGGCGGAGTAATCTTTAAGCTTCAGAAGACCAAAGGGAAAGTGAGCTCCTGCTCAGGGTGATCGCGAATACCCGCATGTGCGGCCGAGATCGATGACGGCCCTGTTTGCGTTGGCTTCGTTCATGCGACGGCTCCTAGTGCGACGAATTATTCAGACGGTTGCACTCAGCCCACCATCGATGACGATGAGGGCGCCGCTCACATAGGCCGCCCGGGCGCTGGCCAAGAATGTAGCTACTGCCGCGAATTCCGAGGGATCGCCAAGGCGTCGGACCGGGGTCCTATCCTCGAGCGCGCGGATGGCTTCGGCGTGGTCGCCGAGGCGATTGGCTTCGTGAATCGCGGTGCTGTGTGCTCCAGGAGCGAGCACGTTTAGGTGACGCCCTTCCCCGACAATTCTTGTACGAGCGTATGGCAGTAGGGCACGAGTCCTGCTCGCGCGACACCCGCCCTTCCGATAGGTAAAGCTTTTGCCGCAGGCGAATTAGTGGTGTAGACCGGCCGGCGGCGTGCCGCTCGACCACTAGCAAGCCTCGCCGCGCCAGTATCACGAAACTGTCGAGCCATTCGAATACGCCAAGGGCGATCTTCTGCGTCGCGTACAGCAGCATGGCTTCGTCTCTATTCTCAGCCGCACATGCTTTTGTGCAGGGCCGTCGCAGGAAAGTCCGTCGCCTTCAGGCCAACCGCCACAGGCGGCGTCTTCGACGCCTGCTTCAGACATCAGCAAATAGAAACCATCGGCCTCAATGCTTGGGGCGATAGCATGCAAAACTATTCGCGAGTCCTCGAACACCTGTTCGCGATGTCCCGGTCCAAACACGCAGGAAGCGTGGTGGTGAGCCATTTCGAACGGGTGAAGAATCTGACCCACAGTAACCATCCGGTCTGACGTCGTTGACTTTGGCTGTTTATGCCGACCGCCGAACTATGCCGAGCGCCTCTTCCAATCATGGCGGCATGAAGCGCTTTGCCCGCCATTTTGACCGAGAACCGGTCGTTGACACTCGGCATAGTTCTCATGCTCAAAGGGCGTTCAGGAATTCAAGAAGCCGGTCGTTTGGTCGAAATCGTTCGGCCTTTGCGCGTTCGTATGGCTTCAGCTTGGCAAGTGCGGATTCCTTCAGCTCAAGATGTGCGTGAAGATAGGTCAGCGTCGTTTCCATCGTCTCATGGCCCAGCCATAGGGCGATGACCGAACAATCGACGCCCGCCTGCAGCAGCTCCATGGCAGCGCTGTGCCTCAAAACATGAGGCGACACCCGCTTCGAGCGGAGGGGGACGCAGTGTTCGCGAGCCTTGGCGACATATTTGTTCAGCAGCGCCTGCACGCTGTCGGCGCTCAGCCTGCCGCCGTGCGTATTCGGAAAGAGAGCCGTTGCGCCCCGCTTCCTGGGCTCGTTGAGCCAGCCCCGAAGGGCTTGCTGTGCAACCTTGGTGAGCGGCGTACTTCGCTCCTTGCGGCCCTTGCCAACGCATCGCACGTAGGCACCGTGCCCCAGCATCACCGAGTCCCGGTCGAGAGCGATGATCTCCGAGACCCGCAACCCCGTTTGCGCGGCCAGCAAGAGCAGAGTGTGATCACGCCGTCCCAGCCATGTGCTGCGATCCGGACAGGCCAGGATCGCTTCAATCTCGGGCCTGGTGAGAAACTGAAGCTGTCGCTTGTCGCATCCCTTGCTCGGGATCGCGAGCACGCGTTGAATCTGGGCGCTATGGGCCGGCTCCTCGAACGACGCATATCTGAAGAAAGACCGAATGGCCGTGAGGCGGAGATTCCGGGTCCTCACTGAGGCGGATCGCAGTGTCTCGAGGTCCTCTAGGAATGCCCCGATGAAAGGCGCGTCTAAATCCCGCAGTGTCAACTGCGACGGAGACCTGCCAAGGCGTGTCTGCGCGAACGCGAACAGGAGCCGGAAGGTGTCGCGGTAGCAGGCGATGGTGTTGGAGCTTACGCCTCGATGTCGCATGAGCCGATCGATGAACCACCGCTCGATCAGCACGGCCAGATCGTTCGAGGCACTCATGAGCGAGCCTCCCACCGCTTATCCAGCAGTCGAGCGGCATGGGTCATTAGCTCCGGCGCGGCGGATAGATACCAGTAGGTGTCGCGAACATTGGCGTGGCCGAGAAAGGTCGAGAGGACCTGCAGTTCCCGCTCGACATCTTCGCCCGCACGATACCAGTTGGTCAGGGCCTGGACGGCGAAACGGTGACGAAGATGGTGAATCCGCGGACCATTGCGCTGCCCCCGCTGCCGCAGACCGATCTGTCGCGACAGCTGCCAGAACACCCGGTGCACGTATTGGTGCAGCAATCTGCCGTCCTGCTCGGCGACAAAGAAATAGGGGCTACGAGGCGCGACGAGATGCGCGTCGCGTCGCGCGGCATAGTCCGACAGCACGGCGGCCGTCGTGGCATGGAGCGGACCAGCCGCGACTTGCCGAACTTCGTCTCCCGATGGTGAGGATGCCTTGGTCGAGATCGACGTCGTCTCGGCGCAGGTCGAGCGCTTCGGAATGGCGTAGCCCGGCGACCGCTATCAATCCGAACAGACAATGATATGTCCAGCGACGCAGGGCGTTGGCCGGCGGCAGCGACAGTGCCGCCGCCAGAAGCGCCGTGATCTCAGCATCGGTATAGATGTAGGGCTTTGCCCGCTGCGCCGGCGACACAGCGTCTTGAGGTGGCACTTCCGTCATGGGGTCGAAATGAGCGAGGTGCTGAGCGAAGCAACGCACATCGGTCAGACGGATGGACCAACTCGGTTGTCGCCCGATCAACGTCACCCACTGCATTGCCAGCGCCGTGGTGATGGTCTCGGCGCCGCGAGCCTCCATGAAGGTGACGAAATCCGACAACCGTCGAGCGGGGCCATGATACTTGTATCCCAATCCCTGGCGCATGCCCACATAGCGCTCGAGCGCTGTTCGAAGACGGCTCATTGGACACCTCCCGGCCAGGGCAGGCTCAGTTCGCGCAGCTTCTCGATGTCGAGCTTGGCATAGATCCTTGTGCTGTCGATGCTCCGGTGACGAAGCAACTGGCCGATCTCGGCAAAGCTGGCCCCCGGCCGCAGCAGGTCGGTCGCAAGGCTGTGGCGGAAGAGGTGCGCGCCGTGGTGCGCATAGCCGTGAATACACGCCCGCTCGAGGGCCACCTTCGCGATCATCGTGATGGCGCAGCCTGAGGCAAAGCCGACGTGCGGAGCAAGCATTCGCAGAAATAACCGGCGACACGGTGAAGCCGGTCGCCCATGCCGGATGTAGGCGACGATAGCTGCACCGACGTCGTAGCGTAGCGGCATCATCACTTGCCGCCGTCCCTTGCCATGGACGAGGACACTGCCCGACTGCCAATCGATATTGTCAAGACTGAGCGCCGCAACCTCGCTGGCGCGCAAGCCCAGGTTAGCCGGCGCCATCAGAACCGCATAGTCCCGAAGCCCCATTGCCGTGGTCCGATCGCAGGCATCGAGAACCAGCTGGACCTTCTGTGGCGGCAGGAAGGTTGGCAGGCCCGCAAGTCGCCAGCGGCGGATGGACGGCACGCAATCGGCCAAGGCCACCGAAATGAACCCTTCAGATGCAAGTAGCGCAGGAAGGCGCGTACCACCCCGCACATTGCCTTGCCGCTGTCGGCGGAGCCATCGAGAGCATGTCGCTCGACATAACCGATGACGATCTCCGGGGTGAGTGCTGCAAACCCATCTGCACCCGGGCAGACCTCCCGCAGAAATCGATGTGACAGCAGCTTGTGGCTTTCCACCGTCGAGGCGGCGAGCCCTCTCTCATTCGTGAGATAAGCTGCGAACACATCGACAATTTGCTCGTGCTCTGTGCGCTCAACCGGGAGGCCGGCTGGTATCAAGCCTTCTTCCCGTAGTGCAGAAAGCAAGCGCCGGAGCGCTGATCGGTCGCCCGAGTCGGGGCTCCAGTGTTTGGAGCGGTGCCCAAGAAACTGATCAACGTGAACTTCGCTTAAAGCTTGGGGATCATGTCCGCTGCCAACATGCCAGTCCATCAGCTCGCGAAACAGGCTTAGCGATCGCCAGGTGCATTGCCGACCCAAGCCTTCGTTCGACAATCTGGCCGCGTAAACGCGTGCGAACTCGCCATGCGGCCCGTGGATCAGCTTCCGATAAAGCGTGCTGCGTTGCAGATACTCATTCGCGTTCATGTGTCCTCTCCTTCGCGCCAATCGCGACGGAGAAACCCTAATCTATGCCGAACCTGCAGTGGCTAAGTCATGAAAAGCATTGGCGGAAACGCGCGCGCTCGGCATAGTTCGGTGGTCGGCATAAACCTGCTTGGACTAAGCCGCTCCGCGAATGCGGAGCGGCAAGGAGGGTGAGTGCCGACAGCGTGATCTGATCGCGTCGTCTGTCGCGCTGGTCATGTGTCCACAACAAGCTCCACGCAAAGGAGAGGCAGGCATCCATGGAAAAGTTACCATCATTGGGGTCGATCTGGCAAAAAACGTCTTTCAGCTGCATGGAGCCGCGGCTGACGGATCAGTCGTGTTCCGCAAGAAGCTGTCGCGCCTGCAGTTTTGCAAGTTCATGGCGGGTCAGCCAACATGTGTAGTGGCGATGGAGGCCTGCGCCGGTTCCCATTATTGGGCTCGCGAGATGGTCCGGCTTGGCCATCAGCCGAAGCTGATTGCACCTCGGTATGTCAAGGCGTTCATCAAGCGGCAGAAGAACGACGCAGCGGATGCGGAGGCGATCGTCGAGGCAGCGCAACGGCCAACGATGCGCTTCGTCGAACCGAAAACCGAGGAGCAGCAGTCTCGGTCCATACTGTTTCGCACCCGAGAACAGCTGGTCAATCAGCGCACTGAGTTGGTCAACGCATTGCGTGCGCACCTTTATGAGTTCGGCTACATCGCGCCGCAGGGAATTCGTTATCTGAGCCGACTTGAATGTTTCGTTGAGGACGAGAACGCCAAGTTGCCTGATCTGGCCCGCGAGATCTGCCGCGATCTGCTGGACCAGATCTACCAGCTGACCGGCCGGAGGGAAGCTGAGGCATCTCGGCGCTTGCAAACCATGCCCGGCGTTGGCCCCATCGCCGCCCTTGCCATCGAAACCTTTGCGCCCCCAATGGAGACCTTCAAGTGCGGTCGTGACTTCGCCGCCTGGCTTGGGCTCGTCCCGTTGCAGAAGTCGACCGGCGGCAAACAACGACTAGGCAGAACCTCGAAGATGGGCCAATGCGATATTCGACGATTGCTCATCATTGGAGCCATGGCTGTAGTCCGATGGGCATCTCGGAAGGGCGCGCCGGAAGGCTCCTGGCTCGCCGGCATGATGCCGAAGAAGCCGCGCATGCTCGTGGCCATTGCGCTCGCCAACAAGATGGCGCGTGGCATCTGGGCCATGCTGACAAAGGAAGAGGATTACCGGAATCCGGCGACGGTGTCTGTATGACCAGCGCATCTGAAGCCGGTCTGTCGGGGATGTGAGGAAGGCCTGAACCGCATGGGCAAATGATCGATCAGATCGGGGTCAGGAAAACCAGAATGACGCACCGAGCCTCACGCTCGCTTTCAAGATTTGGACCTGATCCGCGCATCACCATACCGGCCCGCGGCACGTCATGGCCGCAACTCAAGGCCTGACACAAGACCGCACTCGATCACGCGTTCAAAGGTTCAAAATCTTCCTTGCAAGATGCCGACGACCTCGGTCCTGCGCTTGATCTCGCCGTTGAGGCGCTCGATGGGATTGGTCGAGTGCAGCTTGGCGCGGTGCTCCTTGGGGAAAGTCATGTAGGCAAGCACGTCGGGCTCGGCGTCGTCCATGATTGTCGCCAGCTTCGGCACCTTCGGCCGGATCTGGTCGGCGACGGCGCGCCATTGCGTGCTTGCGGCCTCGGGCGTTTCCTGGGCGAAGGCGGTGGCGATGAAAGCGGAGACGACGCGGCGCCCGCTCTTGCCGGCATGGGCCAGCACGTTCCTCATGAAGTGGACGCGGCATCTCTGCCATGTCGCGCACAGCACCTTGGTGACGGCCGCCTTGATGCCTTCATGGGCATCGGAGACGACGAGCTTGACGCCGCGCAAGCCGCGGCGGGTCAGCTTGCGCAAGAACTCCGTCCAGATCGGCTCGGCCTCAGACGTGCCGACCTCCATGCCCAGCACCTCGCGCCGGCCGTCCGCGTTGACGCCGACAGCGATGATGACGGCGACCGAGACGATGCGGCCGCAGCGGCGCACCTTCAGGTAGGTGGCGTCGATCCACAGATATGGCCAGTCGCCCTCGATGGGTCTTTCAAGGAACGCTTTGACCTTGCCGTCGATCTCTTCGCACAGCCGGCTGACCTGGCTTTTGGAGATGCCGCTCATGCCCATGGCCTTGACCAGGTCGTCGACCGAGCGGGTCGAGATCCCTTGGACGTAGGCCTCCTGGATGACGGCGGTCAGCGCCTTCTCGGCCATGCGGCGCGGTTCTAGGAAACCGGGGAAATAGGAGCCCTTCCTGAGCTTGGGGATGCGCAGCTCGACGGTGCCGGCGCGCGTCTCCCAGTCGCGCTCGCGATAGCCGTTGCGCTGGGCCGTGCGCAACGGGTTCTTCTCGCCATAGGCGGCGCCGGTGGCGGCGCCAACCTCCAGCTCCATCAGCCGCTCGGCGGCAAAGCCAATCATCTCGCGCAAGAGATCGGAATCCGGAGTCTTCTCCACGAGCGCACGCAGGTTCATCATGTCGTCGGTCATCGGTGGTTCCTTCGAATCAGGTTGGTGTCAGCAACCCGACCTTACCGGCGAACTGCAAAGCCGCTCGCTATCTTTGTCAACGTGATCTTTCAGTCGTTCCGTCTCCTTGTTCAGCCGTGGCGACCATTTGTTCCTGCTTTGGCTCCGAGGGGTCCCATTGGGGCGCCGCGCGCAGTGACCGTCAAGGGTGGTCCTTTGGCCATCGCGAAGCGACTTGCCCTTGATGGTCACGAGCACGGCGGCAGCGTTACATTAAGCCGGCAGGTGGCCCTGTTTGTAGAGGTCTATAACTTGCAAACCGAGGGGAGCTCGCCATCAGGCGCCGTAAACGCGCCGCAAGCTTGTATGCGGTTGATCCTCGCGGATCAAAAACCATGATGCAGCCATACGCATCGGCGGCGAAGCTCCGGGCGGTGGGCCCATTCTACAGCGCGGCGTCGTAAGAGCCATGTGAGCGACCGGGATCACCACCACCTCGGATCCGTTATCGGCAGACGCTATTGCAGCTGCCAAACTTCAATGCTCGTCCTGTCGAACGCTCCTCCATGCTTTATACCGGACGCAGGGCTACTCCCGTTGGGATCTCGCCGGTCATGACAAGTCGCCAGAATGCAATCAGTAGCTTGCGCGCCAAAGCCACGATCATTGTCTTGCGCGTACCGCCACGGCCATCGGCCGTTCTCGCGCAAAACCAGTGCGCCAGCGCGCTGTCCTTTTGGAATTGGAGCAACCGCCAAGCCAATAGGATCATGCCGTAGCGGACGCGAGCGTTGCCGGCCCGCGCAAGACCTTTCTCGCGCCTGCGTTGGCCGCTCTCATCCGGCGCCCCGGTAAGTCCGGCATAGCGAGCGACGGCTCTCCGATCACGCAGGCCGCGTGAGAGAATCTCATTCACCAGCATGTCCGCAGTCTCGATACCGACACCGATGATCCGCGAAAGAAGGCGAACCATTGCGAGCGGACCCTTCTCCGTGTCTGGAACCACCGAGAGCTGCCGCAACCGCTCCTGTTCGATCTCGTGGATTTGTTCACGCAACAGGTGAAGCCGTCCGAGATTACGGCGCAACTCTGCTCGGCTTCGTTCCGGTAGGGGCATGCCTTCCGCCGTATGCAGAGCCTCCAGTTTCTCGGCAGCTTTGCGCAGATTGGGTTTGAAGGCGCGAATGCCGAAGCGAGCGAGGATTGCCTTGATGCGATTGACGATCCGTGTACGTTCGCGGACGAGATTGTCTCGTTCACGGTTCGGACGGCGAGCCTCCTCCTCATTGATGGTTGGGATGGCTGCCATGCTGCAGTGGCGCTTCTCGCCCCGCAGCCAGCCAAGAAAGGCGCGCATCAGCAGTTCGGTATCGAGGCGATCGGTCTTGGCGCGCCGATGTTCGCGGGAAACCGCGACGCTCGATGGATGTATGACATAAGCCTCGACAGCGCGCGCCTGGAGCCAGCGCGCCAACCAAAAGCCGTCGCGTCCAGCCTCATAGGCGACAACGATGCGCCGGACTTCGCGCCCGGCTTGGATGGCTTCGCTGCGCCAGCGGCGCAACAGCCTGAGCACCGAATCCGGGTCGGTATCGAGCTTCTTGAGAGGACTACGTTCAAAGCCAGGGACCGTCGCAGCAATGAGCCACTTTGTCTGGCTCATCTCAATCACTGCGACCAACGTGCTGTCCTGATAAGGGCGGTAAGGGATTTGCTTGCATGAAAGAATGGTGACATGGGGGCGCTCCTTAGATAGCTGCTCAACAGCGCCGAGGGTGCCACACGCTCGCCGCCGCCCATAGCATCTACAGCGCTATCGAGGGCGCGCTCGCGAGCGGCTTCGCTACCGCCGAGCTACACCACCTGTAGGGACGCGACCTCGGTCGTCGGGCTCTATGTCTCGCCGCCGGCCCATGCCATTGTCCTTTCCGTCGATGAAAAGAGCCAGATCCAGACGCTCGATCGGAAGCAGCCAGGACTTCCTTTGAAGAGGGCGCGGCGGCACGATGACCCATGCTTACAAGCGCCATGGCACCACGACACTCTCGCTGCCCTGAATGTTCTCGACGGCTCCGTCATTGGCCGCAACATGCAGCGTCACCGGCATCAGGAGTTCATCCGCTTCCTCAACGCAACCGAGGCTCAATTGCCGAAGGATAAGGCGGTTCACGTCATCCTGGATAGCTATGCGACGCACAAACAGCCGAAGGTCCGGGCCTGGTTGGCGCGGCACCCACGCTGGACATTCCACTTCGTTCCGACATCGTGTTCCTGGTTGAACGCCGTCGAGGGCTTCTTCGCAAAGCTCACACGGCGACGGCTGAAAAATGGTGCCTTTAATTCCGTCGTTGATCTGCAGGCAGCCATCAACGCTTTATCAAAGAGCACAACGAAGAGCCAAAGCCGTTCATTTGGAAAGCAAACCCTGACAACATCATCGCAGTCGTCAGACGTGGCACCAAGTGTTGGAATCAATGCACTAGCTCCGGACAGTCTCCGGTCGATTCGCATCTAGGCGTTATGGTGCGGCAGCTCGCCTGTGTTACTTGCGCCATAATCAAACCATGCAACAAGAGCTTCACATGAATTTACAGAATGTTTGCGTCTGCATGTCGCTCGCAATGGTACGCTCAATACAGCGTTTGAGGTCAGGCACGACTAAAAGCCGATGCCGGTTTACGCTAACCACAGCACTGCACGAAACGTCGGAGTGAACAGCCAATGGCAAAAAGAGTGCTCATCCTGATTGAAGGCGCAGGTAATAATATGCGGTTGTACGTCCAGACGGCCCAGCGTCTTGGCCTACATCCAATTGCCCTGTCGGCTGATCCAGCTCGGTACGACTATCTTGCGGCGGAAGGAATTGAGGCAATCCGTATCGATACAGGCAATCTCGATGCGCTGGTTAGTGAATGTTCCCGGTTAGGTGCAACCTATGACATTGCTGGCATTACCAGCACCCAGGAGTCGACCTATGCGACAGTTGGCAACCTCTGCCGGTATTTCGATCTACCGGGACCGAACGCTACATCTATTGAACGATGTTGCAACAAATTCGTTCAACGTGAGCTCCTCGCGGAGGCCGGCGTTCCAATACCTGCTTATCGCTTGGCAGCGAATGCGAAGGACGTGGAAAGCGCTGCCGCTGAAATCGGGCTGCCGGTAATCCTTAAGCCAGCCGTCGGCAGCGGCAGCAGCGGTGTCCGATTATGCCGCAACGTCGATGAGTTGGCCGAACATACGAGTTATCTATTAGGCGGGAAGCACATATGGCGATCTTCGCCGAGGATACTGGTCGAAGAATTCGCACAAGGCCCTTACTATAGCGCCGACATAATGGGAAATGAGCTCGTTGCGATTTGCGACGCTGAATTCGGCCCCCACCCGCATTTCGTCTTTCGTGAGGCCACCTATCCGGCCCTGCTGACTGCTGACGAACATAATCGTATCGGCGATGTTTCGCTGAGCTGTCTGCGAGCTCTCGGCCTTGGCTGGGGGCCAACGAACATTGAATTCCGCTGGACGAAGCGTGGGCCAGTCGTCATTGAAGTCAATCCGCGTATGCCGGGTTCGCCCGCTCCTCAAATGGTCCAACTGGCTTACGGTGTCGATCTCGTCACCGAGCACATTAAGCTTGTCATCGGCGACGAATGGAATTTGCGCAGAAGGCATCCGCAGATTGCGGCTGCGCGAATCCTGCTTCCTGATCGCGATGGCACGCTCGATTGGATCGACGGCGACAGTCGGGCGACTGCTATCCCAGGCGTCGCCGAGGTCAAATTCTATATTGGACCCAAGACGCCGATCGTCAGGAAAGGCGATTACCGGGACTGGATGGGGCATGTTATCGCCGCCTCCCCCACCCGTGCTCGGACCAAGACAATACTTCAGCGTGCCGTCGACTTAATCGATTGGTCGATAATACCCTTTCCAGCCGAAAAGGAATAAGCACCGCGGCCCGGTCCTGCGGTACCCGCAGCTCAAGCTTGCCGACACGGGTGCCAAGGGTGCGGCCATAATAACCCGAGCGGTAGCCGATCCGCACCGGCGTGCGCTCGCCCTTCGAAACACCCAACGCCTCCTCCATCTCGGCTTCGAGCACCTCCTGCATCACCGCACGGATCGCTTTGTGCAGCCCATCCGGGTCCGAAAGCGGAATGTCTTTGACGGCGGCGCTGGCGGTCTTACTTTCAGTCTTGGTCATGGTGGCGTTCCTTCCAGGGAACCGGTGACGTTGAACATCACCAGCCTGCCATGACCGCCCTCTCTCAGCGAATTTGCAGAACTCTAAGCACATTACGGGTGACCCCTTCGACCGTAACTTGGCAACACAGTACAGAGCCCAGTTACCATGCAAAGTGGCCGTCGAAGAAATATTCACAATGGTGCCGGCGCCAGCGGCTCTCCGATGAGGGAAAGGGCAAGAGGAAACGAAGTACGCAGGGTGCAGGTTAGGCCCACGCATCTTATCCCAGCGGATGCCGGGTTTGTCCCCGGCGTCGATACCCCTTGCTGCCGAGACGCGCATTGTTGACGACGATATCAAGGCGGCCAAAATGGCCGGCAACTTCATCCACAAGCGTCTCTACGGTCGATTCCTGAGCCAGGTCACATTGGGAGAACCGCCCGATTCGACCAGAAGCAGACAATTCTGATTCCACCCGCCGCTCCCTTTCGGGGATCCCGACCAACCAGCGTCACCATAGCAGCCCCTACGATTCAGGCCGGAGGCGGCATGGGCCGGCGCCGACATCGATATCATGGCGCCGCGCAGCCTGATTTCCATCGCCACCATTCCGCGGCACGCAGGTGGTCGCGGGCCGGCGCATGCACGCTCACCCTCCGGCAGCGACAGCATATCAGGCCCTTGTCCTTGGTTTGACGCCAATCGCCGCCGGCAGCGCTCCGGCGACTGCCACGATGGTGACATCGAGCGAAAGTTCGCCGAGCACCACATAGGCGGCGAGCGCGTCGCCCGGAATGGCGCCGAGCGAGGGCGACGAGCCGATATCGTGCCGGAACTCTGCGCGACGGTGAAATTCTATTATGACGTCGCGAGCGAAGCCGGCATCCTACGGATTTCGTCACGCAAGTTCACATATGGGAGAGTGTCGGCCCTGCTCCAATTGGCTCCCGGCGACTCAACGATGAGGATCTCTTGAGCGATCGGAGCAAAATCCGCCCTGAAATGAACCGTGCTTTTGACAGCTACAACCGCGTTGTCCTTCGGCTCTATCCCTACAATCCTCAGGAAATCTTGGTCCCACAATTGAGTACGAACGCTTGAAACTACAACCTGGACTCTTGAGCCAGGATCCAGAATGAGCAGGCGGGCCATGCGGCCGAGATTCACCTCCATGCCTCCAAGGCACGGACCATTTGCTACGAACGGCTGATCGAAAAGCGCCTCTACACGAACATCGACTTCATACGGGCCTTCGTCATAACCGTATCGTCCACCAAGACGCAGCCTGAGTTCCGCGCCCACTCCGGCCACGTGAGATGCACTTGCAGCATCCGGGTCCCAGAGCAATCCAAGCACACTGTCACGAAGACCTCCCTCAACCATGCCCTTCAGCAGCCCTACGGTATCAGATGTGGCGCCGCAGCCAGGGTTATCCTGGACATCTGCAATAATCACGGGCGAGCCGCGCCTCCCGACTTGGGCGGCCCTTTTAACAGCCATTTTCACATCCAGTAGGGGCATTTCGAAGTATTCTTCGCTGTCTACAATCGACTTCAATTGCCTGTCAGCCGCAGCTGCCACGCTTGCTTGGTCGGTCCCGTAAACCACGACTGACGGCCCGCAATCGTAAATATCGGCCAAAGGAAAGCCCATCGCCATGTCCATGCTCACCACCGCGCCCTCTTCGAGCCCGGGAAGCCCCGCATAAAGCGATCTGCAGGGCTCGACATCAGTGCACTGGGCGGGCATCGGAATGAGAAACGGTGCCTTCCGCAATGCTTTCGCGAAGGGTTTTCCAAGGCGAAATCGCTGCTCCAGCAGATTTAGCGCCCGCCTGCCGGTTTCTCTCATATCGATGTGTGGGTAGGTGCGAAAGATGGCTATTCCGTCTGACAGCTCGACCATAGCCTCAGTGACATTGGCATGCAGGTCAAGGCTGACCACAACCGGGATGTTTCCGACGACCTCACGGACCCGCCTCAACAGCTCACCTTCGCCGTCATCATGCGACCGGACAACCATTGCGCCGTGCAGGTCGAGATAAACAGCATCAAATTCGCCGCATCGGGCTAGCCCGTCGGTGATCATGTCCGCAATTCGCTCAAATGCCTCGTCTGAAACGTAGGTTGACGGTTCGGCGGCAGTCCAGACCAGCGGTATGAGTTCGTACCCATCGCCCGCTGCGAGAATAAAGCCTCCGATCGGGATCTCTATCTTGCGCATTACATCGAAGATCGCCGTACCAGTTGTCATGGCAGGCCAACCACCACCCTTTACGAAGTCGTCTAAGTCTGCGCCGAACGGGGCAAACGTGTTCGTCTCGTGATAAAATCCGGCCATTGCGACGCGCGGACGACCTGATCCACTCCCGGTCCGATTCAGCTTTCTGCTGGGCATGGTTAGACCTTTCAGATTGCGCGCACTGGACGCCGTTTATATGGGCAAGGTGCAGACGTGACGGTAGCTGTTTCATCCGCTTGATTTGCTTCACAATTCTGCGTCGATCCTCGAAAAGCCATCAAATTGCGCGGTTAGATCGATGGCTTTCATCATCGAACGCCGAAGATCGAGCGGCCCTCAGAGTCACGACATTTGGCCGGGATTCTTCACCACAAAATGAATGCCGGCGAGAACGGCGCCTATCCCGAAGCCGACATGAGAGTGCTATAGGCGAGCGGTTCTCCCCGGCGCCGTGAAGCGCAGCCCGTCATAGATCGCCGTCCTCCATCGACTCATGCTGTTGAGCAAGCGATATACCGAGACACTTTGAGTCGTGCCGCCCAGCACTTGTTCTTTCACTCCCGTGGTCAGAAAACTGCGTCCGCTCAATTAGGCCGCTTGTAACCTTGATGCTCCCCAAGTGCGCGCGAAAGTAGGTGCCCGACAGGAGCCTAAGCTCGCTGTCGGGCCGGTACGCCTCGGGAGGTGGCGTAAATCTTCATTTCGCGAAAGGCGCTTACAGCGTGATGTCATCGAGCGGCCAGATCGGGCGGCGGACATGGCAGTAGTCTGTCCGTAGGGACTGGGTGGCGGATCCCATCCCGCCGCCGTCGACCCTGATGACCTCGCGCGCGATCGGTTCGAACGCTGCACGGAAATGATGCGCGGACTTCAGAGCTATGGTGGCGCAGTGAAGCGGATCGATGCCAAGGGAGGTGAGCTGGGCAAGGTCGAGCGCTTGCTCGTTCCGCGAGACGACTGCAACTTCGATACCGCCCACGCGCAGCATCAGGCTCGGCCCGAAACTGCGCCATACACCTCCGTCCATGGGGCCGTAACAGCGGAAACGCCCGTCGGTGATGGAGACAATCTGCGCGTCGACCTCGAGCGGCCCCCCACCCAACTCGGGGGCGTGCTTGCCCCCGAGCAGCATCCGCCCCCTGTTGCCGACGCCGATGGCGATGCCGGCCTGCACGGCCGCCGGATCGAAGATGGCATAGAACGCCGCATTCTGGAGGTCGGCCGCGATCATCGCGCGCAGCAGGTTCGTCGCATCGCCGTAATTGCCGCCGCCGGGATTGTCGCTGAAATCAGCGAGCACCAGCGGTTTATCGGCGCCCGCAATTTTGGCGCGTTCCACTGCCTCGGCGATGCTGATGCTGACGTGGGAGGGGGAGAGAAACTCGCGTGTCTCCCACGCATAGTCCATGAATTCCTCGGCGATTCGCTTTGCTTCGGTGGTATCGTCATCGGCAGTGACGGTGACGCTGGGCCCGAGGTCGTAAATGTCGGCCTTAGAGAATCCGGCGCAGACGCTAACCACGAGCGCCTTGCCGGAGGCTTCCAGCGCCTCGCCGCGGTCGATCAACTCACGCATCGGGCCTACCTGAGTACGCCCGTGATCAAGACCGCGCAGCATCGGGCGCTTGGCGATGACTGTGCGGGGACGAATCTCGCCGCGAAGGGCGCGATCGAGCAGGTCGGCCCCCTGCCAGGCGCGTTCATAGTAGTCGATATGAGGATAGGTGCGCACGGCAATAAGCGCCGAGGCGTTCGTCGCCATCTTCTGAGTGACGT
>NZ_JAMYQY010000044.1:0-19306 GCF_040321125.1 Mesorhizobium sp. M0518
ATATATTTACGGGTGTGGTGGGCGCGTATTTGTTTATATTAGACTGTAAATCATCCCAATGGCGCCGCGATAATTCGTGCGCGCCGCTCTTTTTCGTGGCGGTGACATGAGCACGACCTCCCTCCTGCAAACGGCTTCCATGGCCTGCAAACCTGCCGGCCGGCTTGCCGCCGGCCTGTTGGCCGTGATCGTGTTTCTTGCCAGCCTTGCCGTGTCAGATCAGGCCTTTGCCCATGCCGCGCTGATCAAGACCGACCCGGCCGACGGCGCGGTGCTGGCGCAGGGGCCGGCGCAGTTCTTGCTGACTTTCAGCGAGCCGGTCTCGCCTTTGGTGCTGACGCTGGTGAAGCCCGACGGAACGCCGGTTTCGCTAACGTCATTCCGGCTCAGCGACCGGACGGTAGAGATCGACAATCCCCAGAAGCTTGCGTCCGGTACGCATGTGCTGAGCTGGCGCGTCATTTCGGCCGACGGCCATCCGGTCGGTGGTTCCCTACTGTTCTCCATCGGCGCACCCAGCGCGCCGCCGGCCGTGTCCGAGGCCGCCGACTGGCCGTCGCGGTCGGCCATCTGGCTCGGCAAGGTCTTTCTCTACATCGGCCTTTTTCTCGGCGTCGGCGGCGCTTTCGCCCTCGCCTGGCTGTCCCAAGGTGGCCGCGCCGGACAGCGCTTCGTTGCAGCCGCAATCCTGGGCGGACTTGTCGCGGCGCCCTTGTCGCTCGGCTTGCAGGGGCTTGATGCGCTCGGGGCACCGCTCTCCCATCTGGCACAGGCGGTCATCTGGCGGACCGGACTCGGCACCAGTTTCGGCTGGACGGTGCTGGTCGCGCTGATTGCGCTGGGGCTTGGCCTGCTGTCGCTGGCCGGCCCCCGCGCCACCGCCAAACCATTTGCGCTGGCCGGCCTGGCCGGGGTGGGGGTTGCCCTTGCCGCCAGCGGCCATGCCAGTGCCGCCGAACCGCAATGGCTGACACGGCCGATGGTGTTCCTGCACGGCGTCGGCATCGCGTTGTGGGCCGGCGCATTGGTCCCACTCGGGCTGGCGCTGAAGGGGCAATCGGCGGGGGCCACGCCATTCCTGCGGCGGTTTTCACGCCTGATCCTGCCGGTGGTGGCCGTGCTTGCCTCTGCCGGCATCGTGCTTGCCGTCATCCAGGTGCAAACACCGTTGGCGCTGGTCGACACCGCCTATGGAAGGCTGCTGTTGATCAAGCTCGGGCTGCTGGTCTTTCTGTTCACGCTCGCCGCCGTCAACCGCTGGAAACTCACGGCATCGGCCGAGGCGGGATCGACGGAAGTTCAACGCAGGTTGGTCCGCTCGATCGGCGTCGAGATGTTGATCGTGTTGGCGATTTTCGGCGTTGCCGCGGGCTGGCGCTTCACGCCGCCGCCACGAGCCCTGGCGATTGCGGCAGCGCAACCGGTGTCGGTCCATATCCACGCGCTGAAAGCGATGGCCGATCTCAGCATCACGCCGGGCCATGCCGGCCCGGTCGTTGCCTCGATGTTCATCATGAGCGGCGATTTCGGCCTGCTCGACGCCAAGGAGGTGACGCTTGTGCTGTCAAAACCCGATTCCGGCATCGAGCCGCTGAAGCGCGCTGCGAGCAAGCCCGGCGACGGCAGTTGGCGTGTCGACAACCTCGTCATCCCGGTGCCGGGCCGGTGGACGGTGCGCATCGACATACTGGTCTCGGACTTCGAGATGGTGAAGATCGAAGCGCCTGTCGACATCAGGCCGTAAAGCCAGACCTGCACGAGCTTGGCCGGCCATCCGCGCAACACAATTCGGCGAGGCGGTTGACGCGGCCCGAAAGGCCCGTCAATCATCACGTGAAGAATGGCATCCCGTGAAGAATGGGCATCCCCGCAAATCGCGGGCTCGAACCAACAAGATCCGAAAGCAGGGAAGAAACGATGGAAAATGCCGAAATCGGCCTGATCGGCCTTGGCACGATGGGCTCCAATCTGGCGCTCAACATCGCCGAGCACGGGCACCGCATCGCTGTCTTCAACCGCACCAGGGCGCGCACGGACGCTTTCATCGAGAATGCCGGCGCGCTCAGGGACATGGTCGTGCCCTGCTACAGCCTGGAAGAGCTTGCCGCCGCGATCCGGCCGCCGCGCCCGATCATCATCATGGTGCTGGCCGGCATGCCGGTCGACGAACAGATCGCGGCTCTGCGCGGCGTGCTGTCGGCCAACGACATCGTCATCGACGCCGGCAACGCCAATTTCCGCGACACGATGCGGCGCTTCTCCGAGCTTTCCAGCTCGGACCTCACTTTCATCGGTATGGGCGTGTCCGGGGGTGAGGAGGGCGCGCGCCATGGGCCGTCGATCATGGTCGGCGGCACGGAGGACTCATGGAAGCGCGTCGAGAAGGTGCTGACGGCGATCTCCGCCAAGTTCAAGGACGAACCCTGCGCGGCATGGCTTGGCACCGACGGCGCCGGACATTTCGTCAAGACCATCCATAATGGCATCGAATATGCCGACATGCAGATGATCGCGGAGATCTACGGCATCCTGCGCGACGGCCTGGGCATGGGCCCGAAAGAGATCGGCACGGTGTTTGCCAACTGGAACAAGGGCCGGCTCAATTCCTACCTGATCGAAATCACCGCCAAGGTGCTGGCATCAGACGATCCGAAGACCGGCAAACCGGTGGTCGACGTCATCCTCGATCGCGCCGGACAGAAGGGCACCGGCAAATGGTCGGTCATCGAGGCGCAACAGCTCGGCATCCCGGCCACCGCGATCGAGGCGGCGGTGGCGGCACGCGTTCTATCGTCGATCAAGGACGAGCGGCTGGCGGCGGAAAAGGCCTATGGCAACATCGGCGTGACGAAGATTTCCGGTGACAAGGACGCCTTGCTGAAAGATCTGGAACTGGCGCTGTTCGCCGGCAAGATCGCCGCCTACGCCCAAGGTTTCGCGGTGATGAGCGGCGCCTCCAAGGAATTCAACTGGAACCTGCCGATGCCGACCATCGCCAGGATCTGGCGCGCCGGCTGCATCATCCGCTCGCAGATGCTCGACACCATGGCGGAGGCCTTCAGCAAGGGCGGCGCCTCGACCAACCTCCTGATGGCCCCGGCCTTCATCGCGCTGATGCAGGAAGCGCATCCGTCGCTGCGGCGCATCGTGGCGAGGGGTTCGGAGGCCGGCTCGCCGGTTCCGGCGCTGTCTTCCGCACTTGCCTATTTCGACAGCTACCGCCAGGGCCGCGGCACCTCGAACCTGATCCAGGCGCAGCGCGACTTTTTCGGCGCGCACGGCTTCGAGCGTATCGACGACAAAGGCGCGTTCCATGGGCCGTGGGGAAGCGGTGCGGCTGGTTAACCCAAGGGCCTAAACGGAAACCGGCGGGCTGAACGCCCGAACCTCGCTGGTGGCGACCAGGCGCTGCAACGAGCCGGGTGCGGCGCCGCCGATCCAGCCGAGCACGGAGCGGGCGAGATCGGAGCCGGCCAGGCGGAAGTTCTCGTTGACGACGAGCAATTCCGGCCGGAACAGGTGCAACAGGTCCGACGACTGCTTGGACACGACATCGACGTCGCGGCCAAGCTTGAGGCCGGCATCCTCGATGCCGGCGACGATCGCCAGTGTCGCGGCGGCAGCGCTGCTGACGAAGCCGTCCGGCCTGTTCTCGCGGCGCATCACCTGCGCGGTCCTGGTCCTGATCTGCTCGATCGTGTGATCGATGGAAACGGTGTTGAACGGAATTTCGCTGGCTCCGACCTCGCTCAGCGCATCGGCAAAGCCGTTCAGCGTGTGGCCATAATAGGTCAGCCCGGGCGGCGGCGACAGAAGCGCCAGCTTGTGCCTGCCCATGCTCGCCAGGCGGCGCACGGCTTCCATCGCGAAAACATGGTTGTCGAAGTCATGGTACGGATGGACGAGGCCCATGTCGGTGCGCCCATGCGTGGCAAAGGGCATGCCGTGCTCGAGCATGTAGCGGGCGCGCGGATCGTTCGGTTGGGTGCGCGAAATGATGACTCCGTCGGCCGAGCCGGTCTCGACGAGATAGCGGATCGGCTCCATCGGATCCTGCGAGCGGGAATAGGGCGTGACGATCAGGTGATAGGGCGTTTCGGCGAGCACTTCCGAAACGCCGTAGATGATGTCCGAGACGAAGCTCATGATCTCGCGGTCGGTGTTGAGCACGAGGCTGATGACATTGGTCCTGCCGGTGCGCAGACGCACGCCGGCGCGGTTCGGCCGGTAGCCGATCTGCTTGGCGACGAGCTGGACGCGACGCCTGGTTTCGGCGCCGATTTCCGGGGCATCCTTCAAGGCGCGTGACACGGTGGTGACGCCGAGCCCGGTCATGAAGGCAAGCGTCTTCAACGTCGGCCGTCCCTGTGCCGAGGTCTCCCCGTTCTTGTCCGTACGCTGTCTGTCCATTCGTCCCGCCCGTCAGGCGCATAGCAGCCGCGAGCCATGTCGGCAATCGCCGCCATAGCGGTACGATATGCGTTCCAGCCCCGGCAAAGCCTCAATATACTGAAACGTTACAGATTGCCATATCGAGTTACATGTCCATCGCCACGAGGTGGATGGTTCTTTTGCGAAACGCATTGGGATTCCAGGAGAAATCGCCTCTGCCGCCGCCTTTTGCCCGTATCAGGCGGCATTTCGGTGTTTGCGCCGCAGCAAACCATGCTGCAGTGCATGGGAAGCGCGATCATTCATGCGAATTTGTTCGCGGTCCGAAAAAATATCGAGGGCGCTTCGTTGATGGGTTGCACAGCCCGCGCAATTGCCGTATCGAAAATCTGTAACGTTTCAGATTCTGGGAGGAGCCGAAATGCGATACAAACTTTTGACCGCTGCGCTGGCAGCGACGGCCGCGTTGCAGTTTGCCGGCCAGGCGGCCGCGACGGACCTGGAAGTCACCCATTGGTGGACGTCGGGCGGCGAGGCGGCGGCGGTTGCGGAACTTGCCAAGGCATTCGATGCGACCGGCAACCACTGGGTGGATGGCGCCATTGCCGGCTCCGGCGGCACGGCGCGGCCAATCATGATCAGCCGCATCACCGGTGGCGATCCGATGGGCGCCACGCAGTTCAACCATGGCCGGCAGGCGGAGGAACTGGTGCAGGCCGGCCTGATGCGCGACCTCACCGACGTCGCCACCAAGGGCAAGTGGACTGATGTCGTCCGGCCGAAGAGCCTGCTCGACGGCTGCACCATCGACGGCAAGATCTACTGCGTGCCCGTCAACATCCATTCCTGGCAGTGGCTGTGGCTGTCCAACGAAGCCTTCGCGAAGGCCGGCGTGCCGTTGCCGAAGGACTGGAATGAATTCGTGGCGGCAGCGCCGGCGCTGGAAAAGGCCGGCATCATCCCGCTCGCCGTCGGCGGTCAGGCCTGGCAATCCTCCGGTGCCTTCGACGTCCTGCTTGCGGCTGTGGGCGGCACGGACACGTTCCTCAAGGTCTACAAGGACAAGGATGCCAAGTTCGCCGCCGGGCCCGAAGTCGCCAAGGTCTTCAAGGCCGCGGACGATGCCCGCAAGATGGCGAAGAACACCAATGTGCAGGACTGGAACCAGGCAACCAACCTGGTCATCACCGGCAAGGCCGGTGGCCAGATCATGGGCGACTGGGCGCAGGGCGAGTTCCAGGTTGCCGGCAAGAGCGCCGGCAAGGATTATACCTGCCTGCCGGGCCTTGGGCTGAACGAGGTCATAGCCACCGGCGGCGACGCCTTCTATTTCCCGCTGCTCAAGGATGCCGACAAGAGCAAGGCGCAGGAGGTTTTGGCCGAGACGCTGCTCGATCCCAAGACGCAGGTTGCCTTCAATCTGAAGAAGGGATCCCTGCCGGTGCGCGGCGACGTCGATCTCAATGCGGCCAACGACTGCATGAAGAAGGGCCTCGCCATCCTTGCCAAGGGCGCCGTCATACCGTGGACGGACCAGCTGCTTTCGCAGGACACCCAGAAGCAGAAGGAAGATCTTTTCGCCGAATTCTTCGCCAAGCCGGAACTGACCGTCGAAGACGCGCAGAAGCGCTTCGCCGACCTCATCGCTTCGGCGGACTGATGCTGGAGGCAACCCGCCTCATTCCCGGCCTTGCGAATGCAGGGCCGGGAATGCATCGCCCTTACCCAGCCGGCTGACGAGATGAGCAAGAGCGAACGCCCAAACCTTCTGTTCCGCAACCTCAATGCGAAGGTCGCCTCGATCCCGATGATCCTCACCGCCATGGTGGTTTTCGTCGGCGGCACCGTTTGGACGGTGCTCTATTCCTTCACCAATTCGAAGCTCCTGCCGCGCCTGAATTTCGTCGGGCTCGACCAGTATTACCGCCTGTGGGCGGCGCCGCGCTGGCTGATCTCGATCGAGAACCTGTTGATCTACGGCGCGATCTCGCTGGTGTTCTCGCTGGTCATCGGTTTTCTGCTTGCCGCGCTGCTCGATCAGAAGATCCGCTTCGAGGACACGTTCCGCACGATCTTCCTCTATCCTTTCGCGCTCTCCTTCATCGTCACCGGCCTGGTCTGGCAGTGGTTGCTCAATCCGGATTTCGGCATCCAGCATGTCGTGCGGGACTTCGGCTGGACGAGCTTCAGCTTCGACCCGCTCTACAATTCCAGCATCGTCATCTACGGCATATCGATCGCTGCGCTGTGGCAAGGCACCGGGCTCATCATGTGCCTGATGCTGGCCGGCCTGCGCGGTATCGACGAAGACATCTGGAAGGCGGCGCGCGTGGATGGGATCCCGATGTGGAAGACCTATCTGTTCATCGTCATCCCGATGATGCGGCCGGTCTTCATCACCACGCTCGTCATCATCGCTTCCGGCATCGTCAAGGTCTATGACCTGGTCGTGGCCCAGACCAGCGGCGGCCCGGGCATCGCCTCCGAAGTGCCGGCCAAGTACGTCTACGACTATATGTTCTTCGCCCAGAACCTCGGCCAGGGTTTTGCCGCCTCGACCATGATGCTGCTCTCGGTGGTGATCGTCATCGTGCCTTGGGCCTATCTCGAGTTCGGGCGACGCAAATGAGCATTGCAGACATCACCGCTCAAGCAAGCACTGCCGCCGGCGCGCGCCAGGACATCGCCGGGCCCTACGGTCCAAAGCCGCGCCGCATGATTTCGCGCCGCAACGTCTTCCTCTACGGCACATTGTTCGTCATGGCGGTCTACTACCTCTTGCCGCTCTATGTCATGGTCGTCACCTCGCTCAAGGGCATGCCGGAGATCCGGCTCGGCAACATCTTCTCACCGCCGCTCGAGATCACCTTCGAGCCGTGGGTCAAGGCGTGGTCAACGGCCTGCACCGGCCTTAACTGCGACGGGCTCTCGCGCGGTTTCTGGAATTCGGTGCGGATCACCGTGCCGTCGGTGCTGCTGTCGATCGCCATCGCCTCGGTGAATGGTTATGCACTGGCCAATTGGCGCTTCAAGGGCGCCGATACGTTCTTCATCATCCTGATCGTCGGCGCCTTCATTCCCTACCAGGTGATGATCTATCCGATCGTCATCATCCTGCGCGAAATCGGCCTCTACGGCAGCCTCAGCGGGCTGGTGATCGTCCATTCCATTTTCGGCATGCCGATCCTGACGCTGCTGTTCCGCAATTATTTCGCATCGATGCCGGAAGAGCTGTTCCGGGCGGCACGCGTCGACGGCGCCGGCTTCTGGGGCATCTTCCTGCGCATCATGCTGCCGATGTCGCTGCCGATCTTCGTCGTCGCCATCATCCTGCAGGTGACCGGCATCTGGAACGACTTCCTGTTCGGCGTCGTCTACACCCGCCCCGACACCTATCCGATGACGGTGCAGCTCAACAACATCGTCAATTCGGTGCAAGGCGTGAAGGAGTACAACGTCAACATGGCCGCAACCATCCTGACCGGGCTTGTGCCGCTCATCGTCTACTTCATTTCCGGCAAGCTTTTCGTACGCGGCATCGCCGCCGGCGCGGTGAAGGGGTGATGGCGATGACGGCAGCCAACGATACCAGCGTTTCGATCCAGGACCTGTCGCTGAATTTCGGCGCGGTGACCGTCCTGGAGACGCTCAATCTCGATGTCGCCGATGGCGAGTTCATCGTGCTGCTCGGGCCGTCCGGCTGCGGCAAGTCGACCTTGCTCAACTGCATTGCCGGCCTGCTCGATGTCTCCGAAGGCCGCATCTTCATCAAGGGCAAGAACGTCACCTGGGAAGAGCCCAAGGACCGCGGCATCGGCATGGTGTTCCAGTCCTATGCGCTCTATCCGCAAATGACGGTGGAGAAGAACCTGTCCTTTGGGCTGCGTGTCGCCGGCACGCCAAGAGAAGAGATCGCCAAGCGGATCGCGCGGGCGGCTGAAATCCTGCAGATCGAGCCGCTGCTGCAGCGTAAGCCGGCCGCACTTTCCGGCGGCCAGCGCCAGCGCGTCGCCATCGGACGGGCGCTGGTGCGCGATGTCGACGTGTTCCTGTTCGACGAGCCGCTGTCCAATCTCGATGCCAAGCTGCGCGCCGAACTGCGCGTCGAGATCAAGCTGCTGCATCGCAAGCTGCAGAACACCATGATCTACGTCACCCACGACCAGATCGAGGCGATGACGCTGGCCGACCGTATCGCGGTGATGAAGGGCGGCGTCATCCAGCAGCTCGATGCGCCGCAGACCATCTACAACCGTCCGGTCAACCGCTTCGTCGCCGGCTTCCTCGGCTCGCCCGCAATGAACTTCGTCGATGGCCGTCTGGAAGACGCGGACGGCGGCTGGCGGTTCGCGGCCGAGGATATCAAGATCCCGCTCGGCACTTACGACTTTGCCAAGCCTCCGGCTCCCGGCCCCGTCACATTCGGTATCAGGCCCGAGCATGTCAGCCTGAACAGTGGCACCGGCTGGCCGTTCTCGATAGCCGCCAATGTCGAGGTGGTCGAACCCATGGGCTCCGACACGCTGGTCTGGCTGAAGCTTGCCCAGCAGAATTTCAGCGTCCGGGTGACCTCGGAACGCACGCCCAAGAACGACGAGGCGGTGACGCTTGGCTTCGATCCGATGCGCGCTTCGCTTTTCGACACCGCAACCGGCACACGCATCTAGCTTCCGAGAACCAACCTTCCAACGACAATCCCCAAGTGAAACGGACAGAGACGATGAATTGGTCATTCCAACTTTACAGCGCCCGCAATTTCCAACCCTGGGACGGTGTGCTCGCCACGCTCGGCAAGCTCGGCTACGCTCAGGTCGAAGGTTTTGGCGGCGTCTATGATGATCCCGAGGCATTCCGTGCCGAGCTCGACAAGAACGGGCTTGCCATGCCGACTGGGCATTTCTCGATCGACGCTCTCGAGAACGATTTCGACGGCGTGCGCAGAACCGCCGACGCACTCGGTATCACGCTGCTCATCTGCCCTTTCCTGATGCCCGACCAGCGGCCATCCGACGCCGCCGGCTGGAGCGGCTTTGGTGAGCGTCTGGCAAAGGTCGGCGACGCCGCGAAAAAGGTTGGCTACGGCTTTGCCTGGCACAACCATGATTTCGAGTTCAAGAAACTTGCCGACGGATCGGTGCCGCAGGACCACATCCTGTCATCCGCGCCCGATGTCAGCTGGGAGATGGACGTTGCCTGGGTGGTGCGCGGCGGCGATGATCCGTTGCCGTGGATCGAGAAACACGGCAAGCGCATCAGTGCCGTCCACGTCAAGGACATGGCCAAGCCCGGCGAGGGGCTGGATGAGGATGGCTGGTCGGATGTCGGCCATGGCACCATCGACTGGGCCGGTCTGATCAAGGTGCTGCGTGCCAAGAGTGCTGCCCAATACTACGTCATGGAACAGGACAACCCCAACGACATCGAGCGTTTCGCCCGCCGCTCCATCGCAGCCGCCAAAACCTATTAGGAGCAATCAGCATGGCAAAGAAACTTGGCATCGGCGTCATCGGCTGCGGCAACATCTCGAAAGCGTATTTTTCGCTGGCGCCGCTGTTTCGCGGCATCGAGATGCGTGCCTGCGCCGACATCAACATGGAGGCGGCCAGGGCTCGGGCGAAGGAGTTCAAGCTGCGCGCCGAGACCGTCGAAGACCTGCTCAGGGCCGACGACATCGACATCATCGTCAACCTGACCATCCCGGCGGTGCATTATGAGGTGTCGAAGCAGATACTCGACGCCGGCAAGCACGTTTATTCGGAAAAACCGTTCGTGCTGTCGGTCAAGGAAGGGCTCGACCTTAAGAAGCGGGCGCAGAAAAAGGGTCTTCGGATCGGCTCGGCGCCAGACACTTTCCTCGGCGGCGCGCACCAGCTGGTGCGCAACCTGATCGACACCGGCAAGCTTGGCAAGGTCACGAGTGGTACCTGTCATGTCATGGGCCACGGCATGGAGCATTGGCACCCCAATCCGGATTTCTTCTTCCAGCCGGGCGCCGGTCCCGTGCTCGATATCGGGCCTTACTACATCACCAATCTGATCCAGCTGATCGGACCGGTGAAACAGGTCGCGGCCTTCGCGACGACGCCGGCCAAGGAGCGGACGATCAGTTCAAAGCCGCGCGCGGGTGAAAAGATACCGGTCAACACGCCGACGACCATCCATGGGCTGCTGGAGTTCGAGAACGGTGCCGTTATAACGCTCATCACCAGCTGGGACGTCTGGGCCCACGGCCACGCGCCGATGGAACTCTATGGCGAGGCGGGTACGGTGTTCGTGCCGGACCCGAACTTCTTCGGTGGTGACGTTCGCTTCACCGACGCGGCCAAGCCGGTCAAGAAGCTGCCGAACTGGCCGCATCCGTTCGGCGTGCCCAACGAGATGCATTCGCAAGGCATGATGGCCAACTACCGCACATCGGGCCTCGCCGACATGGCGGTGGCGATCGCGGAAGGCCGGCCGCACCGCTGTTCGATGGAGCTGGCGCTGCACGCCGTCGACGTGATGACCGGCCTGTTGCGCTCCGGCGAAACCGGCAAGTTCGTCGCCATGCAGACCACCTGCGAACGGCCGGCGGCACTTGGCGTCAAGGAAGCCAAGGCGCTTTTGGCGAAGAAGAAATAGGGCAGCACACCTCAACCCTCTCCCCGTTTCGACGGAGAGGGGGTAAGGGTGAGGGGCAGAGCCAACTCGCCGCGTTGTCGCGATGCAGCCGACCGGCTCGTTTCCATTTGAGGATTTTCCGATGCCCTACACGCCTGCCGAAAACCGCTATGAAAAGATGATCTACAACCGCTGTGGCCGCTCTGGCCTGAAGCTGCCGGCGATCTCGCTGGGGTTGTGGCATAATTTCGGCAACGACACGCCGCACAAGACCAAGCAGGCGATCGCGCGCAAGGCCTTCGACCTCGGCATCACGCATTTCGACCTTGCCAACAATTACGGTCCGCCGCCCGGTTCTGCCGAGACTGCCTTCGGTGAAATCCTGCGCACCGATTTCGCCGCCTACCGCGACGAACTGATCATCTCGACCAAGGCCGGCTACGAGATGTGGGCCGGTCCCTACGGCGAATGGGGAGGGCGCAAATACATGCTGGCCAGCCTCGACCAGAGCCTCAAGCGGATGGGGCTCGACTATGTCGATATCTTCTATTCGCACCGTTTCGATCCCGACACGCCGCTGGAAGAAACGATGGGTGCGCTCGACCATGCCGTGCGCTCGGGCAAGGCGCTCTATGCCGGCATCTCGTCTTACAATTCGCAGCGCACGCGCGAGGCCGCCGATATCTTGAAGCAGCTTGGCACGCCTTGCGTCATCCACCAGCCGAGCTATTCGATGCTGAACCGCTGGGTGGAGGAAGACGGCCTGCTCGACACGCTCGAAGGGCTCGGTGTCGGCTCCATCGTGTTCTCGCCGCTGGCGCAAGGCATGCTGACCAACAAGTATCTCGGCGGCATTCCGGACGGCAGCCGCGCCTCCCAGGGCAAGTCGCTGAAGACAGCCTTCATCAACGACAAGACCATCGCCAACATAAAAGCGCTCGACGCCATCGCCAGCAAGCGCGGACAGACGCTGGCGCAGATGGCGCTGGCCTGGGTGCTGCGCAAGGGGAGGGTGACCTCGGCGCTGATCGGTGCCAGCCGGCCGGAGCAGGTCGAGGACTGCGTCGGCGCGCTCAAGGTGCTCGACTTCAGCGATGCCGAACTCGCCGAGATCGATACCTACGCCCGGGAGTCCGATATCAATCTGTGGGCAGCTTCGGCCGAGCGCAAAGGCCCGCCGCGAAAATAAACCACTCAAGCCGGCAAAATAAGAGCGGCGGGCACTCCCGCCGTTTTTCATGGGAAGCCAAATGGCCGCGGTTCAGGGCGTTTTCGGTTTCTGCGCCGTGCCGAGTCCCGCCTTGGGTTTGGCAGGCGCCGGAGCAGAGCTTTTCATCTTCGCCTCGATCCAGCCGGTGTAGTTGGCCAGCCGCGTGTAGATGCCGTAGGCGTCCTTGTGGCCGCAGGCCGCACTGCCGTCAGCCGGGCCTTCGCCCCAGCTGACGACGCCGATTTGGACCGGGCCTTCGGCACCGGTCATGAACAGCGGGCCGCCACTGTCGCCGTTGCAGGCATCGCGCACGCCGCTGGTGGTGCCGGCGCAGATCATGTTGCCGGTCAGCGGGTCGGTCATGTCGGCGGCGATCGCATTGGCGGCCGCGTCGATGCCTTTTTCCGAATAGCGCATACGGCGGGACAGATCACCGAGTGCTGCCTTCAGATCACGCGCATAGATGGCCTTGATGCCGCTGTTGCAGGCCTGGTTCGGCTGCAGGTCGAGGTCGGCGACCATCAGCGTGGTCGGAAAGGTGCCGTCCTGCATCTTGCCCCAGCCGGTGACGGTCGTCTTGCCGGTGTCGGGCGTTGTGTCCTGGGCGACCTTGATGGTCGGCGCGTCGGCCGGTTCGGCAAGCCGAAGCAGCCCGAGGTCGTTGTCGAGGGTCTGCTCGCTGTAGCCTTCGTTGACGATGACCTCCACCACCTTGTGGCGCTTGCCCTCGCTGAGATCGGTTGCACCGGTCAGCACGGTGACGCTCTCGGGCGAAACCGGCAGGCCCTTGTCGTTGAGGCAGTGTGCTGCCGTCAGCACCCATTGCGGCGCGACCAGGCTGCCGCCGCAGAATTGGGCGTTGGCCTGCGATGCCGGATTCTCGTCCAGCCTGTCGGTGGTGAGCAGCGCGACCTGGAACGGGTAGGCTCCCCTTTCGGCCTGGTTGCCGCCATAGACGCGGTCGGCCGCGTCGGGGTTCTCCGCCGCTGCTTTCGCTCTGGCTTCCGTCACGCGCTTCATTGGCGAGACCGCTGCCTCCGGTCGGGTGACCGCTTCGTCGGCCTGGGTGGAATTGGCTGCCGCAAGGGCGGCCGCGATGCCGAGCAGCGATGCGGCGGCGATCGGCCTGAACCGATGGATGATGTTCATCTGAAGCCCTCCTGATATGTTCCCGAGCGGACCAGCCCCAGCGCATGATCAACAAAGCAAGCCTCAGACTGATGGTCAGGCCGCGCAGCTTTTGTTGTAGCAGCACGGCAGGGACACCAAGTCAGGCACTGCTTCGCTTATCGCGTTCCTGTGCAGACCCCGCTCAAAACCCTATAGCCCCCCACGGGCTATGTGGAAGCTAATTGTCATTCCAATGTTGTATTAATTTAGGCAATATATCCGCGCCGGTGTCTTTGGCGGGGGCTTTGACCGACCGCATAGGCGATGGTCATATTTCAAGTGCGGTAACCAAACTCCTTTTTCGACCCCACCACGATCTCGACAATATTTCTGTATTTTGATCCAGTCCTTGCTGATTTTTGGGAGAGTCTCACCATGACAAAACTGACAAACGCACTCATTGCGTCCACATTACTTTCCGCCGCAATGTGGGCGGTTCCAGCTTTCGCCGCCGATCCTGGCTCCGCCAGTGCCGGCAATGGCGAAAGCGCGCGCGACGCGACTTCAGGCGACTACAAGCCCGGGCGGGCAAAGCCAATCGCGCCACCGAAGCTGACCGACGAAGACAGCCGCGCCGCGCCGCTTGCCGACGAGGCAACGGCTGTCAAATCCTACGGCATCGTCGGACGGTCCGCCGATGGCAAGGAGATCAAGATCGAGCCGAGCGAAGCGCTGCGGGAGCTTATCATCAAGGAACTGAACGCTCCGGCCACTGGAAAAGACGGGGCTGAGCGCAAGACCGAGGATCCGGACCTCGGCGAAGGCGAAGCCGGCCGCCAGGTTTTCGGCACCGACGATCGCGAGCAGGTCAAGAACACCAAGACCTATCCGTTCTCGGCAATAGGCTATCTCGAAGCCAAATCGCCGAAGACGGGCAGCTTCGGCAGCTGTTCGGCAACGCTGATCGGTCCGCGAACCGTACTCACCGCCGCGCACTGCCTCTACAGTCATGAGGACAAGGATTGGCTCTCCGACTACCTGTTCGTGCCGGGCCTTAACGGCAGCACGGCCGACGACGCACCGTTCGGCGCCTTCGCCTTCGAAAGCGCCTATGTGCTGCAAGGCTTCATCGACAACTACCAGGGTTATTATGGTTCGGTCCTGCTGTGGGATCTCGGCATCGTCACGCTGAAGCAGGATGTCGGCACCAATCTCGGCTGGCTGGGCTATGCCAACTATGAGGATCTCGGCGATTTCACCGCCAATCTCGTCGGCTATCCCGGCGACAAGCCGATGGGCACGATGTGGAAGGCAAACTGCGAAGTGCACGCCGAAAACATCGCGCCGGAATATTTCCAGTATGACTGCGATACGTTCCCAGGGTCGAGCGGGAGCTCGGTCTATGCCTACGACAACAAGGCCAAGCAGCGCATCGTCACCGGTGTCAACGTGGCGGAAAGCCCCGACGCGAACACTGCCGTGCGCCTGAACGCTGCCAACGTCCAGTGGATCAACAGCCTGTATAAGTAATCGCTGCGCATTCGCGGTGGAGACAAAGGCGGCGGCGCAATCCCGCCGCCTTTTTCTGGCGGACGCATTCGTTGCGACCCTTTGCACGCGGCCAGCGGCAGGCGCGCATGGAGGCGGAGGCCGGATTTTCGCGTCGCTATTTGGCTTCGGCTGCAGGCGTGCCGTTGCGCACGTAGCTCTCGATTGCCGAAGCGAAAGTGGGAGAACCCGCCTTGCGCTGCTTATCTATGTAGCCGGCAAAATAGCTCCAGAAAGAGACGGCATAGTCACGGAAATAAGCATCGGTCACTTTGCGCGAACACAAATCGCCGTCGATGCAGAAGGACAGACGGTTGAGGAAATAGACGATGCGATCGAAATTCTCGCTGAAATCGGCGAGCGGCATGTCGCCGCCGGAGGCGGTCATCGCCTCGATGCCGATGCGTTGCCGGAACACCTGCTCCTCGGTTGGCGAGGGGTTGGCGCTGAGCAGATTGTCATATTTGGCGTTGAGCGCCGTCAGACGATCTTTCAGCGCGCGCTGCGCCTGCTGGTAGTCCTTGTTTTCCCAGAGCTCGACAAGCGACATGGTCTGCTCGACGCGCTTCTGCTCCTGGTTGGCCAGGAACTGGTAGACCGAGAACATCAAGGTGAAGATGATGGCGAGACGCACGGCCATGCCCGACCAGGCATAGACCAGCATCCGCCAATCGCGGTCTGTGAAGGGGTTGCTCTCCTTCTTGATCTCGTGGCTGCTTGGCCACGGGAAACCCTCGGTGGTTTCCTGCAGGGCCGGTTTGCCGGCCTGCGCTTTTGCGGGTGCGATCATTGCTGTCTGCCTGGTGTTGCCCGTCGGCTTCTTCATCCGCAGCTGTCCAGTTCAATGGTGGCGGAGGGATCAAGCACAATGCCCGGCGTCTCCAGCTTCTTTTTCAGGCATTGCAACTGCAGGCGCGAAATCATGAACTGTACGTCAGGCTCCGCCGCCCCCTTGCTCGGGGACGGCAAGGCTTCGACGACGCCACGCGAGGCGCAGTTGCTGAGATCGACGACAATGGCACCGCTGGCGCTTTTGGCGATCTGGTCATACTGATCGAGAAAACACGTCGCCAGTTCCGAGTTGGTGACGATCTGCTTGACGCACAGGCCGCAGGCATCGTCCGCCGAAGCGTTGGCGATCAGCAGCAGGCCGCCGGCAAGGCCGGCTACCGTTCCACGCCAGGAAAACACAGAATTCTTCACAATCGATCCTATCCGTTTCATCCGCCGTCATGCGTCAGCGGTCGGGAATGTTCTCATATCGCGCCGATCGCGCAAGAGCCGCCGCAGAGCCCTGCGCGCCGGCATCCGCTCAGGCGCGCGGCACCGTCTCCAGCGGGAAGATCATCACGGCGCCTTTCGGGCCGCTCTTGTCGGCAAGCCGCATCACCGAGCGGGTTGCCGGCGCCATGCCGAGATCGGTCAGCATGTCGGAGAAGCCGGCGGAGCCCATTCCGCGTGTCGCCGAGGCGACGCCGTCCTGCGCCAGGAAGCTTAGATCCTGCTTCTCGCTCTCCGGCGGCGCCTCGGTCAAAACCGCGATCATCCGTTCCATGCCGAAGCTGGTGTCGGTGAAGGCCAGCAGCCCCTCCTCGAGCGTGGCTTGCGGGGCGAGACGCTCGGCGACGATGTGGGTGATCGAATAGTCGCTGCCGACATAGAGCACGTTGATGTCGACCAGAAGGTCCGAGCTGTTCTTGGCCAGCACATGCACTTCGTCGCCCGGCGAGACGCGCGGCACCACCGAGGCCTGCAGCGGTTCGAGGCCGTCCTTGTCGCGGCGTTTGACCTGGAACTGGACGTCGACGTCCTCGGGCCTGTAGTCCGAGGCCGCCGCCAGCCGCGAAAGCCCGGTGGCACGGAAGATGGTGCGCAGGTTCCTGGTCGTTGCATCGATCAGCTTCTGGCGGTCGTGAATGATGATCAGCGGCGGTTTGCCGCCGTCCTTCAGGCTCACGTCGCCCGACGCCGGCAGGAACCACAGCGCCGGCTTATCGGTCGCATCCTTGGCTGCGCCGGGAACGGCATTCTCGCGCATCACCGCGAGGCGGAGGTCGGCGCTCTTGCCGGGTTCGACCAGCTCGATGTTGAAGCCGGTCTCCCTGGCTGTGGCCAGTTCGTCGAGAACCGCATTGACCAGAGCGGCTTCCTTCTCAAGTCCTTTGGCTATGGCCGGCCGCGCCAAGACGAGCTTGTAGTCGACGGCGATCTCCGCCACCCGCCCATAGGCGTTGGCGGGAATGTCGGCGACTTTGAGCGCCGGCTTCTTGTCGAACTCGACCGGCTTGACGCGGCTTTCCAGGTTTTTTGCCGACTGCACTTCCAAAAATCCGACAGCGTCGGACAGCGGCGACAGCGCCGACGGCAGGATGGCGAGCTTGCTGCCGGGGGTGAGGCGGTGCAGCAGGCCGGCGCCGATCGTCGCTTCGCCGTCCTTGATGACGACAGGCCACTGCATGACCGCGTCGGTCTTGTCGGTGCCGAACACCCGCGCATCCAGTTCGCCCTCGAACAGCGGTGTCGGCCGGGTGCGGCTGTCGGCCGAATATTGCTGCAGCACGGCCTGGCCGAGCTGGCGATAGGTGACGTTGGGATTCTCGGCCAGTTTCGACAGGATGGTGAAGGTGAACAGGCCGAACCGCGGCGCATCCGCGATGCCCTTGGGCAGCGGCATTTCCGGTGTCGTCTCCACCGTCTGCGCGGCATAGAAGGCGACCAGTTTGCCCTTGGTGATCGGTTCGCCACCGGTCGGCGTCAGGGTGAAGGCGGGCTTGCGCGTGCCATTGTCGTCGACGCCGCGCGAGCCGGCGACCGAAATCACCTCGTCATAGGCCTTGATCGCGGCAGCCCGCTCGGCCTCGTTGCCGCCGACCAGGTCGGCGAACTCGACCTTGCGCTCCAACTCGTCATCGACCTCGACGGCGCGTGTCGCGGTGCCGGAATGGCAGCAGTCGAACACGACCCAGACGAAAGCGCCCTTGTCGCGAATGGCGTCGAGTGCCGCGCCGATCTCGTTGTCGATCAGCGCATTGGGCACGCCGGCATCGCGGTTGATCCATTTGCCGATATCGACGGGCAGGAAGATCTCGTCGAGCCCGTCGGTTTCGTCGCCCTTGACCATTTGCGGCTGCTGGGCGCCGTGACCGGACAGATGCAGATAGACGAAATCGTCGCGCTGAACCTTGGCGGCAAGGTCGGCCAATGCGGCCTTGATGGCCGCATGGGTCGGCAGGCCACTGGCGCCGGGGACATCCTTGGCGAGCAGCGTGACGTTCTCCGGCGCGAACCGCACCGGGTAAGGCACATTCTTCAGGAGATAGTCGCGGACGAGGGCTGCATCGTTCTTCGGCCCGACCAGCCAATTCCTCTGCGGAAGGTTGGGATATTCGGTGCAGGCGACCAGCAGCGCATGATAGGTGCGCGATGCGGCCATGGTCCGGAACGACACCATGCCGGCCATGGTCAAAGCGGACGTGCCGACCAGCAGCGTCCGCCGCGTCAATTTGATCATGATTGCTTCCCCAAGCCCGACCGAATTTCCAAGCGCGGCAATCCTTGCCGAAGATGTTGTCAGTATTTTGAACGTCACATCGCAGAGCAACCTGCCTGTTGCGCCGCTCCGATCGATGTTCTCGACAGCCTCGCGGGCAGAATGCGGGAAACAGTAGCAAAAATGCCTGTTCGTCGCTATCTGGATGGGACATGGATCGTTTGTGCGCGGCACAAGCGACGCAAGGCGAGTTGGAAACAGGATCATGGCGGCAAGGGATGTGCTGACGAAGAACCAGCTGTGCGTGCTCGAGAAACTCGAGACCGCCAGCGGACCGCTCAGTGCCTATACCTTGCTCGACCAACTGCGCGAGCGCGGTTTTCGCGCGCCTCTGCAGGTCTATCGAGCGCTCGACACGCTGGTGAAGTCAGGTTTCGTGCATCGGCTCGAAAGCATCAACTCCTTCGTCGCCTGCGCCGAGCCGCACGACCACAGCCATTCGATGACTGCCTTCGCCATTTGCGACACATGCGGGCAGGTCACCGAAATGTCCGACCACGATGTCGGCCACCGGTTGGACGAATGGGTGCGCTCGACAGGCTTCGCCGCCAAGAAGGCGGTGATCGAGTTTCGCGGGACGTGTGCCAAGTGTTTGGCGGAAGCGGCGTGAAGCCAAGTCAGGCGTGAAGAAACCTTCGATGCTGGCGGGACAGCACCCCCCTCTGTCCTGCCGGACATCTCCCCCGCAAGGGGGGGAGATCGGATATCGTTTCTGCTTCCACCAATTACCAGCGTTGAAATAAAAGCGCTGCCCGCGAAGCTGCCAATCTCCCCCCTTGCGGGGGAGATGTCCGGCAGGACAGAGGGGGGTGTGAAGGATCGCGACCGATGCCCACGATAGGCTTCAATGCGCCTCGTCCCAGTTGTTGGCGGCCCGCGCATCGACATGCAGCGGC
>NZ_JAMYQY010000045.1:0-12679 GCF_040321125.1 Mesorhizobium sp. M0518
CGGGATTTCCTGGGGCGGTTACAGTGCACTGCAGGTGGCTGCACGACGTCCACCTGCGCTCAAGGCGATCATCACGGTTTGCTCGACTGAGGACCGCTATACCACAGAGCCCTACGGCGGTGGTTTGATCAACATGGACATGTTCGGGAATACATGGGGTCCCGCATACCCCGTCATAGCTTGCAGTCCTCCCGATCCGGCCATTGTTGGCGACCGCTGGCGCGACATGTGGACGGAGCGCCTCAATAACGTCGAGTATTATCCCATGATCCACCTTACCCACCAGCACCGCGACGCATACTGGAAGCATGCGTCACTCAATGAGGACGATGGAAATTACGATGCCATTCAATGTCCCGTCTATGCCGTAGGTGGTTGGTTAGATCCTTTTCACCGCACGGTTCCGCGCATGCTCGCCAACCTCAAATGTCCGCGAAAAGGACTTGTCGGCCCCTGGGCTCACCAATATCCGAACAATGGAGATCCGGGCCCAGCGATAGACTGGCTCACTGAGTCGCTGCGTTGGTGGGATTACTGGCTCAAGGACATCGATACCGGCATTATGGCTGAGCCGATGTATCGGGTCTGGATGCAGCAAGAACCGGTAATGCGCGGCGTACACGAGACGCCCGGCCGGTGGGTGGCCGAGGAAACCTGGCCGTCGCCGCGCATCACGCCGCGTAAATTCTATCTCACCAAGGACGGACTGGAGAACGATGCCGGTGCTGAAACGGCGCGTGTTCTCAAGCCTTTGCAGACGGTCGGAACAACGGCCCCTGGTTGGCATCCGTTTATCGAGGATGCTCCGACCGATCAGCGAATTGACGACGCTCGCTCACTGACGTTAGATTCCGAGCCGCTCGAGGGGGATTTCGAGATTCTCGGCGCGCCTGTGGTCGCTCTCGACTTGTCGGTCGACAAGCCGGTTGCGCTCTTGGCCGTCAGTCTCAATGAAGTTGAGTCGGACGGCCTGTCGAAGCGAATTACCTATGATGTGCTCAATCTGACCCACCGGGACAGTCATGAGTTTCCTGAGCCGCTGGTGCCCGGCAAACGCTATCGCATCCGCCTGCCGCTGCAGGACTGCGCTCATGTTTTCAAATCGGGCAGGCGCATTCGTGTTGCCGTGTCGACTTCACGTTGGCCAACATACTGGCCGTCCCCTGAGCCGGTGACGCTGACGGTTTATGCCGGTCGGTCCGAGCTCGAGCTGCCGGTACGACCGCCCCGGGCCGAGGACAGGGAATTGAAGCCGTTCGGCCCGGCCTTTGTGCCGGAACCGACCTCCGGACGAACCATTTTGCAAGAAGCGCCAAAGCCTACCAGAGTCTCTGAATGGGACGCCACAACGAGCAAACTTACGATACGCAACGCCCAAGGCGACGGACGATCTCGGATTGACGCCATCGGCACAGAGATGTGGACGACACGAAGCGAGGTGATAGAAATACTTGACCACGATCCCACCAGCGCCACGATCGACGCGCAAAAAATTACGGCGTACAAACGTGGCGACTGGGACTGCCGCGTTGAGAGTCGCCTGCGGGTGAGCGTTACCAAAGACGACTTTTTATTTGTGGGTCAGATCCAGGCCTTCGAACATGACGCTGAGGTCTTCACCAAGATCTGGAATCGTACAATCCCGCGCAGGCTGGTCTAGCAGGTCTCTGATTGGGGGCGTCGAGGTCAAGCTCCTCCTGCTTTCTTTTCCGGAGGATGTCGCTCCGTGGGTCAATCGCTTCTCTTCGCGGTCGGCGCTGGGTCGCCGCATGATTTTGACGGTGCCTGTACGGCATGGATGTGCCAGAATGAGGTCGTTACAGAACTCAAGCATCGGCGCGTTGTGGATTGATACGATTTGCTGCAGGTCGGGAAGACCTCCTCGCTCGGTGGCTGAGAACCTGGGCGCGAAAGTATCCAATACCACTGACACATCAAAGCCGTCGGTCACCGGCGCCGGCCGGTCGGTCCGCCTCGACTATATCCCGTGAACTGCCGCGCAATGCAGCCACGCGCAGCGGCGAGTTGGAGTATCGCGCGACGACCGCCTAGACATTATGACCGTGGTCTGAGCGGCGGCCCGCCCTTAGTCTTTGCAGCTGTTAAGCAAACGGGGGTTGCTCGAGGGTGGCCGCAATGGGGAGGTCCGGTATTTCGGCGAGATCGAGGCGAGGCCGGCGGCGGTCGAGCGTTTCGTGCGCAAGCTGGAGAAAAAGCATCCTCGTCGAGCTCGGTCAGCACTGCGATGTCGTTGCGCCCTCGCTGATCCCCAAGCGCCCGGGCGCGTGCGTCAAGACGAACGGCGCGATGCGGTCAGTCTAGCGCGGCTGCTGCGGCCGGAGAATTGAAGGGAATCTGGGTTCCAGACGCGGTGCATAGATCGCCCGCGCATGCCGATCGACTTCCCGGACGACAAGACAATGCACATAAGTCCCGAAGGCCCATCTATCAGGCCCTCTTCGTTCAGGGCCGCGGAGCGCTACGTCGCGAGCTCACCGCCTGCGGGTGCTGAGGGAGCGCGTCCGCAGGCGAGGCAAGGGCTTTGTCTCGTGGAGATCACGATCAGCCAGCGTCCCGAAGCGGCCGGTCGCGCGGTGCCAGGGCCCTGGGAGGGAACCTTATCCTGGGCCTTGGCAGCTCGGTCATCGGCACGCTGGTCGAGCGCACGACGCGCTTCACGATGCTGCTGCATCTCTCTCCCCGCGCATTCTGACTCCGGAGTATCTGGTAACGAGGTACTTTTGGATCTGGACGACTAGCATTGGTCCTCCTACCGTTGGTCACCTTTGAATGGGGCCCGCTGGCTTGGACCGGAGTTTCGTCTGGAGTTTCGTCCAATAGTTATCCAACGATGGTCCAGTCCGGGCTGGCGTCATTTGGGAAGCGATTAGCTCAATGAAGGCACCTGGATAAGGCCCCTGAATGAAGCTATCTCACTGGCCGAAAACATCATTTGGAAAGTCCAGATACCGCCATTGAAGGAGACGACGTCCTGATCTTCGCAATTGACAGGTCGCAGACGTAAATCCGATCTGGCCAGCGTCGCTGCCGAATATGTGCGGGCAACACCAGTCGGGTGCAACGAGACAGCTGGGCCTACAGTGCCGTCATCGCCAGATAACATTTAGTCGTGCGGTACATAACTTTTTATTCCGTTGTTTTGTTGCTCCCGGGCCCCTAGCGTTCCTAGGTGTAAAACGGCCCGGCGAATGGCCGGGATGGGAACTACGGCCTTACGCCAGCGTGACTTCATTTCCAACCAGCTGACCTCTGAATTTGATGCAAGCCTTCGCTGTGACTGTTATCGACTAACAAAATCAAAATGGGAGCAGATCATGAAAAATACCATGGGCAATGTAAGCCGCCGGTCCTTTCTCAAGACCGGCGCCGTGCTTGGCGGGGGGGTCGTCGCTGGCGGCATGCCGTTGTCGCAAGTCATCTGGGCGGCCGAAGGCAAAGTGCTCAAAGCGCGTTCCCCTCGTGATATCGAAACCTTCGATCCCGGCTTCTACCACGGTGAAACCGATGTCGCGGTGATGAATTGCATTTATTCAAAGCTCACGCGTTACACCCCCGGCACCAAATGGGGTTGGGAGCTGGAGGCGGCGGAAAAGATCGAGCAGGTCGACCCTACGCATGTTCGCTTTCGTCTGAAGAAAGGCATCAAGTTTACCGGCGGTCACGGCGAGATGACTGCCAAGGACGTCAAATTCTCCTTTGAGCGCGTCATCAAGCATAATTCGCCGACGAAACCTGATTGGGGTTCGTTCGACCGTGTCGAGATCGAGGATGATCACACCGGCGTAATTGTGTTCAAAGCTCCTTACGTACCTGTTTGGATGCTCACCCTTCCGTTTGGGGTTGGCCACATCCTTTCCGAAGATGCGGTGATGAAGGCGACCAAGGACGGCGGTGATTTCGGCCTGAAGCCGCCAGCTTTCTCCGGCCCGTATTTGGTCGCCGACTGGAGGCCCAACCAGTATCTGCTCTTGACCCGCAACCCGGATTGGTCAGGCCCGAAGCCGGGCTTTGATGAAGTTCGCATTCTGCCGATCAGCGACATCAAGTCGGCGGAACGCGCCTATCAGGCTGGCGATATCGATTTCACCCATATCAGTCTGGATTCGCTAGCGACGTTCAAGGACGCGCCACTCGCCGACACCACGATTGAGGAAAAGCCCTCGCTGGATTACGGCTGGATCGGCATCAATATGGATCACCCGAAGCTGAAGGACATTAATGTCCGCAAGGCGATCCAATGGGCAATCAATGTGCCGCAGATCCTGGATGCTGCCTATGCAGGTCACGCCGTCGTCGCAACAGGCACCATTGCTCCGGGCATTGTTGGGCATCGCGACAAGGCACTCGTCCCACCGGAAGGCGATGTCGCAAAGGCAAAGGAATTCTTGGGAAAGGCGGGTGTGAGCGATCTGAACTTGACCATCGATTGCCTGAACGGGAGCACAGATTCGACCATAGCCGCGATGGTTCAGGCGCAATTGTCACAGATCGGCATAACGGTCCAGGTCAATACCCAGGATTCTGGCTCCTACTGGAGCCTTGGCATGGAATCGGAAGGCGACCGCTGGAAGGACCTGCAACTCTTCGTAATGAAGTTCGATGGTTTTCCCGATCCGTCTCCTGCAACTGGCTACTTCGTGAGTAGTCAGGTCGGCGTCTGGAACTGGCAGCGATTTCGCAGCGACCGCTTCGACGAGCTCAACGACAGGGCGCTCACCATCAACGACCCGAACGAGCGGGCGAAGCTATACTACGAGATGCAGGATATCATGGAGCAATCCGGCGCATTCCGCTTCCTGACCCATGGGGGCGACGCGGCTATATATCGCAACACGCGAATGCAGGCCGCAACCCGTCCTGACGGACGAGCGCTTTACGTCGATTTCAAGCCGATTTAGGCTTAGGTGTAGCTAGCATGTGGCTGTACTTCCTCAAAAGGACCGTCCTCGCGTTCGCAATCATTGCGATCGCGGTGACGCTACTGTTCCTGATGATCAGAGCGGTACCCGGCGATCCTGCCGCGATTCTGCTCGGACCACGGGCGACCCCCGAAATGAAGGCGTTGCTACATCAGGAGATGGGGCTCGACAAGCCGCTCGTTGTGCAGATCGCTACTTTCTTCGGCGGGCTGCTCCGCGGCGATCTCGGCTTCGACGTATTCAGCCGTAAACCTGTTGCCGATATCGTTTTCCAGCAATTGCCCTATACGATCGAGCTGATCCTGGCCTCGATCATTTGGGCAGCTGCGGTTGCCATACCGCTTGGCTGTTACTCGGCCGTGCGGCGTAACTCCATCGTCGATCAGGTCGTCGCCGTAATGGCGGTGGGCGCCATCGCCATCCCTTCCTTTGTCATGGCGGTCTACGCCTTGCTGATCTTTGCTGTCAGCCTCCGTTGGCTGCCGGCGATCGGTGTCGGCAACAGCTTCTCGGACGGAGTTATTCATCTCATCCTGCCGAGCTTCGCCATAGGTATCGGATGGGTCGGCTACATTTCCCGACTGGTACGGGCATCCATGCTCGAGATCCTAGGAGAAAACCACATCCGCATGGCCCGCTCTTTCGGGATCTCGGAATGGCGCATCGTCGCGCGATACGCGCTGCCGCTCGCGATCCTGCCGACCGTGACCATACTCGGGGTAGGCATCGCGTGGCTGCTTTCGTCCGCAGTCTTTATCGAAGTGGTCTTTGCGAGACCTGGCGTCGGGGCGTTGATTGTGAATGCGGTCAATACCCGCAACTATCCGATTGTGATGGGCGTCGTGCTCGTCACCACGTTCCTTATTGTCACCGCCACGACGCTCTCCGATTTGATAAATGCATTCCTCGATCCGCGAACCCGGGAAAAGCTCTGACATGGTGATCGTTGAAGCCATCCGTCCCGAACCCAACGATGCGATGGCTACCGGCGCCTTTCGCACCTTTTGGGGACAATTTCGCCAAAACCGCCTGGGCGTGCTCGGAGCTGTGCTTGTTATACTCATAGCAGCAGCTGCGATCTTCGCTCCGCTGATAATCACGCATGATCCGATCCGGATCATGGTCGGGCCTCGTCTAGCAGGTCCTTCACTGGATTTTCTGCTGGGTACGGACCAGTTGGGCCGCGACACGTTCTCGCGCGTCATGATGGGCGGCCGCATCCCGCTCCTCGTTGCTTTCGCCTCCCTCGGCAGTGCGCTGGCAGTCGGCGTCGTGCTTGGTCTGATTGCTGGATTCGGTCCTCGCTGGCTCGACAATTTGCTTTTGCTTTTCTTCGATACGATCCGCTCCTTTCCTGGTATCATCTTCGCGCTGGCCATCATCGCGCTTCTGGGACCAAGTCTGGCCAGTATCATTTTTGTCATCGCAATAACGTCGGTGCCGATTTATGCGCGCGTGGTGCGCACCCAGGCCCAAGCACTACGCAGCAGTGAGTACATAGCCGCAGAGCGCAGCATGGGCGCAGGCACGACGCGCATCCTGGCCGTGCATGTTATGCCCAATGTGATCGGCCCGCTTCTCATCCTCGTGAGCATGGACGTGCCGGCGGTCATCGCCTGGGAAGCAGGTCTCAGCTTCCTCGGGATGGGCGTGCGGCCCCCAACGCCTGACTGGGGAGCGATCCTCAACGATGGCTATAGCTACATCAACCAGACCCCTTGGCTGGTGATCGCCAGCGGCATTCCCATCGTCATCGCAACGCTTGGCTTCACGTTTCTGGGCGAGGCGCTTCGCGACATTTTCGATCCCAAGCTGCGGAAAGACCTATGAGACGCGATGATCTGACACCGCATACGTCCGCCCGACCGCTTCTTGAGATCCGTGGGCTCGATCTCGACTTTGGGACGCCACGCGGCCGTGTTCATGCGCTGCGAAACGTTTCGCTCGATGTGCCATCCGGACAGGTGGTTGGCATAGTCGGCGAAAGCGGATCCGGCAAGTCGACGCTCGCCTATACGGTGATGGGCCTGCTTTCCGAAAACGCAGATGTAGTAGCCGGCAGAATCCTGTTCGAAGGAAAGGACCTGCTCAAAATGCCCGCTCAGGCGTGTCGGAGCCTGCTCGGCGATCGTCTCTCGATGATCTTTCAGGATCCGATGACCGCACTCAATCCAGTGCGGACCATCGAGAGCCAGATGATCGATATTCAGCACCACGATCAAGGAAGCCGGAGCGAAAAGCGTGCTCGTGCCCTCGCAATGCTTCGCCGGGTCGGAATTCCCGATCCGGAAAGCCGTATCGGCGCCTATCCGCACCACTTCTCTGGTGGCATGCGTCAGCGCGTTTGCATTGCCATGGCGCTTCTTGTGAAACCCACGTTGCTCGTCGCTGACGAGCCAACCACCGCGCTCGATGCAACGCTGGAAGTGCAGATCATTCATTTGCTCAAGGATCTGCAAAAAGAAATTGGTTGCTCGATTCTCTTCGTCTCCCACCACCTCGGCGCGGTGGCCGAGTTGTGCGACCGAGTCGCTGTCATGTATGCGGGCGAAGTGGTGGAGCAGGGCGCCGTTCGGGACATCTTCCACAATCCTGCTCACCCCTACACGCGCGCGCTGCTTGAGTGCGATCCTGGGCGTATCAAAAAAAGCACGCGCACTTTGCCGACCATTCCGGGCGAGGTGCCGAGTCTCCTCGGCAGCAAGGTGGGATGCATCTTCCGCACGCGCTGCCAACATGCGTACAACCGCTGTACGCACGACAACCCGGTTGAGTATCGCATCGGCGTGGATCAGGTCGCCCGATGCCATCTCCTCGACGAAGTGCGGTTGGTTTCGGCATGAGCGCGCTGCTTCGGGTTCAGGACCTGCGCGTCCGCTTCCGCACCATGGGTCCGCTGAAGGCGCTCGCAACCGGGACGAAAGCCCCTTTCATCGACGCAGTATGCGGTGTGTCCTTTGAAATCCGCAAGGGCGAGACGCTCGCACTTGTCGGTGAAAGCGGCTCGGGCAAATCCACCATCGCGCGCACGATCATCGGCTTGCAGCGGGCTGTGAGCGGTAGCATCAGCTTCGATGGACAGGAAATAGAGGAGCTCAGTGGGGCCGAACGCAAGCCGTACTTGCGGCGTATGGCGATGATGTTCCAGGATCCAATCGGCTCACTCTCGCCGAGGCTGACGGTTCGATCGCTCCTGACAGAGCCTTTTCGCATCCATGGATTAAAGCGTCGCGATGCCGGAGGCGAAGCCGAGCGCCTGCTTCGGATGGTCGGCTTGCCGGCGGATTTTGCTCGCCGCTATCCCCATCAGCTTTCCGGAGGTCAGGCCAGGCGCGTGGGTATCGCGCGTGCTCTTGCACTGAATCCGGACCTGATTATTGCCGATGAGCCGACCGCGGGCCTTGATGTCTCAGTGCAGGGGGAGGTGCTCAATCTTCTCGCGCGACTTCAGGACGAACTCGGCATGGCGATCCTGATCATCACGCACAATCTTAACGTGGTCCGTCACATGACCGATCGTATGGCGATCATGTATCTCGGTCGCTTTATTGAGGTCGGCTCGACCGAGCGTATTTTCGATCAACCGCGGCACCCCTACACCGAGGCGCTGCTTGCGGCCAATCCTGAGCCTGACCCGGATGCGGTGCTCAATAGGATTGAGCTCAAGGGCGAGGTGCCGAGCCTGTTGAGGCGACCATCCGGCTGCGAGTTCCACACCCGTTGTCGTTACGCGCAGGATATCTGCGGCCGCGTCTTCCCCGAACCTTCAGCAAGCCCGGATGATGCGGAGCACAGCTTCAGATGCCATTTCCCGCTCGAGCGTGAAATCATCTCCGGTTTGGAGCGGTCACACCCTGTCTCAGTCGGAACCAAATGATAACTAAGGAAAGCCTTGGGATGTTGCAGGCAGGAGCTTGGGTTGCCATCACTGGCAGAAGCGCGGAGCGAGCAAGTTTTTCGCTCTCTGAGCAATAGGATTCACCTCTGATTCCCCCACCCGACTGTGGCATCAATCAATTTCGGTAGCTGTTTTTAGGCGGAAGGGCTCTTGCTGAATGAAGTTGAGGTTGGGCGGAGGGAACACGTCCATCTAATGAATGAACACTTCGATTCTCGAAGAGTGGTTAAAGGAAAGCCCATATGAAGCTCCATGAATATTCCAGTTATGACGCCACCGGGCTCGCGGAATTAGTTCGCAGGCGCGAGGTCACCGCAGTAGAGCTTGCCCAACTCGCACGTGAGGCCCACGATCAAGTTAACCCTACGCTCAACGCCGTGGTGGAGTTCTACGAGGACGCGGAATCCGTGCCTGGCTCAGATGCAGGTCCGTTCGGCGGTGTGCCCTTTCTGCGGAAGGATATTAGTGTAACCGAAGCTGGTCGACTCTACGAATGCGGAAGCCGGCTCTATCGAGGCTTCCGTCCCACCGTTGATAGCTATTTCGTTGAGCGGGCCCGGGCCGGGGGCTTGCGCATTGTGGGCCGCACGACGACAACTGAATTAGGAGTATCCGCCCTTAGTGAAACTGCAATGTGTGGAATTACGCGCAATCCCTGGAATTTGGATCGGACAGTAGGCGGCTCGTCTTCAGGATCAGGAGCGGCAGTGGCCGCCGGCATCGTCCCCATCGCATCAGCAAGTGACGGCGGCGGATCCATTCGTATTCCGGCATCCTATTGCGGGCTGGTGGGTCTTAATCCCTCGCGCGGGCGCATCTCCGGCGGGCCTAACCGCCAGGATCCAGGCCACGGTATCAGTAGATATTTCGTTCTTTGCCAAACAGTTCGCGATATGGCGGCGTCGCTCGATGTGCTATCCGGAAGCTACCCGGGCGACCCCTTCCTTATCCCCGGACCAGAACGCAACTACATTGAAGAGCTTTCGCAGCCGAGCGGCCGCTTAAAGATCGGTGTCGCATTGAGTTCATGGGCCGAGTTGAAGCTCGATCCGGAAATTCGTGACAGGGTGGCGGAAACGGCCAAAGTGCTTGAGGGAATGGGGCATGTGGTAGAGGAAATCGACCAGCCATTTTCTGCCTCGGATTATCGCGAGGTTATCGCAGGCTCTACTTATTTCGGCCGTGGAAATCTAGATGCCGTGGCAAGTGCTCTCGGCCGAAAAGTGGATGCAACGACACTCGAAAACATAAATCTTATATTCTATGAGAGGGCGAAGCATCTCCCGCTGTCCTATGCAGAAAAAGTTTTCGAACACGCCCGGAAAATACGTTTCGATGTAGCAAAGGCCGTTCAGGATTTTGATATCTTGCTGACACCTACCATGCCTTGCACGGCTGTTCCGCATGATGCTCACTCAACTGAAAACATGTCGGTAGAGGAGTATCTAACCTTGGACGCGGTGGGATTCTGCCAGTATCTTGGTGTATTCAGTGTGACCGGTCAACCGTCGGTGTCATTGCCGCTCTTCTGCAGCACCGAAGGATTGCCCATCGGGATTCAGATCGTCGGCCGCTTCGCCGATGAGGCGACTGTTGTCCGCGTTGCGCGGGATTTGGAACAGGCAATCCCTTGGACAAAACGGCGACCGCCTGTCTTTACCGGGATAACGGGATAAGATCGGCTTCGGCACCGACGCAGGGTCAAGGCGGAGATCCAAGGATCTGGTTCTCGGCGGGTTTTGGTTGCGCCGCGAACTGCTGGCTGAAGGGATCGAAAGCAGCGTCGTCGCTCCCACCTCGATCGCGACATCTCGGCGACGACGGCGGGACGACCGACAGGATCGACGGCGAAGCCATGGTGCGGACGCTGCTGGCCCACAAGCGCGGCAGTCGCAGGTGTGGGCGATGAGTCAAGGCCCCAGCCGGAAAGAGGAAGACCGCCGTCGCATTACTCGAAGGATTGTTGTTGCACGGGGTATCTCCGGATACGAGCCGCGGCGCCGCGATCGGCGGGCACGACTTGAGCAACCGCGGACCGGCGACGGCCGAGCTCTGCCAAGCGCATCTCAAAGCGCCTCTAGCAAGTCAATGCCGTGGAGGCGGAGCGAGCCGCGTGCTGGTCGAGGGGCAAGTCGCCGCAACGCCCACCCGGCCGCGACGTTGCTGAACGTGAAGGGGATCGGACCGTGTCATGCTTTGTCGGAATGGTTCTTTCGCCATTTCGACAACCAACGGCAGGTGTCGGCCTACTGCGCCCTTGCGCCAACGCCTTGGCAAAGCGGATCGGTCGATCGTGAGCAAGGTGTGTCGAAATCCGGCAATCCGCGGCTGCGAACGACGATGGTTCAAGCCGCACGGCGATGGCTGCGCCATCAGATCGGAACTTGCTCAACCTTGGAAGTATGTGACCGCCGGCATCGTGATCGAAGGCGCCGTGATGAAGGCTGTTTGACCCTAATCCGTAATCCGCCGGGGCCCGATCAGTCCTGGTCGATCCCAGTTGGATGAACCGATACCTGGCATGCCTGAATTCCGTTTTGTAGAATGGTCTCATCCTTCTGAGCCCTTGCCCGCCGGAAGCGGTGGAGGTATTGAACGGCGACCGCATGTGAGGTTCATGGTGCTCGGACACGGCCGGGCATGCAACCGGGTCAGGCCTTGGATGCCGAAACAATCCTGGAGTTCTGCTCATGCGTTGCTGACTTTAATCCTTGACCCAAGAAGGCTAGGTACCAGCACACGCAAAGCAGGATCACTGTTGGTCGAATGCCATAGCGCCGGTAATCAAAGCGTTGCAACATCCGGTGACGGCCCAAGCGCGAATCTGATCGTCACAGATATTGCGGCCATGCTGACAAATTCCATAGGCGTTTGAATCCGAAAAAATGGTAGGCTGGCTTATCGACTAAGCCATGATGACCTTGGAAGGGCTATGTCCTCGTTGCGGCAGGCGCCGTCGAAAGCATTGTTGCGGTTGTAAGCAAACTTCATATGACCCGGATCGGAAAAGACGCCCATCATGTCAATATTCTCACTTAATGGGTCCCCGTGTGCGAGAAAACCTGCATAACAACGACGCCGCTGACGATCAAAATAATCCCGCCGATTGCTGCAGTGTCCAACTTCTGCCCAAAGATGACCGCGCCAATGGCCGCAGTAAGCACGATCCCCAAACCTGACCATATCGCATAGGCGACGCCCAGCGGCAGGCTTTTCAACGCTTGCGTCAGAAAAAAGAACGAAATTCCATAGAGGACGATGCAGGCGAGAGTTGGACTTAGTTTCGTGAACTGGTTGGATTTCTGCAGAAACGTAGAGCCCGTCACCTCGAACAGGATTGCGAAGCCGAGCCAGTAATAGCTGGAAAGAGAGTTTCTCACAGCTTTGTCAATTTCTGGGGTTCTGATTGCATGTTCCCCCTCTTACCTGAGCCGATGTTTGGCCGTGCACTCTTTTGAGGTTTCTTGTGAAATCGGAAGCGTTCTTCATGCCAACCTCCAGCGCGACTTCTATGTTCGAGGCCCTCGTCTTTGAGATCGCTCGTTTGTGTGATGCACGCATTTTTTGATGGCTTGCACCGGGAGAGCTCCGTTGTTTCGATGCAGACCCGCTCGAGATGCCGTCGGATCCTTTCTGCCAGGTGGCGACGCCGTTCGACGAATGCGGCCGTTGCACGCTGGTTCACGATAATCGGCATCGCAAGAGGTGACCGGCACTGCTTGGGAGGTACCTGATAGCGCGGAATCAGGGTCCGCCGTAGGCCAGAATAGTTGAGGAGCCATATTGTCGATCACGCAAGCACTCTGGCCTTAGCTCGCATCTAAGAGGTCATCGATGTGAT
>NZ_JAMYQY010000046.1:0-10416 GCF_040321125.1 Mesorhizobium sp. M0518
GTGAGCTATGCTGGAGATTGGGGTGACGAGGCTGATCAAGCCTTCCAACAGTACCAGCCTGATCAATTACGGCGAGAGCTACCGGTCCGGAGATCGCATCAGCCCCTCTCTGCATATGCACGCGGCCGCCTGAATTGCCGATTTCGCTCAGCTGCTGCTGAATGGCGACGGCTTGCGGCGTATTCAGGGCCCTCTGCGTCTGCGCTGGCCACAACAGCGCTGGTGAATGTTCATTGTTGGGACGACTCACTCGGGTGGCAGGTGGTTGCCCTGGTCAAGCGCATCCGGCGAGGGCGGATCTGCTGTTCGCTGGCAGCCAAGACTGGGGGCGGCGGCCCGAACTCCGGCGTCCCAGAGCTTGCGAAAGCCTCCGACACGCTTCTGTTGAGGTCATCCCGTCCAGCGGGCATCCCTGGGTTGCTGAAAAAAGACGAGGCGGCTTGATGATCCTGCCCACGCTGAAGCACCTCGCGAAACCCCCTGTTCCAGTCGCAGAAGCTCCTCTGGATTGGTTGGCGGCTCGTCAGCTCGACCATCGAACAGCGGCCGGAGCGCCTCGGACACGTGCTGCTCAAAGCCCACTTGCCGGGCTTGGCCCTTCCAAGCCGGCGTCCTGCACCTGCGACAAAGCTGTTACACGGGATGGATTTTTTCGCGGGGTCCACACCAGCCTCACATCAAACTGTATCGTCAAAGTCCTGCGCCAATTCACACAGCGGGTCATCGAGTTGAGATTCGGCGGAGAGCGCCTCCTCTGCTCCCGTCAAGGGCGCCGGCTCCGGGAGGGCGCCTGTCTGGCGTTCAAAGATGCGTTTCAGAATGCGATCCGAAAAATAACGCACCTTCCTCAATTTTAATGGTGGCAGACCTTTGATGAGAACAATCTCGTAGTCGTCATCGAGCAGCCGAACCTGTTCGGGACGCAATAGCGGTGCACCTTGATGTGAATTCTGAATGGTCCAGTCGAACGTTCGCGCCTGGCTGTGGGAAATCGATTTGGCTTCAAACGTGTATTCACCGATGGCCTTGGAAATGTAGTTCGGAGTCTCGTCATCAGCCGTGGCCATGAACACTTGCAGTCCGGTATTGCTGAGAAAATTCTGCTTGCCAGCCTCTCCATAAGCCCCCGTCAGTGCCGAAAGGCTTTGGATGATGAGCATGAAACGCCCCTTGTAGCCCGCGATAGTCGTGATTGCGGTCTCGATCGCCTCCAGCTTACCCAAGTGCTTGAACTCGTCGAGCAGGAAGAGAACCTCGTGCTTTTCATCCCGGCGGGCCAGCGACCGCTGCAGAATTGAAACGATTTGCTGAAAAAACAAGCGTATCAGAGGCGCGATCACCTCAAGATCGTTCGGACCAACGCAAAGATAGATGCACGTTCTGCGACGGCGAAGATCATAGACCGAAAAGTCCGAGCGACTTGTGGCCGCCTTTACAGCGGGATCCGCCCACAGGTTGAGCCCGCCATCGCCGAGCACGGAAGTGTAGGAGGTTAGGATTTTCGTATCGTTCCCCGCCATGTCGTCGAAGATGCGTTGTGCCTCTTTGTTCTGGGTCTCCATGGCGAGTCGCGCGAAGAGCTTAAACTTCTCCCCCGGCTGGGCGAAGAGGTCATAGACGGCGCCGATTGTTGGCGTGCCCCGCTCGATGCAGGCAAGGATTCCCGCGACAAAGATATCTCGCGCGCCGCTGACGAAACCTTCCGCGCCCTCCCCCTTGGCCGTAATCAGGTTTGCGGCCAAGCGGCGGGCTTCGGTGAATTGCTGCTGTGGAGGCAACGCTATAAGATCCAACAGCGGATTGTAGCAGTTTGTGCGCCGCTCCGAATCCAGCGGCGCGAATTTAAACACGTCGTCACCTGCGGCTTTGCGCGCCCTCGAGGTGAGCTCAAAGAGCTCCCCCTTGACGTCCAGAGCTATCACCGAGCCTTTGAATGTAAGTAGCGTTGGAATGACTATGCCGACGCCCTTGCCAGCGCGGGTCGGTGCAACGATGAGGCTGTGAGGCTGCTCGCCATTGGTCAGGTAGTAGCCAGGCCAGAAAGGGCCACTTGTCTTCCCAAACACCGGCCCTGTCACGCCACGGTATCGTCGCAGATATCCCGCGCGTCGCATTTCATCCACTCGAGCCCAACGAGCCGTCCCGTGGTGTTCGAGCTTGCGGCGCAATACGATCTGCTGAATCAGCAAGACGACCGCGGACGTCGAGAGCACGATAGCCGCGCCCCGATAGAAAACGGGGGTTGCGAAACCCAAATAGAAGGGCGTCTCAAACCAAAAGGCACGGACATCAAACGCCATCAGAGCCTCGCCGCTGCCGCCGTGGCGGAAGGTTGCGTAAAGACTTGCCGCACAGAAGCCCACGGCGAGTGAGCACGCGATGCTAATGGCTATGTTGGGGGGCGTCGTTTTTGTTGAAAGCATTGTTCCATTGCCGGATTAGCCGTAGCTAATGCTGCGCGTGCTTCAGAGACCGAACCGGCGTCGCGCGATGTCGCCGCTCGACAGATCGATGCCGCAGCGGGTGGTGCGATGCTTGCAGCGCATCACCCGGCAGACGTGGTTTTTGAAAGTTACACTAAGCAGGTACGTCAACGGCCAGCGAATTGGAAACGGCAAGGCCGTAAACGGAATTCGGGAGGGAAAGCGTCACTGTACCATGGCCGAGACCTCAACGGCCGGAGCGATCTCTGCTTCTGGTGGCCTCCATTAGGTCCTCTCGGGCGTGATTGAAGGCGTGGTTTATGGACCGCCCGATTTGAGCACCCCGCTGCAGCTGTTCATAGGAGGTTTGCGGGCCTACTGTATCACGGACTGCAGCCTCAATACCTGCTATGTGGCCGTCCAGATTCGCACTCCGTTCCTCTGCTGCATGCTGCGGCGGCGGCATGTGCGGCAAGATGTCTTGCATGCCGGGAAAAACTGAGTGAGCTTGGGCCTGTTGATTTGCGTCTAACTGTTGATACATGTTGAGAATAGCATTGGATGCCATCATCCTGACATTGCCATCCGGATCAGAAGAAGCCAATCCAATGGCCTGATCAAGAATGCGAGATTTGTTTTCGTCAGTAAACTTACTGAAGTGTGGCGCAACGTAATAAGCTCCGAGAGCTTGCGACGGCGGATCCATGTTGCCAATGCGATTAACAATAGCATCTTGCAGCCCTGGCGTTAGGTAATCGCCTAGATTACTGGCCGCTCCGACTTTCTGCAATGCTATGTCATCCGTGCTGTACCCCAATTCGGCTGTTAATGTCGCGGCCAGATCGATGGCTGATCGTCCAAGACGATTGGTCCGCCTTTCAAATCTCGCGAGGTCAGTTTCTGGCCCGGGTTGAGTGCCCCGAACGGCTGTTCGCTCGTGCGTCCCGAGGCCTTTGAAGCCCCCAAGATTTCGCGCTGTATCGCGCGGGTTAGCGGTTACCAGCCGTTCTGCAACATCGCTCAATGGCCCCTCTGGAACGTCACGGAGGCTACTGCTCCCCACGCCTTGAGATGATCTTGCAGCTGCACGTGCCCGTTTGTTATCGCGATCCATTGCTCGCCTCCAAAGTAGTTATTCTACCCAATGAGGTTACCACCAAAGCTTGACCTGCTAAACCGATATGATGTTACAGTTGTAGTATGGCAAAGGGTTCCCAGCTCTGTGGGTCTGCCAAGTGCCCGTCCAAGCCGAAGAAAATACGATGAAGCTGGCATCAAATGCGATGTGAACTGCCCCGGGCATTCCGGTGGCCGTTTCGTTTGAGTCACGCGGCTATGGCTGGTTCATCCAACATGCCGTAGTAGCGTTCCTCGGCTTCGGCCGGCGGGATGTTGCCGATGGGCTCCAGCAGCCAGCGATTGTTGAAGCAGTCGACCCATTCGAGCGTGGCGAACTCGACGGCCTCGAATGAGCGCCAGGGTCCGCGTCGATGGATCACCTCGGCCTTGTAAAGACCGTTGATCGTTTCCGCGAGAGCATTATCGAAAGAGTCGCCGACACTGCCCACTGCGGGTTCGACGCCGGCCTCCGCAAGCGCTCGGTGTATTGAATGCCGAACCCTAGAGAATCAGCCCTCAGAGCCTTTGGTAATAGACCGACCCCTCGCACCTGTTTGGGCTGGGTGTACAAGTCAGGTTTTCATCAGGTTGGACGAGTATGTCTGGCAGCCAGAGCGCGACCACTTCCGTGCCCGCCCGCTCGTCTGGCAGACACACAAAGGAGAAAGACATGCCGTCAGCTACAAGCAGCGCCATCGTTTCCTGCCGCAGATCATCGCCCATCCGGTCTGGCCCTCCTTCAGGTCCCCTTGGCCTGTGTCTCGTCGAGGAAATGGCCCGGGAGCGGGATCGTGGTTTCGTATGAGACAATCCGCCGGTGCGGCAACAAATGCGGTCCGCATACGGAGCCATTACGTCGCGGCACTTGATATTGCAGTGCAGCAAAGGTAGAGGGCCGCCCCTTATCGGAGTGTCGTCCATGGTCCTTACCAATACTGGTAGCGAGGCAGAACCCGTCGAACAGTCGAGCCATCCGGCAATCGAACAGCAAAGCCCCGAGGTGCTGATGCTAGGCGCGCTCGGCGTTGTCTATGGCGATATTGGCACCAGCCCGATCTACGCGTTCCGTGAGGCGCTGGTGGCGTCGTCGGGCGGCAATGTCGCCGAGCGCGGCGATATCCTCGGCGTTTTGTCATTGATCATCTGGTCGCTGACGATCATCGTCACCATCAAGTACATCATGTTCGTGCTGCGCGCCGATAACGGCGGCGAGGGCGGCGTGCTGTCGCTGATGGCGCTGGCGCGCGGCAGTTTCCCCAAGCGCTCGGCGCTGATGCTCGGCATCGGCATCGTCGGGGCATCGCTTTTCTTCGGTGATGCCGTCATCACACCGGCGATATCGGTGCTGTCGGCGGTTGAGGGCATGAATGTCGTCACGCCGACCTTCCAGCCCTATGTCGTGCCGCTGACACTGGTCATTCTTACCATGGTGTTTGCGGTGCAGCGCTTCGGCACGGGCGGGGTAGGATTGGTGTTCGGCCCGGTGACGGCGGTGTGGTTCCTGGCAATTGGCCTTTCCGGGCTCAACCACATCATCGCCGATCCGGAAATCCTGTGGGCGGTGAGCCCGCACTACATCGTCGCGTTTCTGATCAATTCGCCCGACGTCGCTTTCGTGACCATCGGCGCCATCTTCCTCGCCGTCACCGGCGCCGAAGCACTCTATGCCGATCTCGGCCATTTCGGCCGCAAGCCGATCGTGCTGGCCTGGCTGGCGATCGTGTTTCCCTGCCTGCTGCTCAATTATGCCGGGCAAGGCGCCTTCGTGCTGGCCAAGAATGGCGTCGTCGGCCATCCATTCTTCGAGATGAACGAAGGCTGGACGCTGATCCCGATGGTCGTGCTGGCGACGGCCGCGACTGTCATCGCCAGCCAGGCGGTCATCTCCGGCGCCTTCTCGCTAACCCGGCAGGCGGTGCAGCTCAATATGCTGCCGCGCCTGGAAATCCTGCACACCTCGGAGAAGCAGTCGGGCCAGATCTACATGCCGCGCGTCAATCTGTTGCTGGCGCTGGCGGTGATGCTGCTGGTCGTCGGTTTCGGCGAATCGAGCAAGCTCGCCTCCGCCTATGGCATCTCGGTGACCGGCAACATGCTGGTGACGACGGTGCTGCTGTTCGTCGTCATGACCCGGATCTGGAAATGGCGGCTGTGGGTGGCGGTCGCCATGACGGCGCTGTTCGGCTTCATCGATGTCGGCTTTTTTGCCTCCAACATCGTCAAAGTGTTCGAGGGTGGCTGGGCTTCGCTGGCGGTGGCCTTCACCATTGTGCTGGCTATGTGGACCTGGGTGCGCGGCAGCCGCTATCTGTTCGACAAGACCCGCCGCAACGAAATCCCGCTCGATTTCCTCGCCGGCAATCTCCTGAAGAAAAAGCCGCAGCTGGTGTCCGGCACCGCGGTGTTCCTGACGAGCGATCCACTCAGCGCGCCAACCGCGCTGATGCACAGCCTGAAGCACTACAAGGTGCTGCACGAGCAGAACGTCATCCTTTCGGTGGTGACCGCGCCGCAACCGGTGGTGCCCGACAGCGACCGGGTCAAGATGGAGACGGTCAACGAGCTGTTCATGCGGGTGACGCTGACCTTCGGCTACATGGAGCAGCCGAACATCCCGCGCGCGCTGGCGATCTGCCGCAAGCAAGGCTGGAAGTTCGACATCATGACGACCTCGTTCTTCCTGTCACGGCGTTCGCTCAAGGCCTCGCCCAATTCCGGCATGCCGGTGTGGCAGGACCGGTTGTTCATCGGCCTGGCGCGTACGGCGGCCGACGCGACGGAGTACTTCCAGATCCCGACCGGACGCGTCGTCGAGATCGGAACGCAAGTGACGATTTAGGGCATGCCGCGGTTGAGAAGAATCGGTGCTGTCACATTGATTGAGCGGTAAGGAAATTCAGGTAGCAGCGCGCCCGGCACTGTAAGTTTCAGCGGCTTGATGCAGCGATAGCTGGCCGGGACGGCTGTCACGCTGTGGCGACACACGCGATTTTGTTCCAGATTTGCATGGGGCGTTACGCAGGTCTCGATGTTGAGCCGATGACAGCGCATTGCAGGGAAAGTGAGCAGGTCGGCAATCGGATCATGGATGGAAACGAACCGCTGAAGCTGGCGTGCCGACTTGAAGCGTTTCATGATCCTTTCGCGTCGTCGGGTCGGCTGGTGCGAATTTTCCGCTCGATTATTCAGGCCTGTGTGCGACCGGTGTTCGACGCCGGGCATGAGGTCGCGCATGGCGGCATCATAGGATCGGAGCTTGTCGGTGATCATGATCCGTGGTGTCCGCCCTTGAGCTTTCAGCAACTTGCGCATCAGACGCTTTGCCGCCTTGGCATTTCGGCGGCTTTGTACCAGCACTTCGAGGACGAAGCCGTCCTGATCGACGGCACGCCGGAGCCACTGCTTCTTGCCACTGATAGCCACGACACATTCGTCGAGATGCCATTTATCGCCCAGACAGCCGGCTGATATTGATCTCCTGGGCGGAATGCCGTCCGAATTTCTCCGCGCAGCTTCGAACGGTCTGATGCGTGACGATGATGCCGCGGGCCGCCAGCATGTCCTCAACCATGCGCAGGCTGAGCGGAAAGCGAAAGTAGAGCCATACCGCGTGCGCAATGATCTCGGCGGGAAAGCGGTGGCGACCATAGAGCGGATCACGAGCAACTTCTGACATGGCCCAATGTACGCACATCTTCATAAGCTGTCGGTTGACTTTACGATGCCGCGCCAAGCGAGCAGCATCCGGCCGGCGGGGCCGACCCCGTCTCCCGGCCGTGAGCAGAACGGCATCGCGCAGGTGCCGCTTCATCCTCGACCGGCCAGCCTGCTTTGCCGTTACCGCCGCCGCCGAAAGCGCCAGGCGTTGCCGCCAGGCGCCGATCCGCCGGCAGCGGTTCGTTTCCACCGATGATCCGAGTGCCAACCAGTTCCACTTTCCCCCAATACCTGCGTAACGCCGCCATGCAAATCTGGAACAAAATCGCGTATGTCGCCGCAGCATGACAGCCGTCCCGACCAGCTATCGCTGCATCAATACGCTGATATCTTTACAGTGCCCGCACGCCTCTCGCGCGCCAACGGCCAGTCGGGTGTCGCGAATGAGGCGCGCTGAAGCCATCCGGCTCAGCCGATCATGGCGCTTCGGTTGCCGGGTTCGAGGTCGTGGCCTCTGCCGCTGCGCGATTCTAGCATTTGCGCCTTGGAGAGCTCTGCTTCAGCCTCGGCGAGGCATGGCTCGGCTGCGGTTCTCTGCCGCAGAAGGTCCGATTGCGAATTCTTGACGTTGTCACGACGTAGGCGAGCGGCCTTGGCGAACGTCGGATAAGCGAAATGATTGACATCGGAGATGCCGGCCTTCGTTTCCTCGGCGTTTAACTGGAAGTCCAGTTCTCGCGCCATGCGTTCGAAATCGGCAATCATGATGTCTAGCTGGTGCAACTGTCGCCGCTTCTCATTCACCTGAAATTGCTTCAGTCGGACCAGATTACCTCGTGGCTTCATGACTCGGTACTCCGGTACCCATTTCGTCCAATCAAACCGCTCTCTCCCCTTAACGTTAGGCCTACAGCGACTCTCACGTTTTCTGCTGCGAGCGGAAACATATTTTCCAAAATCCTTGGCCGATGGCTATGAGTTCAATGGCATCGACAAGCATGCGAGCGGGGGACTTAAGGGGCGGTAAAAAAAGGCGGAATAGGGCGATTTTCACAATGTCTGCATTGAACGCGTTGAGACCTGCGGCGGGCTTGACACACAAAGCAATCGTCAAGATTTGCGACATGGACGCCGGGGGGCATGAATACGCCCGCCGTCAGCTACACGCCCCCCGATTTCCGCCGCCTATTATCGCCCACGCGGTCTGGCTTTATTTCCGGTTTCCGCTGAGCCTGCGCCTGGTTGAGGAAATGCTGCTGGAACGCGGCATCGTGGTTTCGTATGAGACAAGTCGCCGGTGGGGCATCAAGTTCGGGCTGGACTGCGCTCGCTGCTTGCGCCGCAAGCCGCCGTGCCGGAATGACGTCTGGTACCTGAACGAAGTGGTCGTCACCATCGCCCGGCAAAAAGCTTTGGTTGTGGCGCACCGTCGACCAGGATGGATATGTGCTGGACGAAATCGTGCAAAACCGCCGCAACACCAAGGCCGCCAAGCGCTTGCTGACGCGGCTGTTGAAGAAGCAGGGGCTCGCGCCGAAGCGCATGATCACCGACTAGCTGCGCTCGTATGGAGCGGCAAAGCGACAGGTGATGCCGGACGTCAAGCACCGGTCGCACAAGGGGTTGAACAACGGAGCGGAGAATTCCCATGTGCCGCCGCGAAAACGGGAGCGGATGATGCAGGGGTCCGATCGCCGAGAGGCCTGCAACGCTTCGTCTCGACCTTGTCAGCCCTCCGCAACCTCTTCGTCCCGCCCCGCCCCAAACGTTCTGCTCTCGCCATACATGTTCATCGCCTCAGCGCGATGGCGCTGGTGATATCACGACGCGTTTGTACCGCTCGACCTACGCCACAGGTGCCGACGCTGTGACGAGCTTCGTCGGTCGCGTGTCGAGTGACGGCACCGGGGACAATTATCGTCGACCGCAGTCCATTGCCCAGACCAAGGCGCTTCTCGGCGTCGGCACGATGGCAAATCGCAGCGTCACGATCTCGGCCGCTGCCCCTTCTGGCGGCGTGGACGGTGATTTCTGGGTGCAGCCGTAATGGCCCTTTACGTCAAAGCCTCCGGGGTCTGGGGGGCGGCCAGCGCCGTCTGGGTGAAAATCTCAAGCCTCTGGACCAAGGCTCGACAGGTCTATGTGCGCAGCTCGGGCGTCTGGGAGAAAATGTTCCCGATAGATCTGGTCTTCAATGGCACTCACGAAGACTCGACTGCCACGACCGTTTACACCCACACCAGCATTCCGCTTCTTGTCGCGCCACACGCTAATCGTCGTGTCATCGTGACAACTGAGACCACTGACACCGAAAGTGCAGTGACCGTCAACAGTATGACGATTGGGGGTGTGGCTGCCACCCTTCTCGCTCAGGTGGAAAGCATCTTCAATTCTGGTGTGGTCTATCTGTCAGTGTGGTCAGCCCTCGTGCCAACCGGTACGACGGCAACGATCGTGACCACGTATAGTGAGAGCGTGTTCCGTGACTACATGTCGGTCTATACGACCACCGATTGGGATGGTGTGGTGGGCACTGTTGCCTCTGACAACAATTCAACGGGTGGCCTGACAACGACCGTCAGCATTGGTGCCCTGGGCGCAGCGATCGCAATTGCGGGCAACGCCACCAAGGGGGCATCGGCACTGCGACATGGACCGGGCTGACCCAACAGTTCTCAAACACACCAGTCACGGATACAAACCACAGCGGAGCAATGGCCATAGCTACCGCCGCCCAAGCTGCCCTCACCGTAACCTGTGCCTACAGCACTACTCCAGCACTTGCCGCACTGCTGGTGGTTCCGCGGTGCGCAACTCCTGACTGGCGACGGCGTCGGCGACATGCCTTACGGACTCGTATTGCCAGAGCTTGTAATCGTCGACAAACCAGCCAAGTCGGCTCTCGATCGCCGTAGCAAGCTCGTTATAGTCGAGGCTGTCGAGGCCGAGATCCCGCATTCTGGTTGTCATCGAGACCTCTACTTTTTCGGCAACTAGAGCGTTGAGGGTTTTGAGAACCAGTTGTTCAATTTCAAGTAATGTCATCACTAATACATGCCTTTTGATTGCAGATTCAGGTAATGCAACCCTGATCGGGGCCCAACCCCCAAAACGAGGTGTGCCGTTGAAACATGTTCTTGTCATTGACGATGATGCCGCAATGCGGCGCCTCATCGCCGAGTATCTCACGATGCATGCCCTGAAGGTAACCGCAGTC
>NZ_JAMYQY010000047.1:0-9892 GCF_040321125.1 Mesorhizobium sp. M0518
GGAATAGGGGAATAGGGGAATAGGGGAATAGGGGAATAGGGGAATAGGGGAATAGGGGAATAGGGGAATAGGGGAATAGGGGGCGACGGTTCATTGGTGTCCTTGCCGTCGTTGCTCGTTTGCGCCAATGGCGCTCCACAAAAAATCTCCAAGCCTTTCGAACCTTTTCCCGCGCCGCGCCGACTGATGTTTCAGAGGCGAATGGGTCGCCTCGATCAAGGATCCAGGAGATCATCATGTTGAAGCGCATTCTTACCTCAGGCCTCGTCGCCGTCTTCGTCGTCACCGGCGCGCTCGCCGGCACTGTCGGCACGTCGTCCGCCCACGGCATGCACGGCCATCACCACAACTACAACCATCACAAGAAGCACTTCAAGAAGTACTGGTGGAAGCACTACAACCATCACCACAACCATCACCACAGGCATGGCAGGGTGATCATTTTCCTTTGATGGAGGGACCCAATTTCCCAAAAGGGCGGCTTCGGCCGCCCTTTTTGCGTTGGGCGATCACTTTGTGAAGTGGGGACGGCAAAGCTGCCGATCTCCCCCTTTGCGGGGGAGATGTCCGGCAGGACAGAGGGGGGTGTGAAGGATCACCGGCTTCCCCATGAACTTTCTCTATTTTGTCCGTGCGGTTGCCTCGCCCTGATTGGTTGACAAGCTGGCGGGACAGCACCCCCCTCTGCCCTGCCGGGCATCTCCCCCGCAAGAGAGGAGATCAGCCGCATCAACTTCTTCGCCAAGCTCTCGCAAGGTCGCCGTCAGCATCGGTCGATCCGATTTCCCCGTTCCAGAAAAATCGAAAAAAGATTCGAACCTTTTTCCTGGCCGCGACGACAGATGATCAAGAGGCGGATGGATCGCCTCGGTCAACGAAGCAAGGAGATCGTCATGTTCAAGAACACACTCGTTTCCGGCCTTATCGCCACCGCCGTCGCCGCCGCCACGCTGGCCGGCACCGTCCAGCCCTCGGCCGCCCACAGCCATCACCACAACCGCGAAATCGGCATCGGCATTGCCGCCGGCGTCGGCGGCTTCGTCCTCGGCAGCCTGCTCGCCCAGCCGCGTACCGTCTATGTCGACGAAGGCGGCGGCTCGTGGCACGTCCGCCGCTGCTATGACCGCTACCAGAGCTATGATGCGGACTCCGACACTTATCTCGGCCACGACGGCTATCGCCACTACTGCCGTCTCTGAGAGGAGGTGGCGTTTCAATCAGCCAGAAGAGGGGCGCCCCGCAGCCCCTCTTCTCGCTGTGCTTGAAACGATCGGACCGTCAGGTCGCCCTGATGCCGCCGATCATCCTGGTCACCTCGGCCGCGGCATCGCGCACCAGCGGGCCTATCTCGGCCAGCCGCTCCGGCGTCACCCGCACCGTTGGCCCGGACACCGAGACGCCACCGATCGGCTCGCCGAATTCGTTGAAGATGGCGGCTGCCACGCAGCGCATGCCGGGATGCCGCTCCTCGTCGTCGACCGACCAGCCGCGCAGCTTGATCCGCGCCAGATCGTGGGCAAGCGCCGAAATGTCGGACAACGTCCGGTCGGTGAAGCGCTGCAGCCCGGCCTTGCGCAGGATGGTTCCGACGCGCTCCGGCTCGAGATGGGCCAGCACCGCCTTGCCGATGCCGGACGCATGGAAGGGGCTGCGCGTGCCCGGCCGGAAGAAGGCGCGGATCGCCTGATGCGTCTCGACCTGGCTGACGAAGACCACGCAATCGTCCTCGGCGACGCCGAGATTGGCGGTCTCGCCGGTTCTTTCCATCAGCTCCTGCATGACGACACGGGCGCGGTCGACCAGCTTGCGGCGGCGCAGGAAGGCCGCGCCCATGCGGTAGGTCTCGACGCCGATCGACCAGAGCTGGTCTGATGTGTCGAATTCGACCATGCCGTGGTTTTGCAGCGTCGTCAGCATGCGGTAGGCGGTGGAGGCGGCAAGGCCGCTCTGCGCAGAGATCTCGCTCAGCGACAGGCCGCTGCCTTCCGCGACAATGGCCAAGATGCGCAGCGCCCGGTCGAGCGACTGCACCGAGCTGGCCTCCGATGGCCCGTTGAAAGCGCGCGGCCGTCCGCGCTGGCGTTTTTCGGTCGTTTCCATGCCGTCATTCTCGGTCGTTTCGCCAAATGCGCAATGAAAAAGTTTTTCACTCCAACCGCCAGATGAATTCCTGGAAAACGGAAAACCCAATGGAATCACGAAGATGACGCCGATTCCTAGAAATGAAAAAATATTCTGAAAAAATTGAAAAATAACCGGCGTGCTGACATCTTGGCCAATCCAACAATGACAAACCCGTGGAGGGCTGGAAAATGGCCAGGATGCGCGCTGTCGATGCCGCGGTTCTCGTTCTCGAAAAGGAAGGCATTTCCTGCGCTTTCGGCGTGCCGGGCGCGGCGATCAATCCGTTCTATTCGGCAATGAAGGCGAGGGGCACGATCCGCCATGTGCTTGCCCGTCACGTCGAGGGCGCCTCGCACATGGCGGAAGGTTTTACGCGCGCCAAGGCGGGCAATATCGGCCTGTGCATCGGCACTTCGGGTCCAGCCGGCACCGACATGATCACCGGGCTCTATTCGGCCGCCGCGGATTCCATTCCGATCCTGTGCATCACTGGTCAGGCGCCGCGGGCGCGGCTGAACAAGGAGGATTTCCAGGCCGTCGACATATCAGCCATTGCCGCGCCGGTCGCCAAATGGGCGGTCACCGTCATGGAGCCCTATCTCGTCCCGATGGCGCTGCAGAAGGCCTTTCATCTGATGCGTTCCTCGCGGCCGGGCCCTGTCCTGATCGACCTGCCGGTCGACGTGCAACTCGCCGAAATCGAATTCGACATCGACGCCTATGAGCCGTTGACGCCGTTCAAGCCGGCCATGACGCGCACCCAGGCCGAAAAGGCGTTGACGATGCTCAACGCCGCCGAAAAGCCGCTGATCGTCGCCGGCGGCGGCATCATAAACGCCGATGCGTCGGATCTGCTCATCGAATTCGCCGAGATTTCAGGCGTGCCGGTCATCCCGACCTTGATGGGCTGGGGAGCGATCCCCGACGATCACCGGCTGATGGCCGGCATGTGCGGACTGCAGACCTCGCACCGCTATGGCAATGCGACGATGTTGGAAGCCGACTTCGTCTTCGGCATCGGCAACCGCTGGGCCAACCGCCACACCGGCTCCGTTGATGTCTACACCAAGGGCAAAAAATTCATCCATGTCGACATCGAGCCGACGCAGATCGGCCGTGTCTTCGCGCCGGATCTCGGCGTCGTTTCGGATGCCGGTGCCGCACTGAAGATGCTGCTCGACGTGGCCACCGAGTGGAAGACGGCTGGAAAGCTGCGCGACTGGTCCGGCTGGGCGAAGGAATGCCAGGCCCGCAAGAAGACCATGAAGCGCAAGACGCATTTCGACCAGGTGCCGCTGAAGCCGCAGCGTGTCTATGAGGAGATGAACAAGGCGTTCGGCCGCGACGTCACCTATGTCACCACGATCGGCCTGTCGCAGATTGCCGGCGCCCAGTTCCTGCATGTCTACAAGCCGCGCAACTGGATCAATTGCGGCCAGGCCGGCCCGCTCGGCTGGACCTTGCCGGCGGCCCTTGGCGTTCGCGCCGCCGACCCGGACCGCACCATCGTGGCGCTGTCGGGCGACTATGATTTCCAGTTCATGATCGAGGAACTGGCGGTCGGCGCACAGCACAAATTGCCCTATCTGCATGTCGTCGTGAACAACGCCTATCTCGGCCTGATCCGCCAGGCGCAGCGTGGTTTCTCGATGGATTTCGAGGTCGATCTTGCCTTCGAGAACATCAACCGGTCAGGCGATCCCGAGGCCGGCTACGGCGTCGACCACGTTGCCGTCGCCGAGGCCATGGGCTGCAAGGCGATCAGGGTGCGCAAGCCCGAAGAGTTCGCTGGTGCCTTCAAGGAAGCGCAGCGGCTGATGAAGGAGCACCGGGTTCCGGTCGTGCTCGAATTCATCCTCGAACGCGTCACCAACATCTCCATGGGTACCGAGATCGACAAGATCACCGAATTCGAGGAGCTTGCCGAACATCAGGAAGATGCGCCGACAGCGATCGTGATGTTGGATTAGGAGAAAAAGAATGCCGCGGTTTTCAGCCAATCTTTCGATGCTCTTTGGCGAGCATGAGTTCCTCGACCGTTTCGATGCCGCCGCTCGCGCCGGCTTCAAGGGCGTCGAATATATCGGCCCCTACGACCATGCGCCCGATGTCGTCGCGGCCCGGCTGAAGAAGAACGGTCTGACCCAGGTGCTGTTCAATCTTCCGGCCGGCGACTGGGGCAAGGGCGAACGCGGCATTGCCGTGCTGCCGGACCGTGTGCCGGAATTCCGCCAGGGCATCGCCAAGGCGATCGCCTATGCGCAGGCGCTCGGCTGCCAGCAGGTCAATTGCCTGGCCGGCATCGCGCCGGCGGGCGCCGACCGCAAGGTGCTGGAGGATGTCTTTGCCGAAAACCTCGCCTTCGCGGCGGAAAAGCTGGAGCAGGCCGGCATCAGGCTGCTGATCGAGCCGATCAACACGCGCGATATTCCGGGCTTCTTCCTCAACTATTCCGATCAGGCCTTGGCGCTGATCGATCGCGTCGGCTCGAAAAACCTGTTCCTGCAATACGACATCTATCACATGCAGATCATGGAGGGGGATCTCGCCCGGACCATCGAGGCTAACCTTGGCCGCATCGCGCATATTCAGCTTGCGGATAATCCCGGCCGTCACGAGCCGGGGACGGGCGAGATCAATTATCCCTTCCTCTACGAGCATATCGACCGCATCGGTTATGCCGGATGGGTCGGGGCTGAGTACAAGCCGAAGGCCGGGACGGAGGCTGGCTTGGGGTGGCTTCGGAGTTGGCCGGGCAGGGAAGTGCTGCGGCGTAAGCACTAGGGGGCGTTTCACACAGTCATTTGGAGAACCACAATGGAAACCATCGGCTTCATCGGCCTCGGCATCATGGGCGCGCCGATGGCGGGGCATCTGCTGGACGCGGGTTACAAGGTCATCGCCAGCGACCATCGCTCCAAGCCGCCGGCCGATCTCGTCGCCAAAGGCCTGAAGACCGTCACCGGCCACGCCGCCGTGGCCAAAGCTGCCGACATCATCATCCTGATGGTGCCCGACACTCCGCAGGTGGCCGATGTGCTGTTTAGCGACAATGGCGTCGCGTCCGGCCTGGCCAAGGGCAAGCTGGTCATCGACATGAGTTCGATCTCGCCGATCGAGACCAAAATCTTCGCAAAGAAGATCAACGATCTCGGCTGCGACTATCTCGATGCACCGGTCTCGGGCGGCGAGGTTGGCGCCAAGGCGGCGTCGCTCACCATCATGGCCGGCGGCGAGGAAAAGCCGTTCGAGCGCGCAAAACCCATCTTCGAAAAGATGGGCAAGAACATCACCCTGGTCGGGCCGAACGGCGTTGGCCAGACCACCAAGGTGGCCAACCAGATCGTCGTCGCGTTGACCATTGAAGCCGTCGCCGAAGCGCTTGTTTTTGCATCGAAAGCTGGCGCCGACCCGGCCAAGGTCAGGCAGGCGCTGATGGGCGGGCTGGCCGCCTCGCGCATTCTGGAAGTGCATGGTGAGCGCATGGTCAAGCGCACCTTCGCGCCTGGTTTCCGCATCGAACTGCACCAGAAGGATCTGAACCTCGCGCTGGAGGGCGCGAAGGCGCTCGGCGTTTCCTTGCCCAACACCTCGACGACTCAGCAGCTGTTCAATTCCTGCGCGGCCAATGGCGGCGCCAAGGAGGATCATTCGGCGCTGGTCAGGGCGCTGGAGCGGATGGCCAATTTCGAGGTCGGCAGCGAGGCAGCCGACGCCAGGGGCAAAGCGGCATAGGTCAGGAGAGGGCGGCGCAACGTTCCCAAGCCGCAAACTCTTGGCCCGTCGAAGAACGGGTTCCGGCGTCTGTCGGAACCCGTTTCTCGTTTCGAGATATTTTTGGCTTAGCCGCGCTTCAAAAACGCCCGCGCCACGTAAAGGCTGATCGCCGCGGCATTCGACACGTTGAGCGAATGGATGGCGCCGGGCATGTCGAGCCGCGCCAGCGTGGTCACCGTCTCGCGCGTCTTCTGGCGCAGGCCCTTGCCTTCGGCGCCCAGCACCAAGGCGATCTTTTCTCCGGCAAAGCTCTTTTCGAGTTCGGCCGGCGCGTCCGAATCAAGTCCGATGGTGCGGAAGCCGGCCTCGTGCAACTGGCCGAGTGCGTCGGCGAGGTTCTTCACCTCGATCTGGTCGATGTGCTCCAGCGCGCCGGAGGCGGATTTCGCCAGCACGCCCGATTCCTGCGGGCTGTGGCGGGCTGTGGTGATCAGCGCGCCGGCGCCGAAGGCGACCGCCGAGCGCAGGATAGCGCCGACATTGTGCGGGTCGGTGATCTGGTCGAGCACCAGCACCAGCTTCGCGTCGCCAAGCGCATCGAGCCGCTTGGCTTTCAGCGGCTCGGCCTCGATCAGCACACCCTGATGCACGGCGTCCGACCCGGTGATCTTGTCGATGTCCCTGGGTTCGACCAGTTCGGTCTTGAAGGGCAGGGCGGCGAGATCGGCGATTTCGAGGCGCTCGGCCGCGTTGCGCGTCACCAGCATCTTCCTAATCTTGCGGCGCGGATTGTCGAGTGCGGCGCGCACGGTGTGCAGGCCGTAGAGCCGCACCAGGCCATCCGCGGCATTTTCGCCCGGCGGAACCGGCTGTCGGGGCCGGAACGCCGGCGCGCCGCCGCTTTTCTCGTCGCGATAGGCGCGGCGCAGCTTGGCGTAATGGGTGTCTTTGGGGGTGTTGGTTTTGTCGCTCATGGCTGGCTTCTATAGCTGTGTCCTCCGGCCAAGGATATGGCCCGCCGTCACAGCCGGCGAACAGAAACGAAAAACCATGGTTGCGCGGTTGACACCCAATGGGCTTGCCGCCATAAGGCGCTGCGCTGGTTTCGGAGAACACATAACTCGGGTCCGGATCGGCGTGAATGCCTCGTTGCATGGCTCCGGCGGCAGACTGGAGAGGTGCCCGAGTGGTTAAAGGGGACGGACTGTAAATCCGTTAGCTTAGCTTACGTTGGTTCGAATCCAACCCTCTCCACCACTGCCGGCCCGGAAGCCCTGAAACGTGACAAGAATCGGACCGAAAAGTGCATGGCGCTTTTCGGATGAATCCGGTACTTCAGGAACGGCGCGGGTATAGCTCAGTGGTAGAGCAGCAGCCTTCCAAGCTGAATATGCGGGTTCGATTCCCGCTACCCGCTCCAGACACTTATCCCATCACCGGCAAGCCGAAACACTGCGCACGAGGCGCGCAGTGCTCCAATTGTCGTGGCTGTGCCGCGTCAGCTGTTGAACGCGGTGGCGACCTGGTGCTGCTGCGGCACCTGGCCGTTCGGCGTCAGCCTGTCGACGATGCCGGGCAGGGCGGTGGACAGTTGCTTGAGCAGTTCCTGCTCGTCCAGCCCGGTCCGTTGCGCGATCTCGCGAATGATCTGCGGTCCGATCGCGGCGCCAAGATCGTTGGCGTTGATCGGCTGGTTCTGCCCGGTGCCGACCCAGGAGTCGGCGGCATTACCGTGGCCGGCATTTCTGAGCTTGTCGAGCAGACCGCCCAATCCGCCAGCCAGGCCACCATCGGCGGATGTGGTTTCCGTCGGGACGGGGGCGGTCGGAGCGGGCGCGGGAGACTGCTCTGGCTCTTCGGCACTTCTGCCGCTCAGCATCTTGCCGACCAGCAATGCGCCGAGCGCGATCATCAGGGGTTTGGTGATGTTGCCGCCGGGAACGGCATTGTCAAAAAGTCCCATAGTGGATCCTCCATAGCGACCAAGCCCGTCCCATCTTCAACAATGAAGTATTCGGGCGGAATTTCAAGCTGGCTTGAGGTTTTGACAATCCTATGAAAATGTCGGCTGGCGAGGGGATGGAGAGGAAAAAATGGGTATCATCAGTTGGATCATTCTGGGCGCCATTGCCGGCTTCCTGGGCAGCAAGATCGTCAACAAGACCGGCCAGGGCCTGATCATGGATATCGTCCTCGGCATCGTCGGCGCCATTGTCGGCGGTGTGATCTGCAGCCAGATCTTTGGCGTGGGTGTCACCGGTCTCAACATCTCCAGCCTGATCGTCGCGGTGGTTGGAGCGGTGGTCGTGCTGTGGGCCTACCATCAGTTCAGCGCAAGGCGGACGCTTTAGGCGCCTGCGGGGTCGACCGACGTTTCGAAGTCCTGCTGAGGCAAGACCGGCTTCGGGCCGGTACGTGCAGAGGCTCGTCTATGGCATCAGCACTGCATCGGCGGCGACGAAAAAGATCAGCGTTCCCGCGATGAACACCGCCCAGCCGACAAGCGACTTGCGGATAGCGGCCTTGTGCTCGGCGTCGGAGCTCTTGTTCTGGTCAAAATCGGTCACGGGGAACTCCCTTGGCTGATTGATCATCTCGTCGTCGATCGAACTATGCTTCGCCGATTAGACGATCTTTTTCGGCGCGGCAACTGCTCATCCGCGCATGCGTGGATGCGGAGGCTCCAGGTCTTTGTTTATGCATGTCGTTCTCCCAAATCCGGGGCACTTTGGGCGACATGCATCAGGCGACGACGGCCAGCCGGCGCTGACGCTGATCCAGCGACACGATGGTCAGCCCGCTGCCGACCACCAGCAGGATGCCACAGATCGCCAGTGTGTTTGGGAATTGCCCGAACACCAGCAGGCCCGAAATCACCGCCCAGACGGTGAAGCAATAATAGAACGGTGCCACGGCGCTGGTCGGTCCGACGCGATAGGCCATGAAGATGAAGAAGTGGCCGAAGATCAGGAAAAATCCAGCACCCGCCATCAGCAGCAGGTGATGTGCCCCGGGCATGACCCAGCGCTCTGAAACCAGATGCGCGGCGCCGGCGCCGATCAGCACCACCACGACTGCGGAAATCGCCACGATCATCCCCGGCACCTCGACCGCGACCCGCCGACCGGCAAGGTCGCGCGCCGCCGCAAATGTGGCATTGCCGAGCGCCAGCAAGGCGTAGACCGAAATGCCTTGCATGCTCGGCTGCGCCACCATCAGCGCTCCGACGAAGCCGAGCCCGATCAGCGCCATGCGCCGGCCGCCGATCCGCTCGCCAAACAGGATCGAGGAGCCGACCAGCATCAAGAGCGGCGTGATCTGGCCGAGCGCGGTGGAATCGGCAATCTGCATATTGGCGAGCGCGATCACATAGCAAAGGATCGCCGCCAGCTCGAGCATGTTCCGGCTCAGTACGCGCTTGTCGAAGATCAGCGGGATCTGCTTGCCGTAGCCCAGCGCGAACAACAGCGGGAAGCCCCAGAGCGCAGCCGCGGCACCCCGCAGAAACAGCACTTCGTAGGACGGCAGGCCTGCCGTCGCGAGTTTCATCATCGTGTCGTTGACGAGATACGATCCCGTCGAGACGATCATGAACAGCGGGCCGCGGATAGAGGCAGGGATGAAATGCATCTGGCCACAAGATCAGAGGCGGGTGGTGGCGGCAATGGTCCATGGCCTGGCCATGAATCAGACAGGGCCGGGCAAGCAAGCCAGCGCTTTCGCGGCCTCGATCGGTCGGCCCGCTACCCCTTCATTTTGCCCAGAGCCTTCCTATATCTTCGTCATATCCCCGCAATCGGATCGATGGTTCGGACTGAGTGAGACGGCACCCGGCCAAAAGACGCTTGTGTTTTTTGGCCTTTGTCGCTAATCGCCCCGCATTCGACTGAACTGAAGGTCTTCGACCGAACTGAAGATCCGGGCCGTCCAAGGAAAGAGACAATGGCAAAAGGTAAATTCGAGCGTAACAAGCCTCACGTGAACATCGGCACGATTGGCCACGTCGACCATGGCAAGACGTCGCTGACGGCGGCGATCACCAAGTATTTTG
>NZ_JAMYQY010000048.1:0-8621 GCF_040321125.1 Mesorhizobium sp. M0518
ACGTCACTCAGAAGATGGCGACGAACGCCTCGGCGCTTATTGCCGTGCGCACCTATCCTCATATCGACTACTATGAACGCGCCTGGCAGGGGGCCGACCTGCTTGATCGCGCCCTTCGCGGCGAGATTCGTCCCCGCACTGTGATCGCCAAGCGCCCGATGCTCCGCGGTCTTGATCACGGGCGCACCCAGACCGGCCCGATGCGCAAGCTGATCGACCGCGGCGAGGCGCTGGAAGCCTCCGGCAAGGCGCTCGTGGTCAGCATCTGCGCCGGGTTCGATCTATGCGACATTTACGATGTCGGGCCAAGCGTCACCGTCACTGCCGATGACGACACCACCGAAGCAAAGCGCATCGCCGAGGAATTCATGGACTATGCGTGGGAGACACGCGAGTTTCTCTCCCCCTCCCACGTCAGCATCAGCATCACCGAGGCAGTGGAACGCGCCAAAACTGGCGAGGCGGGCGTCGATAAACCGCTGGTGCTCGCTGACATCAGCGACAATCCCGGCGGTGGTACTTACGGCGATGCGACGAACCTGCTGCGCGCGATGATCGCGGCCGACCTCCAGAATGCGGCGTTCTATGCGATCTTCGATCCCGCGGCCGTGCAGGTCGGCATCGCCATCGGTGTCGGCAACAGGGGGCGGATCCTGCTCGGGGGCAAGCACGCCCCCGAGTTGGGTGGGGAGCCGCTCGAGGTCGACGCGCAGATTGTCTCCATCACCGACGGGCGTTTCCGCTGTTACGGACCCATGGGCGGAGGCGTATGGCAGAGTATGGGACCGAGCCTGATGCTGCGCGTGGGCGGTATCGAAGTTGCAGTCGTCTCGCGGAACGAGCAAGCGCTCGACCTTGCCCAGCTCACCTCCCTTGGCATCGATCCGTTTCACTGCGCGACCATAGCATTGAAGTCCTTTCATCATTTCCGTGCAGCGTTCGAACCGATCGCGCGCGAGGTCATCAGGGTCGACGGTGGCGGGATGAATGGACCCGCCGCCCTATCAAAGAAAGAATACGGTCATGTCCGCCGTCCGATCTGGCCGCTCGATGAAATCGAGCTCTAGCGGGCTTCCCTGATTGGGGTCGTTGAGGTCAAGCTCCTCCTGATGTTTTTCCGGACCATGTCGCCCCGCGGGGTCACTCCTATCGCATCGATCTCACCGGTGAAAGCATGCGAAAACAGCGCCCGCCAAGCGCACCCGAAAACACCGAAGCTTGACCTCAAACAAAACCCGATCCAAACATCAACCAGACCCAGGATCAGTCCGAGACCAATGGCCGCCTTCAAATCGGAACGCCGGCCGGAATAAAATCGGAATGACTGGCCGGCTTCATCGGAATACGCAGCCGTCCGCGCCGCGATCACCGAACCGTGGTCAAACGGTCCGACGGAGGGCCAGATTACGAAACTCAAGCTCGTGAAGCGCCAGATGTACGGACGCGGAAAGTTCGATCTCCTTCAAGCCAGATTGATCGGTGCTGCATGAACCCGAACTTCATCCAGATTGCGTCAGACCCAATTTTGCACGCCGATTCACAACGACGAGCGCATGACACTTATGGCGCTCACCCGTACCTGCGCTCTGGTACCATCCCGCTGCTTCTATCAAGACGCGCAAGCGGATTTTGCGCACCGTCATCAAGGAGATCGTCGTGGCGGCGAGGACGGGCGGTTGCACCTCGTGCTGCACTGGCAGGGCGGCAGCCACACCCGAAGTGCTGAAGAACCGGTAGGCGCGCTCGCCAAACCGCTTTAAGATCGACATGGCGAAAACGGCCGGTGCGTGAACTCGCCCGCCTCTTGCCGGACCATAACATCGCCCCGGTTCTCAATCGGCTCAAAATACGCTCGCCAGAGGACAGACCTGGACCCAGCTGCGCGTGCGAAAGTTTCCGCCGCGCGCATCAAGTCCAGGTCTACCGGAAGGGCTAAGGGGCGGAGCGCCATGAGTTGATCCTGAGCGAAGCAGCAAACCATCTCGGCGTCAGACAAAATGACTATCATTCGCCTGATCCGCGAATGGGCTGTCACCCGCAAGGCAGGCTTGCGCTGGCGCCCTTATCTCATCCGCGAGGATGACCTAGCCAGCCTGTCGGCGTCGCCGATCATTCAACCGATGCGCATATTTCCAGCAGCTGATGCCAGCCTGGCACGAACGGGCCAGGCGTGAGACCTCGATGCCCAGCACCAGCCCCACACGGCCAGCGTCGCTCGAGCTGTCACGCACACCGTCCTGCGAGGCCATTCCTCCAGCATCTCGCTGATGGTGATATCCGGCTTCGCCTCGATCAGCCCGAGAATGTAATCGCGATGCTGATCGAGCTTCGAGCCGCACGGCTTGCCTTGCGGCCGGGCTTGCGGTCGCCCCTCTCGCACGCTTGCCGAACCCAGCGGATCGCCGTCGCGAGCCCGATGTCAAACCATGTTTTAAATCGGCGGCACCGGCAGGACCCTGATACATTTCGGGGACCCAGCCGAACAAGTATTGCTCGGCCGGAACGGTCCAGCGCGTGCGCTATACGGGGTCGCTTCTAAGCATCGATCGCATAGACCACTCTCATGACCCGATTCGGATGCCAACCGCTACCTGCTTTCGCCACGCAGGATCGTGTCGGCGGCATCGGCCAGCGCCTGACACCCGAGCACCAGGTCTGCATCGTCTGTGTTTTCGGTCCAATGATGGCTGACACCGCCAATGCTTGGCACGAAAAGCATCGCGGCTCTCAGCTTGCGAGCAATGATCTGTGCGTCGTGACTGGCGCCGCTTGGCATTCTCACATAGGCACCGGGCGCATGGCGCGCGGCTGCGTTCTCTATGGCTTCCTGGAAGGCAGGATCCATGTGCCATGGTTTGCCGGCCTCGGTCCGCTCGATCTCCGCGCGGCAGCCGGTTCTGATCGCAGTCTCTTCTACCAGATCCCTTAATGTGGCATCGAGGCGCTCAAGCACCTGCATCTCTGAATCCCGGAACTGGAACAGCATCTCTGCCTTGCCCGGAATTATGCTGGGAGCGCCCGGTTCCAGGCTAATGCGGCCTGTGGTCCAGACGGAACGCGGTCCGGCCACTTTCGGAAAGCGTTCGGCAATGGCCGTGGCTAGCGTCGCTGCAGCGAGGCCGGCATCCTTTCGGATAGCCATGCGCGTCGTACCGGCGTGATTCTGGATGCCGCGAAAGACGATTGAGTACTGCCAGAGCCCGACAATGCTCGTAACAACACCGATCCGGTTGCGCGAGGCTTCCAGCGCGTCGCCCTGTTCTATGTGTGCTTCCAGATAACCAACGTAGCGTTCCGGTTCCACCAGAGATCGGGGAACACCGGCTAGGCCGGCTGCACGGAGCGCTTCCCTGAGCGGCAGCCCATGATGGACATTCACAGCGCGGTCGATCTCCGCCTCGTCGATGTCACCGATGAATGAACGGCTACCGAGCAACGATACAAAGTGGCCTTCTTCATCCGCCCACGCAACTGGGGCGATGGGAAGGCCAGCAGAGTCCGGCGTTTCCGCGAAGGTCCGGGCAATCTCGAGCCCGTACAGCACGCCAAGCGCCCCATCAAGCCAGCCGGCATGGTTCTCGGATTCTGCGTGCGATCCGATTAAGAGAGATGGCCGTTCCGAGAGAGGGGTGCCGAACACATTGCCCACCCCATCGATATGCGCCTGAAGCCCTACGGCTTCGTATTGCTGCGCAAGCCAGCGGCGGCTGTTCATGTCCTCTTTCGAATACGTCGGGCGATGGACACCCGTCCGGTACGCTCCGAATTGCGCGAAACGTTTGAGCTCCGAGAGTAAGCGCTCGGCGTTGATCTTTGGCATCTCCTGCACCCCGTCCTGTAGTTCGTCCTTAATGAGTTTAAGTTAAGCTGGTGACGACAGCCTTTGGACGGCTTGTCGGCGGTATGCCGGGTCGGCCAGCACCGCCCAGCACAGATCATCCTGATGGGCTGTCAGCATCCGTCACCCAGCTATCCAGACCGACTTGAAATTGTCGAAAGGGCGATGTCGGAATTCGGCCGCGAAGACTGCGTACCTATCCTAGGGCAGACCACGCCAATCGATCACGGTTCACCGAGTCGCAACGAGCCAAGCTCATGTAACAATGCCGAGCCAGTGCGGATCCCGCTGTAGAAGCAATCAAGTGTTAGATTTTCATTCGGCGCGTGGTTTGCTTCATCATGGTTCGCGTACGGCGTTTCGAAAGCAGGAATTCCGAGTATCTTGGTGAAGACATAGCTGGGCAGGCTGCCAAAACCCGCTGGGATAAGCAGGGGCTCCTCCCCCTGCGCTGCGACGAAAGCACGGCGCAACGGCGCGGTGAAGGGCGAGGCTATAGGCGTCTTTGATGGGGACATGTTCTCCATCGCGATGAGCTCCACATCGGGCGCGTGTTGCTTCACATGCGCGGCTACCTTGCGCAGTATGTCGGCGGGGTCCTGCGCTTCCACCAGCCGTATGTCGCACTTTACGAATGCCTCGCTGGGCAGGACGGTCTTACTACCAGGCCCGCCATAGCCGCCATGGAAGCCATTGATTGTTAGCGTCGGGCGTGAGCACAGCCGCTCATAGAAGGGCCGTTCAGCCGGCGCATCGAGCCGCACGAGCCCGAGGCTCTGCTTATAGGCCTCAACATCGAGCGGCAGGCGCTCGATTGCGACTAGCTCCTCGGGCGATGGCGGCTCGATACCCTCGTGGAAACCGTCGATAGTGATTTCACCATCCACATTTTTCATGGTGCCGAGCACATGCAGCAATGTCCAGATCGGGTTGGGCACCACGCCACCATAATTACCCGAGTGGAGATCGCGGCTGGCGTGGCGGCAACGAAGCTCAAAGGAGAGCACGCCGCGCGATCCGAACTTGATCACAGGTGCACCGCTCGCATGACGCGGGCCATCGGCCGTGACGGCAAGATCAGCTCTTAGGAGATCCTTGTTGGCCTGCACAAAATCGGCAATGTGCGGGCTGCCGATCTCCTCCTCGCCTTCCAGCAGCAGGATGACGTTGCAGGGCAACGTGCCATGCACCTTGAGGTGGGACTCGATCGCCAGGATCTGGGCAAAATGCTGGCCCTTATTGTCTCCCACACCGCGTGCATAAATGCGCTGGCCACGGATGGTCGGCTCGAACGGAGGCGAGAGCCATTTTTCGATCGGGTCGGCTGGTTGCACGTCATAATGGCCGTAGAGCAGCACGGTCGGCTTGCCCGCAGCCTTTTCCCACCGCGCCACAACCATGGGATGCCCCGCCGTCGGCACCAGGTTCGTTTCGAGTCCTATATCCGTCAGCATTTCGACCAGCAGGGCCGCTACTTCGTCGATACCTATGTTCTCGGCACTGACGCTTGGATGACGAAGATACTGCGTCAGACGCTCGAGAGACCGGGGGCGGTTCCGATCGATATACTCGAAAATGGCGTTCAACTTATCAAAAGATGTCATGTCTTTTTCCAATGAAAGAAGGAGAACACCGGCCTGCCATTTCGACACGATGAGGCACAAATCTGCTGTAGGCCGCCGCGCGTTTCAGTAACGTGGGTCACTAGAGCAGGTCGGCATAACAAGAGCTTGCAGCGCGACGATGATCCGCACTGCGATAAAATCGAATCGATGCTTCAACGCGGCGAACCCACATGACAACGCTCTTGACGATCATGTCGAAGTCGTCCTGCGATGCTATCACCGCGCCATAGTACGAATGCGACAGCCACGGTCCATAATTCCATGTGCGGTTTCCTCTCGCCCCCGCAGGGTTTGTCAGACGGAAATCAGAATACAAGCGGTCTTGCACACGAACTCCTTGGCTTCCGAGTCAGGCGTGGCTGTGCCGACGAGAGCTTTCACCTAAGCCTCACATAGGTAGGAATAACTCTTCACGACGAACGATCCTTGCCGAAAACGCGCTACTTGTGAAATACCTGCTCCACTAGACGGTGTTTTTTGAAATCGGCCTGATCGGCATCGGAGATGTGCCATAGTCTGGCTATCGAAACTCGCGTGAGGAGAGCCATCTGTCGAGAGGCTCGCACTATTTGGATGCGCCAGGCGCACGGTGTTGACGCGATCCGATCCGTCAAACGCACTACGAGGTCGCGATGAACTGCCTAATATGCTGCGAAGCCTGCGCGACTAGCCATCGCGTGGGCGGGGTTTTGGGTGAGGTTCGCCCAATGCCGTTGTAATGATCTTCTTTGACGTGACCACCTTTACTCGGGACGCGCTGCCGCCGGATCATGGCCCCAGCACGATTGCGCCGCTAAACAGGATTAGAGGAGATAAGCCGACGAAGCGTGCCGACCTGTCGACATGTTTGGTACTGGAGCCATACGGCATGAGATCAAGGCGGTCGGCCCCCCCCCCTATAGCGCTGCATGGCCCGCCCAGAATCGTGGAAAGGCGGCCGAAGTCGCCAAGATCAGGCTAGCAGAGTATGCCGGCACGCAAGCCGCGCGCTCGTGCACGAAGGGGTGCACGACGGCTCCAGGAGGCTCGGACAAGCTTCTATGGGCTTGGGTCGCCAAAGGACCTTTGTCGCGGGCGGCGCGGTTGGCCACGGCACAGCTCGGTTGCTGGCGGCCTTTTTCATCAAACCGAGCGAGTTTCTGCAGCCCGCGTTTCAATAGCCGTGGCATTTTGGCGCAAACGCTCCCACGCCAGGTGGTACTGTCTCGAAGTGTCGTCTTCGAAAGTCATTCGTTGGAGAGATATGCCTCTTTGGGATCGAATGCCTTAATCGTCGTGCCGACCGAATGATAGGTGCGGGTTAACCGAGCCACTATCCAAAAAGGGGAACGGAACACATGAGAATCACGCGACGCGACCTCGTTAAAATGGGCCTGGCGGCCGGAACGGCTGTAACAATTCCGTCGGTCTTGCGGGCACAGACGGCATCAACCGACGCACGTACGGTGCGGATGGTGATGGAGGACTTTACTGCCTTCGACCCCTACTTTACAACCGCTAACATCACCCACAGCCACGCCTACGCCATTTACGACACGCTGTTCTCGCCCGACTCCAGGTTTGCCCTGCAATCGCAAATGGTGGGGAAGTGGGGCGTTTCCGACGACAAGAAAACTTATACGTTCGAGCTGCGGGATGGCCTGGGCTGGCACGATGGCACTCCCGTCACTGCAGTCGACTGTGTCGCCTCGATCCGCCGCTGGGGCCAGGTTTACGGAAGCCTTCTTATGGATCGGGCTAAGGATATCTCGAAGAAGGATGAGAAGACTTTCACTATAACGCTCAAGGAACGGCTGGGGGTTATAGACCTGATGACCTTGGGTTACCCAGTTTTCGTCATGCGCGAAAAGGATGCGGATCGCCCGCCAACCGAGCAGGTGACCGCGAATATAGGATCTGGGCCGTTTAGGTTCAATCATGCTCTTGCCAAGCCGGGCGCCAGCTTTACTTACGACCGCAATGAACAATACGTCCCGCGCAGCGAGGCCCCCGACGGCTTCGCCGGTGGGAAGGTGGTCAAGGTCGACCGGGCCATCTGGGAAAATATCGCGGATCAACAGACTGCTTTGGCTGCCTTGCAAGCCGGTGAGGTCGATTTCCTTAGTTTCCCGCCCGCCGATCTTTACCCGGTGATCGAGAGCGATCCCAACCTTGAACTCCAAGCTCTGAACAAGTCGGGCGACGACATGTTCTTGCGCATGAATTGCCTTCAGAAGCCGTTCGACAATGTGAAGGCGCGTCAAGCGATGCTTCACCTGATCGACCAGGATGCGTTCCTCCGTGTCATTTCCCCCGATCCAAAATACGGTCGCACTGTTACTTCGATATTTGGAGCCAATACGCTCTATACGAACGACGAAAATACGGGATGGTTCAAGAAGGGAGGCAACCCGGAACGGGCGAAGCAGCTCTTCCAGGAGGCCGGATACGCCGGTGAGAAGGTCGTCATTCTCCAGCCGACGACCCGGCCGCAGGTTAGCGACGCCGCGCAGTTTTTGGCGGCCAGCCTGCGTAAAATTGGGGTCAATGCTGAGCTCGCGCCAAGCGACTGGGGCGGGGTTGTTGCGCGCCGGGCGAGCAAGGACCCCGTCGAAAACGGCGGCTGGAGCATCTTCATCACTACCTCTTCCGATTCTGACTTTAGCGACCCGGTTAGTGCGCCCTTCTTAAGTGCAAATGGCGGGAAGGGTTGGTACGGTTGGCCGAATAACGACGAATATGAGGCTCTTCGGGCCAAATGGGTTGATGTCGAGACGCGGACAGAGCGCCAGGCCCTGGCCCGAGAGATGCAAAAGCTATGGTGGGACTTCGTTGGCTTCGTCTTGTTGGGACAATATGCTTCGCCAATCGCGCGACGTAAGACGCTCACAGGCCTCATGGAGGTTCCAAACTACATTCTCATGTGGAATATGCAGAAGGCCTGAGCAGTGGCCGCTTACATTCTCAGGGTCTCGACCGTCGCTGCCAGAGCCACCTAAAGGTCCTGAGCCTAACTGCCACACGTAGTCCACAGCAGCGCCATCTTTTATGCAATCCGGAGATATTCCCATGGGGCACCACGTCCTCACTGGCGAGATCGAGCATGAGGCAAACACCTTCAGCAAAGTGCCGACCACGCTCGAGCATTTCCGGTCCGGTGCCTTGCTGCTGGGCGACGA
>NZ_JAMYQY010000049.1:0-8607 GCF_040321125.1 Mesorhizobium sp. M0518
TATCGAGAGCTTCTTCGCAACACTCAAATCCGAGCTCTTCTACCCCAATACCTTCGAGAACGTTCAGAGCCTCAAGGCCAGCATCGAGGATTACATCCACTACTACAATCATGATCGCATCAAACTGAAACTGAAAGGGCTTAGCCCTGTGCAATACAGAACCCAGCCCTTAAATCTGCCGCCACCTTAAACCGTCCAACTTTAAGGGGTCAGTTCAGTCGGCTGGGGCCAGCGTATTATTTCGTTACTCTGCCTTTTCGGAACCTTCCCGCGCACGGCGCGTTCGGCCCGCTGTATTCGCGGACCCTCATATAAAAGTGGACAGGCGGGAGGCAAACAAGGGTGGGGAGGAGTGTTGCCATGTCGAAGCGAGAAATAGGCATATCTTCGGCTCTGGATCGGCGCATCGCCGACCTCAAGGCCAGGATGCAGGACGCCCGGATCACGGAATATGAAATGAAGACCTTTCAAAAAGTGGCTTCAGCCATGGGAGGCGACGGAGGCTCCCTGCGCCTCGATGCCGACGACCTGATCGCGGCATCCTTTGTCGTCGATGCGCTGAGTGAGCCGACGCTCAACTGACGACGAGCGGTCTGGCTTCGCGCGCCGTTTTGCCCTTGCTCGGCCGGCAATTGGCCCACGCCTTCAAGCTCTGAAACAGGATGGCTGCTTTCCAGCGGCCGTCTTGTGGCGTCTGTCGCAAGTCATCGACAGGGCCGGCGGGTTGGTTCCGCCGCCCGATATCGAATTGGAGGGAAAGTCTTATCAATTTGTTGGGGTTGGTGCGTCATAGTAGCGACGGCTAACGGAGTTGAACGCGATGAAGCTCGATCTGTCGCCGACGAGCTGGGGCAGGGTGATCGCTGTCACGGCAGTCGGTACGGCATTCTTCATTGCCGTGGCGTTCTTCGTCGATTCCTTCAATTTTCCCTATCTTTCGCCCGAGGCCGTGTGGCGGGCGCAGATGACCGACCTGATGCTGCCTTTGGTGCTGGGCGGCTCCTTTTTGTTTTTCCTGATGTGGAAGATTCGCCAGCTGGCCATCGCGCAGCGCGACCTCAGCGTCATCGCCGCGACCGACAGCCTGACGGCGGTGCTGAACCGTGGCGCTTTCTCGATGCTGGTCGAAGCTTATCTCGAGCAGACCCGAAAGCAGGAACAGACCCGTTCGGGCGCGCTGCTGATCATCGACGCCGACCACTTCAAGTCCATCAATGACCGTCTGGGTCATGATTGCGGCGATCAGGCACTCAAACTGATAGCGCAGGCGATCAAGGGGCAACTTCGTGGGGGCGATATCGTCGGCCGCATCGGTGGCGAAGAATTCGGCGTGTTTTTGCCCGGCGTGGATCCCTCGCAATCCTGGGTGGTTGCCGAAAGCATCCGCCGGCGTATCAGGGAGATGGAATTCTCACCCGGCGGCAGGCCTTGTCCGCTTTCCGTCAGCATCGGCGGCACAAGCTTTACCGGCCCGATCACCTATGAGGAAATCTTCTCCGCTGCCGACAAAAGGCTTTACACGGCCAAGTCGAACGGACGCGATCAAGTCAGCTTCGATCCGGCCGGAACGTCTCCGGCGCCTGCGCCCGGGGTCGCCACCGTGCATTGACGGCATAAATTTGCTGATGGCTGATCGGGAAGCTCTCGAAATCGACGCAGGCCGCTTTCTCGACGCTTCGATGCTTACAGTCATATGCCGGGGTTCCGATCTTTATGGATAGCATGCCGGCTCGATAGGCCATGGACTGCAACCGCTTACCGGTATACTCCCCCCGCGTTGGCGATGTTTCGTTGTCGGCAGAAACGGTTCTCACTCCTGAGTTTCCAAGGGTTACGGCCGACGTGCGATCATGATTTTTGACGCCGGCGAACAATGGCGGAAACGGTCAGGTAAGCACAGCTATTATGATCCATTTGTTCAACGGCTTTCAGGATCCTTTCGGTGGCAGTGACCTCAAGACCTTGGAACTCTATCGGCTGTTGAGCGCCGATTCGGACGTGCGCCTTTGGGCTGCGTCATCGCGGGCTTCAGATGAATTAATGCGGCAATTCCCGATACGTCGTATTTCCCCGCTTACGCGAAAAGTTCCGGATGGCGGCACTTACGTTTTTCTCGGAGCGCATTGGCGCAACAAGGTGTGGCCTTACCTGATCCCGCGGCCGCGCCGGCTGATCTACGACTTCAACACCCTTCATCCGAAGGTTCTCAACCTCACCACGCGCATGCCTCGGAGCTTGGGATGGCCCACCGCCGAGATAGTGCTTGTTTCCGACTTTCAGAAGCGATTGCTCCAAATCGACGGCACGGTGCACCCCTCTCCGATCGAGATCGAACGTTTTTCACCACGGCGTCTGGATTCGGATCGTCCGTTCACCGTCGGACGCTTGAGCCGCGATGGGCCGGGCAAACATCATCCCGATGACATACCCCTTTACGAGACATTGCTGGCCGAAGGTACAGCCTTGCGGATTCAGGGAGGGACAGGGCTCAAGGGCAGCCTCATGCCGCATCCGCAACTCGAGCTGTTGCCACCCGGCCAATTTATCGCCGAAGAGTTTCTGCAGACGCTCGACGTGTTTTATTATCGCACCGGTTGGCATGTCGAAACCTTCGGTCGCGTCGTGTTCGAGGCGATGGCCTGCGGCTTGCCCGTGGTCTGCCATTCATATGGAGGCTATTCCGACCATATCAGGCATGGCGAAAACGGTTTTCTGTTCGAAACGACGCAACAGGCGGCACGGATCCTGGCCGATCTCAAAGCCGATCCGGCGCTGCGGGCGGCAGTGGGCCTCAAGGCCCGGCAGACCGTCGAGCAGCTGTTTTCGCCGCAGGCACTGCGACAAAGGCTGGATTTCTATCTGCGTTAGCGGCACGTCATCCCTTGGCGGTGCTTGACGCAACAACATGCCTGGCTGTCTGTCGTCGATCTCGACATCGCGCTAAAGCAGGCACGCAAATCAGACCATTGGGGCTGACAGGCAGCGGCGCGCCACAGACTGGGCAGGACTTCTATCGATGACATTGATGGGCGCGGCGGCACTGCTGATCCTGATCCTGACTTACGCCGGTGTTGCCATCGGCCGCATCCCCGGCCTGCGCCTCGACCGGGCGGGGATCGCGCTTCTCGGCGGGGCCGCGATGATCGCCATCGGCGCGCTCAGCATGGAGGATGCCTACCGGGCGATCAATTTCGACACCATCACGCTTCTGCTCGGCATGATGATCGTGGTGGCGCATCTGAAAGTGTCGGGCGCCTTTCGCGGCCTTGGCGCCATCGCCATCGAGCACGCGCACGCGCCCTTCATGCTTTTGGTGATGGTGACGCTGCTGACCGGCGTGTTGTCCGCCTTCCTGGTCAACGACGCCATCTGCCTCGTCATGGCGCCGATCGTCGTCCACGTCACCCGCATCATCAAGCGCAACCCGATCCCCTATCTGATCGCCACCGCCACCGCGTCGAATTGCGGCAGCGTCGCCACCATCACCGGCAATCCGCAAAACATGGTCATCGGCGCGCTGTCGGGTATTTCCTATCCGGCCTTTTCGGCAGCGCTGGCTCCGGTCGCCCTTTTCGGCCTCGTGGCGGTCGTTGTCATCATTCGCATCGTCTACCGGGCCGAATTCGCCCGAACGGTCCAACTGACGCCCGAAGTCTCGCTTGGCCGCATGCACAAGGGGCAGGTGCTGAAGGCGGTGGTGGTCTGCATCGGGCTGGCAATCGCCTTCTTCGCCGGCGTGCCTGTCGCCAAGGCCGCACTCATCGGCGGCGCCATCCTCTTGCTCACCCGCGCCATCAAGCCCGAACGCATCTACCGCGAGATCGACGGTCCGCTGCTGTTCATGTTCGCCGGTCTGTTCGTTGTGGTCGCCGGCGCCGAAAAGACGCTTCTTTCGCCCGACATGATCGCTTCGGCCAAGAACCTCGGGCTGGGCGACGTCTGGCGCCTGTCCGGTTTCACCGCGGTGCTTTCCAACATCATGAGCAATGTCCCGGCCGTACTGGCGCTTCGGCCCTTCATACCGGGCCTCGAAAACCCCGAGCGTGCCTGGCTGGTCGTCGCCATGAGCTCGACACTGGCCGGCAATTTCACGCTGCTGGGTTCGGTCGCCAATCTGATCGTCGCCGAACAGGCACGAGCCGCCGGCACGACGCTGTCGTTCGGCGCTTTTTTCAAGGTCGGCTTGCCGCTGACGCTGATAACGCTGGCCGCCGGCACGGCATGGCTGGCGTTTGGGTTCTAGAGCTGGCTGCCTGAAATCCGCGCCCGCACAAGCGTTGCCGCGGCGCGGCCGGCGGCCTCGATGTAATCGGGGTTGCGGTGGATCAGCATGATCGAAAAGCAGCCGTCGATCAAAAGCACGATCTCGCGTGCCAAGGCGGGCGGCTCGCCGACGCCATGGTCCGACAAGGCGCCGGCCAGCCATGTTTCGAAATTCAGCTTGTGCCGCGCGCCGACCTTGACCGCCGGATGTCCGGGCATCGAGGCGAGTTCGGCGGCCGTGCGCAGGAAGCCGCATCCTTTCCATTTCGGGTGACGAGCGGACCTCGCCAGATTGGTGAAGATCGCCTCGACTTTGCGATCCGCGCCGCCTTCGGCAGCATCGAACCAGCCAGCCATCCGCTTCAGATTGGGTTGGTCACGGCCATCGAGATAGGCGGCGATGAGGTCGTCCTTGCTCTTGAAATGGTAATAGAGCGTGCGCTTGGTGAGACCCGCTTCCTCGGCGACGGCATCGACGCTGACGCGACCGATTCCTTCGGCATAGAAGAGCCTGGTCGCGGCATCGACAATGCGTTTGCGGGTAGGACTTTGCGTGTCAGGCATGAGCTTAGGTATACCGACTAGTGAATATACACAAGCGGAAAGAGGCATAGTCTTCCGGTCATCAGCATGATGAAGAAGGAAGAGCCAATGACCGATCTTGTCCTTAACGAAACCCGGGATGGGATTGCCATCCTCACCCTCAACCGGCCGGAGAAGCTGAACGCGTTGAACTATGCCCTGATCGATCGCCTGCTTGCGATCCTCGACGACATTGACGTCGATGACAGCGTCCGCGCAATCATTCTGACCGGAGCAGGGGAGCGGGCGTTTTCGGCCGGCGGCGACATTCCTGAGTTCTCGGCCAGCGTGGCGGTCGGCGTCGATGTCGCGATGCGTGATTTCGTCATGCGCGGGCAACGGCTGACGGCAAGGCTGGAAGCGTTTCGCAAACCCGTCATCGCTGCCGTCAACGGCATTGCCTTTGGTGGCGGTTGCGAAATCACCGAGGCGGTGCCGCTCGCCATCGCCAGCGACCGCGCTTTGTTCGCCAAGCCGGAAATCAGCCTTGCAATGCCCCCGACCTTTGGCGGAACCCAACGCTTGCCCAGGCTTGCCGGGCGCAAGCGGGCGCTCGAACTGCTGTTGACCGGCGACTGGTTTGCGCCGCCGCGGGCGCTTGAGCTGGGTCTCGTCAACGAGGTTGTGCCGCATGCCGAGTTGATGCCGGCCGCGATCGGCCTGGCCAGGCGTATCCTGCGGCACTCCGATCTGGCGATCGCCAGCATCCTCACGGCAGTGACGCGCGGCCTCAACCAGAGCATCGCCGAAGGCTTGGCTGTCGAGGCCGAGCAGTTCGCCCGCATGGCCCCGACCGCTGATCTGCGCGAAGGGCTGGATGCCTGGATCGCACGCCGCGAGCCGGGCTATGACGACTCGTGGACGCACATCACCCGGCCGGATGAAGCCAGGCGAGCGTCGCTGGAGCAGGACCGGCTTGCGGAACAGGACCAAGGCGCTGTCGTCGCCGGCACATGGCCTTCGATGTCTGGATGGAAGCGACCCTCAAAATAGGGCGGGGAGAGTAGACCTAGTTTTTCTAAGCCTAGGCGCTAGAACTACTCGCTTGCGCCATGCCGACCGACGGCTCCACCTTAGGCTCCATTCACAGCCGTATTGTCCGCCGGTTGGCAAAGGAGGCATCGATGGTCGCTCTCGCTCGCAGGCCCTGGGTTCCATCGCATTGCGACGAGTTTGCCCAGCAGTTGGCGCAGAAGACGAGCACTCAGAAGACCGATGCCGTCATGGCGGCAGTCAACAGGGGCATCGAGCTGAACCGTTCGATCCACGAGGCCGACTGCATCAACCTCAACCCGGCGACCAATGTGATGAACCCGAAGGCCGAAGCCGCACTCGCTTCCGGCCTGGGGTCGCGCCCGTCGCTTGGCTACCCCGGCGACAAATATGAGATGGGATTGGAGGGTGTCGAGCAGATCGAGGTGATCGCGGCCGAGCTGGCGGCCGACGTTTTCGGCGCCAGCTATGCCGAGATCCGGGTACCTTCCGGCGCGATCGCCAATCTCTATGCGTTCATGGTTGCAGCCAGGCCGGGCGACAGCGTCATTGTCCCGTCGCCGGCGATCGGAGGCCATGTAACCCATCATATGGCCGGCTGCGCCGGGCTCTACGGGCTCGATATCCACACCGCTCCAGTCGATGCCGACAGCTACACCGTTGACGTCGGCAAATTGCGCGACCTGGCCAGATCAATAAGGCCGAAGATGATAACGATCGGCAGCAGCCTCAACCTGCTGCCCCATCCCATTCGTGAGATACGGGAGATCGCCGACGAGGTCGGTGCGCTTGTTCTCTTCGATGCGGCCCATCTGTGCGGCATGATTGCCGGAGACGCGTGGCAACAGCCCTTGCAGGAAGGGGCTCATCTGATGACGATGAGCACCTACAAAAGTCTCGGCGGTCCGGCGTCCGGGCTGATCGTCACCAACGATGCGGTCGTTGCCGAAAAGCTCGACAGGATCGCATTTCCAGGCATGACCGCCAACTTCGATGCCGCCAAGTCGGCTGCCTTGGCGATCACACTTCTAGACTGGAAAGACCACGGCAAGGCCTACGCCGCGACGATGGCGCGGACCGCAAAGGCGTTGGCCGAAAGCCTTGCCGATCGCGGCCTGCCGGTTTTTTCGACCGGCAAGGGCTACACGACATCGCATCAGTTCGCCCTCGAGGCAGCCGAGTTTGGCGGCGGCCAGGCGGCGGCAAGGAAATTGCGGCTGGCCAACATCCTGACCTGCGGCATCGGCTTGCCCATAGACGCTGTCGACGGCGACATGAACGGGTTGCGCCTGGGTACGCCCGAGATCGTCCGCTGGGGCATGACCGAAGACGACATGCCGGCACTCGCGGCTCTCATCGCCAGAGGACTGCGCGGCAATGACGCCAGCGAACAAGTCGCGGCAGATGTCACGGCATTCCGGCGCCGGTTCAACAAGCTTCACTTTGTGAACTGACGCCTGAAGCGGCGGGAAAAGCCCGCCTTTCTCTAAAAAACAGGGGAATAAAATGCGCATGATCGTGCAGATGATGACTGCTGCCCTTATGACTGCGGCTGTTGGTGCGGCCAGGGCTGATATTGTGTTCGGCGTCGCCGGCCCGATGTCGGGGCCGAACGCCGCCTATGGAGAACAGTACCGCGTCGGTGTCGAGATCGCCGTTGAACGCATCAACGCCAATGGCGGCGTTCTTGGACAAAAGCTTGCCGTGTCGATCGGTGACGATGTCTCCGACCCGAAGCAGGGCGTTTCGGTCGCCAACAAATTCGTCGCTGATGGCGTTCACTACGTTGTCGGGCACTATAATTCCGGCGTCACCATTCCCGCTTCCGAGGTCTATGCCGAGAATGGCGTTCTGTTCGTGACGCCGACTGCCACCAACCCGATGGTGACGGAGCGCGGCCTGTGGAATGCCTTCAGGGCGTGCGGGCGCGATGATCAGCAAGGCTCCATCGCCGCCAAATTAGTTCTCGACCGTTTCAAGGACAAGAAGATAGCGATTGTCGACGACAAGTCGACGGCGGGCAAAGGCCTCGCCGACGAAATGGCCAAGGCCTATAACGCCGGCGGCGGCAAGGAGGTTCTCCATGAGGAGGTCAACCCGGGCGAGAAGGACTACAGCCCTCTCGTCACAAGGATCAAGCAATCGGGCGCCGACCTCGTCTACTATGGCGGTCAGCACACGGAGGCTGGACTGATTGTGCGCCAGATGCACGATCAGGGCGTCACCGCGATCCTGATGGGCGGTGACGGCATCTCCAACAGCGAATTCGGCGCCATCGGCGGTGATGGTGCTGTTGGAACCCTGATGACGTCGTTCCCCGACCCGGCAACGTTTGCAGAAGCCAAGGATGCCGTCGCCGATCTGAGGGCCAAAAACGTGCCCACCGAAGCAGTGACCCTCTACGCCTACGCGGCAACGCAGATTCTTGCCGAGGCTATCGCCAAAGCCAAGGCCGACGATCCAAAGGCCGTTTCCGATTATCTTCATTCCGGCGCCGGTATCTCGACGGTGCTCGGTTCGATCTCCTATGACGACAAGGGGGATATCAAGCAGCCCGGGTTCGTCGTATTTGAGTGGCAGAAGGTCGACGGCAAGCTGACCCCGGTCGCCCTCAAGTAGAAACACCGCGTCGGGGGGGGGGGGGCCGCCCCCCCCCCCCCCCGTGGGGGGGGGGGCCCCCCCCTCGCCGCGGGGGGGGGGGCTCCGCGCGGCGCTCTACGAGGACCACCACCCCGTCTCACGATCTTCGCTTCGCTGCGATCATGAGCC
>NZ_JAMYQY010000050.1:0-8035 GCF_040321125.1 Mesorhizobium sp. M0518
GCCGCGTGTTCTCGTCCTCCAGAGCCTTCAGTCGCCGAGCCTCGGAGACATCCATCCCGCCGAAGCGGGCCTTCCAGTTGTAAATCGAGGCGTCGCTGACCCCGTGCTTGCGGCACAGATCGGCAACCGATACCCCGGCCTCATGTTCCTTCAAAATTCCGATGATCTGCTCTTCAGAGAAGCGGCTACGTTTCATGTCCTGGTCCTCTCGATGGGCCAGAACGAACTTCAAACCGGATTAGATCAGAGGGGCAAGGTCTGAGGAAGTCGAGAAACTCGGCCGCGCGGTGGCGCTTGCAGCATTTGCCGATCACGAAGCCCGAGGCGATATCGAGGGCTGCGAACAAGCAAGTGGTGCCGTGACAGACATAGCTATGGCGTGAGCGACTTCACCCACTACGGTCAATTCGTCAGGTGTAGTTCGGGCGCGTTACTATGCCTTCGTCAGCTTGGCCCGGTACTCCTCATCCAAGATGGCGGGCAGGGATATCTTCTTGGTTCGCCCGCCGTCGACGGAGATCATTTCACCGCTAACGAAACTGGATTCTCACTAGCTTAGTTTCCGTCCATAAACGCTTCTTTTTGCGAACATTTGCAACCACTTGCCGTTCGTCGACACGTTTTTGGGAGGATGGGCAGGATCTAGAGCACGTCCTGTTTAATCCGGATCATATCCTGCGGCTTTGAAGTAGTTGGCACATTCGGCTGGGGTGAAGAGGTCGACGACCGCGCCGACCGCGTCCCAGAGAGCCTTGATGGTTCTCTCGGCCTTTGCTCGCAGCAGCGCCTTGAGTTTGGCGAAGGCGTTCTCAATCGGATTGAAGTCGGGACTGTAGGGCGGCAAGTAGAGCAGGCTCGCGCCTGCGGCCTCAATCGCGTCGCGCACGCCGGCGGCGTTGTGGGCGGGCAGGTTGTCCATGACGACTACGTCGCCCTCCGACAATGTAGGGACCAGCACCTGCTCGACATAGGCCAGGAACACGTTGCCGTTCATGGCGCCGTCGTAGACGAAGGGCGCAGTCATGCCCGTCAGCCGCAGCGCTCCGGTGAAGGTCGTGGTCTTCCAGTGGCCATGCGGCACGCCGGCCCGGCAGCGCTCGCCGCGCGGCGCTCTTCCACGCAGGCGGGCCATCTTTGTGGAGAGGCCGGTCTCATCGATGAACACGAGCTTCGCCGGATCAAGATCGAGCTGGCCGTCGAACCAGTCCCGGCGCCGCTTCAGGATGTCGAGGCGACCCTGCTCCAGTGCGTGCGCGGACTTTTTTTGAATGTCCAGCCGTGACCGCGAAGCCAGGCGCTCAAGGCGCTGCGGCTGATCCGCACTGACTGCTCGGCGACGAGCCGCTCCACCATCTCGTTCAGCCTGATGTCCTTGCGCTCCTCGATCAGCCCGACGATGACGGCTTCATGCGCATCGAGGCTGGAGGCGCGGCGGCGGCCCTGCGGGCGTGGCGCCAGTTCGCCGATCTTCGCCCGCGCAATCCAGCGGATCGCGCGGACACTCCCACGCCGAACCGCGCCGCCGCTTGCCGCGCCGACATGCCCTCGTCCGAAGCCTTCAAGACCCGCGACCGAAGATCACCGCTCAATGCTCTTCCCATCGTCCACCAACATCGAGGTGGATGTTGAATCAGCACAAAACGCAGCCGTCACATCACAATCGATTCATCGATCACAGGACGTGCTCTAGGACGCTGGGATCGGCGCAAAGGGCGATGTGGGCGCAATCGCGCGCACGCTGCGAGGCCCAGCTCTGGCCGGTGCGCCGCAGTTCCGATGGTGGCTCGGCATCAGGTCGGTTTGAGACATGCGAAGAGGACGAGATTGTGGGCTACGACCGAGGACCATATGTAGCTCTTGAAGTGATCAATGCCGCGCCAGGTGCAGCGCGCCAAGCCGTAGGCGCGCTTGAGGCATGAGATGTCGGCCTCGATGCCGGCACCGAAGTTGCGCAGCTTGCGGTAAACCCAATTGCTTCTAACCATGTCCTTGATCCTGAGGCCGGCTTTCTTGTGGAATGCCATGTCGCGAACGCCCAAGATCTTGGCTGTAGCCAGATTGTCGCGACTGGCAAAGCCGCCGTCGGCCGCCGCCTGCCGCGGCGCGTGACCATAGAAGGCGATGTGGCGTTCCAGCATGGGCAGCAATCGATCGCTGTCGCGCGGATTGCCCGCCTCGATCACCAGATCGAGGATCATGCCGCTCCTGCCGGTGGTCAGGTTGAGCTTGTGGCCATATTCGGTGTCGCGGCTGCCTTTGACGATGATATCGGCATGGGACTCGAACAGGCTGACCAGCTTGTCGCTGGCCGGCACCAGCTCGCCGGCCAACACCCGCCGCTCACTTTGTGTGATGATTTGCTCGATCAGCGGCCGATAGTGACAGACCTGGGCCTGCCAGAGTTCGATGAGTGGGTTGGCCGCCACGGCCAATTGCGCCGTCGCCTGCCGCAGATAGGCCAAGGTGGCGTGGGCGATCCCGATCAGTTCGTGGTAGAGCAGAACACGATTGGGTCGACCGCGTGTGAACTGGATCTTGCGGGCGCGCTTCTTGGCCGCGCGGCAGTGATCGTGCCATGCCAAGCCGGCGCCGCCGGCCAAGGCATCAGCCTGCTTCAACAGGCGCACCACGATTCGGACGGCGTCCCACAGCAGGCTGCTGTCGCTCGGTGTCGATGCCGGCTCAATACTCCCCAGAAGTGCCGTTTGAATCTTCCCAGTATAGCGCTGCCGCCGGTCTTCCGGAGCGCGCTCCGGGAGACCGGCGGCGCGTAATCGTTGATGCTTCTCCTGATGGTCGGGAGAGGGATTTCGGTGATCAAGATCGGGGAGATGACGATGATACTGGATTTGCATCGGCAGGGCCTGTCGGTGTCGGCGATCGCCAGGGAGAGCGGGATCGACCGCAAGACGGTGCGCAAATACATTGAGCGCGGGCTCGAGGCTCCGGCTTACGGACCGCGCAAGCCGCGTCAGGCGGTGATCGATCCCTTCACGGCCTATCTTCGCGAACGCGTCACCCGATATCCCGGACTCACCGGCAGCCGGCTTTTCCGGGAACTGAAGGATCTCGGCTATGGCGGCGGCTACACGGCCGTCACCGACTTCCTGTGCGACGTTCGTCCTGCCGCGGCGGAGCGTGGATACGAGGTTCGCTTCGAGACCCCGCCCGGCGAGCAGGCGCAGGTCGACTTTGCCCAGTTCAATGTCGTCTTTGCCGATGAGCCGACCACGCCGAGAATCGTCTGGCTATTCTCCATGGTGCTTGGCTTCAGTCGCCTTATCTGGGCACGCTTCGTCGTCCACCAGGATCTGCCGACTGTCTTGCGCTGCCATGCTGGGGCTTTCGAGGCGCTGGGCGGCGCTCCTCGCGAAGTGCTTTACGATCGTATGAAGACGGCTGTGATCGGCGAAGGCGATACCGGCGGCATCGTCTACAACCGTGCCCTCGTCGATCTTGCCCGCCACTATGGTTTCCATCCCAAGGCGTGTCGGCCTTACCGCGCCAAAACGAAAGGCAAGGTGGAGCGACCATTCCGTTACATTCGCGAGGACTTCTTCCTGGCCCGGTCCTTTCGCAATCTCGAAGACCTGAACGTGCAGTTGCGTCACTGGCTGGACACGGTCGCAAACCCGAGAGTTCACGCCACCACACTGCGTGTCGTCAACGAAGCTTTCGCCGAGGAGCGGGCAGCGCTGCGGCCGCTGCCTTTGGCTCCGTTCCGATCGGTCCTGAAGCCTCGAGCGACGCATCAGCCGGGAGGGCATGGTCAGCGTCGGTGCAATTTCTACAGCGTGCCCGACGCCACCAGGCGCCGTGTCGTCGAGGTGCACACGCTGGCCGAAGAGGTACGCATCTTCGAGGACAGCGCGCTGATTGCCACCCATCCCATTCTCGAAGGCCGGCATCAGCGTCATGTCGAGCCCGGGCATCGCAACATCCACGTCCACAAGCGCCGACAAAGATTGAGGAACGACGAGCTCATCCTTCATGGCTCAGGCGACAGGGTCGCTCAGCGCCCGTTGGCCTTCTACGATGCCGTCACCCGGGTGATGGCGAAGGAGCAGCGTCCATGACGAATGCGCTCGATACCACGCCATCCACAATCGACCGGATCCGCCACGATCTCGTCGGCCTGAAGATGCCACGAGCGCTCGAAGCGCTCGATCATATCGTGCGCCGGCTCGAGCAAGGCGAGATCGCCGCCCTCGAAGCCATGGACATCCTCCTTTCGGAAGAGTTGACCCTCCGCGACAACAGCCGGATCAAGACGGCACTGCGCATGGGGCGCCTGTCCTTCCTACCGGGTGAAGTTGCGACAATTCCCGCTCGATCAAGCTTCGGTCCGGGTGCATCTCGAGATACGCACGATTCAGCTCGGCATCGATCCAACCGGGACACACGGTATTGCAACGTATACCATCCGGCCCGAGGTCAACTGCCAGTCCCAGCGTGAGACCATGCACGCCGGCCTTCGTGGCCGCGTAGGCAGTATGCCAAGGGTTGACCATATAGCCTTCCACCGACCCGATGTTGACGATCGTTCCCAAGCCGCTACGTCTCATTTCCGGGACCACGTACTTGGCCATTAAAAACGGACCCCGGAGATTGACCGCCATGAGCCCGTCCCAATCCTCGGCAGTCTGTTCGTCGATGGACTTATGAATGACCTTACCAGCATTGTTGACCAGTACATCGATCCTGCCGAACCTCAGTAGGACCTCGTCAACGAATGCTCGGATCGAAACCTCCTTGGTGACGTCTAGATGCAAAAACACGAGCTCGGGAACGCTGCTGCCAAAGGCGGCAGGCTCCCCAACCAGGTCGCCGACGACAACCACTGCCTCTTCTTCAGCGAGCCTCTCGGCAATCGCCCGCCCTATTCCTCGGTTGCCGCCCGTCACGACGGCAACCTTGCCTGATAGCCGGTTACCCATGGATCCCTCCTATCCTGCCGCGAAGCCGCCATCTATCGGAACAGCGACGCCGGTGATGTGCCTCGCCTGTTCGCTCGTCAGAAACACCGTCAAGCTCGCTATTTCCTTCGGCGTGGCGAGGCGCCCCTGCGGTATTGAATCGGTATTCCTCTGCAGGATCTCGTCCGCCGTAGCCGGCTTGTTGTGAGCCGACACGAGCATGGGTGTATCAACGGCCCCGGGACAGACGGCATTGATGCTGATTTGCTCTTTGGCGTGATCTAGGGCCATGGCTCGAGTGAGCAGAACCACCGCGCCCTTTGACGCACAGCAGGCAGCCAGATTCGAACAACCAACCAAGCCAACGTTGGAGGCTATGACAATGCTCCCGCCACCGGTCGTTCGCATGGACTTCACTGCGGCGCGGCTAAAATAGAAGCGCATCCGAATGTCTGGCGCCAATCGTCATCCGAGGTTTCAACCGCAGTTCCCCGCCGGATAATTCCGGCGCTGTTGACCAGGACATCCACCTTTCCATACCGCTCGACGGTAGAAGCAATGACTTGGTCGGCGAAGCCGGAATCAGCTACATCACCGAGCATCAATTGAGCTGGACAACCGAGTTTCTGAACCGCGTAGCGTTGGCCACGCTCGTGATCGCGGCCAACTAAGACGAGTGAAGCGCCCATTGCGCCGAAGGCCTGTACGACGGCGTCCCCTATCCCGGACGTTGCGCCGGTAACGATAACGACCTTTTTGGATCCGTCATAATGCAGAGCGTTTTTAGCTTGGCGTCGCGGAGAAAGGCGGGTGGCGAGAGCGCGCTGAGGTGGATCGCGACGGTGAGCTAAAAACGTGTTGGACTAAGCCGCCGGCACGGGTGGCCGCTATGGGCGTTCAATCAGGCCGTGGCCATGAACAGGCATGGCGTGGGTGCGGATGCGGTCGTGGACGCAGCGATTGCAGGGGTCGCGTGCGCCGAAAGCGGCACGGATATAGGTTCGGCAAAGTGAGGACCGGCGTCGCGCCTTGCCCGGCAAAGGCAGCCGGGGGTGACGGCGCGCAGCTTCGCGGGACCGACTCGGTTTTCCGGCCGAACGGCTCGTGCGATGCGGTGACGGCGAAAGCGGAGCGGTTCTTTCATGACGTATCCCAGTACGGCGGGGGTCCAGTGGCGCCGTCGAAGATTTCGACGATGATCATCTGGCCTTGACGACAGGCGGGGCATTGCCTGAGGGAATGACCGGTGAGATCCTCATAGCGGTCGCGGTAATCCCTTTCGGATGAGCCATCCGACGGCTCGGGAACCGGCATGCCGAGCAGGACGCGGCAGTGGGCGAGCTTTTGTGCGCGGTGGCGATTGCCGAGAAAGCCGTAGTAGCGGATGCGATGGAAGCCCTCGGGCAGGACGTGCAACAAGAAGCGGCGAATGAACTCGTCGGACGCGACGGTCATGACCTTCTGCCGATTGCCGTGCCGGTAGTCCTTCCAGCGGAAACGAACGGCGTTGTCCTCGATGTCGATGAGGCGGTTGTTGGAGATGGCGACGCGGTGCGTATAGCGCCCGACATAGTCGAGCACGTGGGCAGGTCCGGCGAAGGGCGGTTTGGCAAAGACGACCCACTCAGCCTTTCGTAGCGGCGCCAAATAGCGCCGGAAGCCGTCGCGCTCGCTCAGGTGCTGCAGGCCAGAGAAGAACTTCAACTGGCCGGCGTCGAAGGCTTTCTCCAGGTGCTCCAGAAACAATCGTCGGAACAGGCGTGAGAGCACCCGGACCGGCAAGAAGAAGCCGGGCTTGCAGGCGATCCACGGACGACCGTCGGCAGACAGGCCGCCGCCAGCGACGACGCAGTGCAGATGCGGATGATGAAGCAGGTTCTGGCCCCAGCTGTGTAGCACGGCGAAGAAGCCGATCTCGGCGTCCAGGTGCTTGGGATCGGCGGCGATGGTGCGCAGGGTCTCGGCGGCGGCGCGGAAGAGCAGGCCGTAGACGAGCGCCTTGTTCTGATAGGCGATGGCGGCAATGTCGCCAGGCAACGTGAAGACGACGTGAAAGTACTGTGTGTCGAGGAGCTCGGCGCGACGATCCTCCAGCCATTGTGCACGGGCCAGCGATTGGCAGCGTGGGCAATGCCTGTCGCGGCAGCTGTTGAAGGCGATGCGCCGAAGGCCGCATTGATCGCATGCTTCGACGTGCCCGCCGAGCGCGGCGGTCCGGCACAGTTCGATCGCCGTCATGACGCGGCGCTGGGCGGTCGACAGCGACGCATCATGCTGTGCGCGATAAGTGTCTCCGTAGCGGCGGAAGATGTCCGCCACTTCCGGCCCCGAGCGGGCCATCGGCGCGAGCTCAGAAGTACTGCGGCTTGGCGGGCGGCGGCGGGGTGGGCGCCGGCCTCGGCAAGAGCTCGAAGGGGCTCGACGTGGCGCAGACCTTGTTGGTGGCGATCCGCAGGTAATGGGCGGTGGTCGCGAGGCTGCGGTGACCGAGCAGCAGTTGAATGGTGCGCACATCGGCGCCGGCCTCCAGCAGATGGACGGCGAAGGCGTGGCGAAGCGAATGGGGCGTGACCGGCTTGGACAATCCGGAGCGGTCGCGCGCTTTCGCGCAGGCGTGTCCCACCGCATCCCTGGTGATCGGCTGGCCGGAACGATCGCCGGGGAAGAGCCACTCCTTTGGCCGCCGCACCTTCCAGTAGCTGCGCAGGATCTCCAAGAGCTTGGGCGACAGCATCACATAGCGGTCCTTCTGGCCTTTGCCCTGCTCCACGCGGATGACCATTCTCTGGCTGTCGATGCCCGTGGGCTTCAGCTGCACCGCTTCCGAGATGCGCAAGCCGGCGGCATAGCAAGTGGTCAGGATGGCGTGGTGTTTGACGTCGAGGACGCAGCCGAGGAACCGCTGAACTTCCTCGGCACTGAGGATGATCGGCAGCTTCTGCGGCTTCTTGGGAAGCGGCAGGACCTCTTCAGGCGCCCAATCCCTCTCGAGCGTCACATTGTAGAGAAAGCGCAGCGTAAGCGCGTAGCTGATGCCGTTTAGCGCTGGTAGTTCCAAGGCATGAGCGCCTCGATGTTGCTGTTTGGCCAACCATTGGCGATGCGCTCGAGGGTTTGGG
>NZ_JAMYQY010000051.1:0-6873 GCF_040321125.1 Mesorhizobium sp. M0518
GCTCGTGCGACACCCGACAGCGCGAAATGTACCGGGGTCTTTACAATAGTCTCGGAAGCGAGCATCAATATTCGCCCCGCCCGCGAGCGCCGCAGATACGGCAAGGAAGCCGTAACTAGATTTATCGAAGGTAAAAGCACGCGGTCAAAGGCATCGTCGAAATCCTTCGGCGTCATGGCCGATGGTGGCCCGGCAGAAACGCCACCGCAATTCGTTACCAAGATGTCTATACACCGAAAATGCTCTGCTGTTTCTGCAACCCACCTTGCCGCATCCGCGCAGTCAGTGACATCGGTTGCGCGCGCCAGCACTTCGGCGCCTTTGCTGCGCAACCGATCCACTGCTCTTTCTAGCCGCCCCGGATTCCGCCCACAGATCGACAGGCGGCAGCCTTCGTTGGCTAACTCCTCAGCTGTGGCCAGACCTAAGCCGCTGGAGGCGGCTGCGACCATTGCCACCTTGCCGTCAAGCCCTAAATTCATTTTTGCCCCCCAAGTAACATCATCACGCGCTCTTGGCACCGTTGCAAACAGCCAAGCATGTACCGTGCCAAACGAACAAATCTTTTCGAAACAGCAGGATAGCTCTGCTGATAAAACTCTCAGTTTGCTAAAGCCGTACATGATGATGACACAAATGTTCGGAATCCGACAACTCCGTCGTCCTTGAGACAGGTGACCCGGTCGCCCTCCGGTACTGGAGACAGAGCCGCTGGGTAAGCACTTAAAGCTTTAACGGCAGGTGAATTGGTCATGTATAACATCGGCCGCAGCGCTCCTCACGACTACCGGGCGGCGGTCGCACGAGCGCTACCAAGCCTCCTCGTGCCAGTATCATAAGATCGTCGAGCCGTTCGAATACTCCAAGGGCGATCTTCTGCGTCGCGTACAGCAGCATGGCTTCGTCTCTCCATTCTTCCACACCATCCGTCTGTGCAAGGGCCTTCAAAGGAAGCCCGTCGGCCTGGCTTGGCCTCAATCCAACCCTGCAGCAGCTGTCGCGTTTGAACGCTGTCAGCTGGCCATCCGTCGCATAACATTTAGTCGCGCGCCACATAACTTTTTGTCCGGTTGTTTTGCCATCGCCCGCTTGCTAGCGCGTTATTGCCAACAGCAAAGTGGGCGTAATGGCAGCTCCCCTGAGATTTCTCTCCCCGATTGCTTTGCGCAACAGGTCCCTGCGTAATCGCGTCGTCTTCGGCGCCCACACAGCCAATATGGCCGAGGTCGGTCTGCCCGGCGTGCGCCATATAGGCTATTATGAGGAACGGGCGCGGGGCGGCGCAGCAATGATTGTTGTCGAACCAATGCCCGTACATGCGGCAACGGTCCTGACTAGAGGCAATTTCCGGCCGAATGACGATTCTGTAATTCCGGCGTTTGCGCGCGTGACAGAGGCGATCCAGCGTCATGGGGCGCTGGCGATCCAGCAAATCTATCACGTGGGAAGCCACGGCGACTCCGATCTTTCGTATCACCCACATTGGTCACCATCCGGATTTCCGAGCTATCACGACAGCGACGGTTCGCATGCCATGTCGGATGCGGAGATCGAGGAGACCATCAACGGCTTCACGAACGCCGCACGTCGGTGCCACGAGGCCGGCTTTGACGGGGTAGAAGTCTGGGCTGCCTATCACAGCCTGCTCGATCAGTTCTGGACGCCATGGTCAAATCGTCGCGAAGACCACTGGGGTGGTTCCCTCGAAAATAGAACGCGACTGTCACGAACGATCCTTCGACGCATCCGGGATATTTGTGGGCCGGATTTCATAGTCGGACTCTCAATTTCTGACGAGCAGGATTCCAGCGTCGTTTTGGCTCGGCAGGATATGGTCGACATCATCGCTCTGCATGATGAGGACGGGCTGGTCGACTACGTGACCTGCGGCACCGGTAGCTATTTCGACTTCTACAAGGTCATGCCAACCTTTCTGTACCCGGAGAAGCTTGGCGTCGGTCTCGCGGGAAGCATCAAGGAGCGGGTAAAGTACGCGCTGGTTATCGCGGAAAGTCATATCCGCACGCCAGAAAATGCTGAGTCGGTGATCGCGTCAGGGGCCGCAGATCTCGTGTCCATCGTGCGCGGCCAGATAGCCGACCCTCACCTCGTGAACAAAACTGCGGAAGGCAGGCCCGAAGATGTGCGGGGGTGCCTTTCCTGCAATCAAATGTGCTGGGGCCGGCGCTCGCGAGACTACTGGATCAGCTGCCTTGTTAACCCCTCCGCTGGGCGAGAATTTGAATGGGGTGGTGATCGGTTCGACAAAGCCAATGCGCCCGCACGTGTCCTTGTGGTGGGCGGCGGCCCCGCCGGCCTAGAGGCCGCGCGGGTGGCAGCGGAACGCGGGCACGCTGTTACACTCGCCGAGGCTTCAAATGTCCTTGGGGGTCATTTCCGCCTCGCTGGACTGCAACCGCGAAGAGCACAGATCATCGACCTCATCGATTGGTACGAACGCCAGCTGACGAAGCTGAGTGTCGATGTCCGCCTAAACACCTATGTGGAGGCCGAAGACGTGGTCGCAGAGGCTGCCGACCATGTGATTATCGCCACGGGTTCGCTCCCACCAGAGACGGGCTTTCAAAAGGCCCTACCACAGTGGGACATCATGCCTGGCTGGGAGCGAGGCAACACGTCGTCTGTTGAAGCGGTCATGGCCCGGCAAGTGCGGTCGGGTAAGCGGGTTCTGTTGCTTGACGAAAGCGGCGGCTGGCGAGGTTGCGGTACGGCCTGGAAGCTGGCTGAAGACGGCCATGACGTTACGCTCATAACTCCCGATCCAATGGTTGGCCGCGAATTGCAGCGTATGGCTGCGGATGCGCCTTTACGCAAGGTCCTGGCCGGACTTGGGGTCCGCTTTGTCCTGGAAAGTAGCATTGTTGAATGGCACGGTGACGGCGCAACTGTGATGTCTCACCTGGATAGAAGCCGCATCCGGATTGGTGCCGACACGCTCGTAACGGCTACGACCAACGTCGCTACTGACGCATTGGCGCAAGCGCTACTAGCAATTGAGATACCCTTCCATGAGATCGGCGACGGCGTGGCGCCACGGCAAGCGCCATACGCAATATTTGAGGGCCGCAGGGTCGGACTCGCGCTCTAAATGGGTGGTGTAGATGTCGAAATTTTTTAGGCCAATTTGTAGAATTATGCGACGTCAGATGAGATGGCTGTGCCCTGTGTACGATTTCTTGTATTTGATGCTTTTCGCGAAGATCGATTGTCCTGCGTCGGCATCTATACACGTTCAGATCGGAGGCGGGATTATTTGGTTCGATGACTGGTCACCGTCGGGTGCACTGCACCTCGAAACCACGCAGATGGACCGAACTGAAGGTAGTGGCAGTCTTGAACTCTGTGCCGCGGTCGACGGTCCTTGATCGACCGGCGGAATACGGAGGGACCAAGCACGTCAATGAGGCCGACCATCATCGCGCAAGCCCGCCCCTCGTTTAACACGTCGGCGAGAGCAAAAGGCAGGAACAAGGCCGCGCTAAAACTGCTTTGAATGCCTATTGCGGGAAGGATTGGAGTTTCATCCATCAAGGCCTTTGCGATCACTGTCGCGGCCACCATCCCGACAGTGCCCACCATGGTCAATAAGTAAGCAATCCCGGGTGCGGAAAGCCCGCCATAGTCGCCGGCGATCGTCTCACCGACGAATGCGACGGCAAGGCCGGTCCATTCACGGGTGGTGACGCGTTCCCCGAGAAAAGGACCTGCTACCACAGCAGTCAGGAGCGATTGGAGGGCGTAGATGATCGACACAGTACCCGCAGCAATAGCCATATCGACTGCGACAATTGCACAGCCGATCGGCAGAAACATGCCGCAAAAACCCCAGCAGCCCGTTGACCCAAAGGGAGCGCGCTCCTTCCGCGCGGATGTGGCGGAGGGATGCCGCCATCAGCAGCAGCGAAACCAACAGAAAGCGCCAGAAGAGGACCAGATACACCGACTCGGTCTCCGCAGCCAGCTTTGCTCCGATGTAGCCGGAACTCCACATCGCCACGAGTCCGAGGTCTCAATTCACAGTACAAACGATGCCGGGGTTTCATCACGACCCAGTTACGTTTGGACGGAGGAGAAACGAGAGCGTTGGAAAGCGCTGTTTGCGGCTCTGACCTCTCAATACGACTGCAGAACCAATCGCACCTGACCCGCGCAACATGCTGCGGTCGTTTCTTCCTCTGCCCGGTCGCCCCTGATTACCGAACGCTGGAGTGCAAGTTGATCAACCACAATACCCCTTAATAGACGGCTTTCGCGCCAGCGACTTCGAGTGTGGTCCCTGCGATAAAGCGGGCTGCGTCCGAGCTCAAAAAATATACCGCATCGGCAATATCCTCCGGTGCGCCAAGTCGGCCGAGAGGATTTGACTTGCTTAGCTCGGCTACTGCCGTGTCAGGGTCGAACCCGCGATGGATAAACCCCGAGCGAAGCATAGGTGTATCGATCTCTCCGGGGCACACGGCATTGACCCTTATTCCGGTCGCGGCATGGTCGCGACCGAGGCACTTTGAAAATGTGGCTACGGCGGCTTTACTCGCGCAGTAAGCTGCGTGGCTAGGCCCTGGATTGATGTCCCAATGTTCACGATCGACCCACCACCATTCTCCTTCATGAAGGCTATCGCTCGTCGGCAGGTGTAGAAAACTGCTTTTAAATTGATATCAAACGTTCTTTCCCAATCCTCATCACTCGTTTCGAGGACTGTACCCCTTGTGATTATTCCGGCGTTGTTGACTAGGGTGTCCAGCCGGCCGGTGAGGCTGACAGCGGTATCAATCAGATCCTCGCAATATGCCTTGCTTCTGAGGTCTCCTGCTTTGGCCAACGCATTTCGCCCGGCCCGGTTGAGTTCATCGGTTGTCTCCATCAATCGGTCCGCGTTGGCGTCACCGGCGATCACAAAATATCCGTTGGCCACGAAGCGCCTACAGATGGCTTGGCCCATTCCGCCGGCAGCACCAGTCACAACGACGGTTTTCGTCTCAGGGGTCATTTCCAAGCACCAATGTTTGTAACTGCAGGTTACAATTCTATCAATCGTAGACAACAAGTCGGTGGCGTCGCGCCTGGAAGCGACGACGATTCGGTGAACCTGTCGTTCTTGTGCGGTCTGGCAGCCCGGCGTTCCTCTATCTTAGGCGATTGTGGTTCGGTCAAGGACCGGGGTAGCGGTCAGAGGTCGTTGGCTATCCAAATGGCCTCAGCAGGCCATTTCATGGGGGGAGCTAATTTGATGGCGAGCTGACCGGTAAAGCCACAGAAGAATGGTCCAGATGCCGCCCTGGAAGGCTTGAAGTGCCACGTCTCGAACACCAACCTTATGGAATGCCGACGGTTCTCTCAGGTGGCAGTCGCAACGAGCTTCTAGATTTGGAGAGCGAGAGCGATGATGGGAGCTGAACCACGCAAGGTGCCCGGAGTTAAGCTATCGGTCGGCATCATTGTCACGTCCCATTTCACACTTAGTGCCCTGGCAAATTTCGTCGATGTGCTAAGGCTTTCGAGTGACGAAGGCGACCGCAGCGAACGGAAAAATTGTGATTGGAGAATACTGTCCGACACGATGAACCCGGTTCGCTCGAGCTGCGGCCTCAACATCCAGCCGGACCAACGACTGGGTGATCCAAGCCGGTTCGATTATATCGCCGTAGTCGGAGGTCTCATCGACCATTCTTCGGACGTAAGTCCCGTCTACCGGAAGTTTCTGCGTGAAGCAGCCCAGCTTGGGGTACCAATGATTGGCATTTGTACGGGGTCTTTCCTACTTTATAAGCTCAACCTGCTGGACGGATACAAGTGTTGCGTCAGCTGGTTCCATCATCATGATTTTATTGAATATTGCGGAGGCCCGGCACCCGTCTCCGACCAGATGTTCGTGGTGGATCGCGATCGCCTGACATGTCCTGGGGGCAACAGCTCAGCGTATCTCGCCGCTTGGATCGTACAGCGCCATGTCGGCGAAACATCAGCGCGAAAAAGCTTACGCATGCTGAACATAGCAGACCTGGCGGGGCCAGAGGAGGCACAGCCGGGCTTTCCGCTGAAAATTGAGACAAAAGTTCCAACTCTTCGCAAGGCGATGTTGTTCATGCACCAGAATATCGATGCGGCGCTCACGGTCGACCTTGTATCCAAATATGTAGGTCTCAGCCGCCGGCAGCTGGAACGCAAATTTACTGACGATTTGGGGATCACACCGAGTCAAGCGCTTCGCCAAATACGGCTAGATCACGCTGAACTCCTTCTTCTTACGACCCACAAAAGCCTGGCCGATATCGCACTGGAAACGGGGTTCTCAGACGACTCTCACCTCGTCCGCCTGTTCAGGCATCACCGAGGAGTGACGCCGAACGCCTTCCGAAGTACCGGGTCTAGTGTCTCAATAGTGCCGCGTGTATGACGAACTCCTTACGACCTAAGTGCGACAGAAACGGACACTTAAGATAGTATCAGCGACTCCATCATATTGCTCAGGTCGGCCGGCACAATCGGCTCTTCACATCGATTAATATGTCCGAAATGGTCGGGTATATCCGAAGTATTGCGGCCAACCAGAAATACGAATGGTATCTGGCGTCGCACCAGATGTTCGGCCGCGGCAAAGGTTGCCTCGCCTTGTAAGTTCACGCCAAGGACAGCGCCATCAATCGATACGGAGGACATGATCATGTCGAGCGTATCTTCGATCGTGTCGACCGGGTAAATGACGTTTGCGCCTGCTTCGACAAAAGCGTCCTGTAGGTCGAAAGCAAGGTAAGCGCTGTTCTCAGGCCACGGCCCTGAGTTCGGGAGCCGGGATGTAGGCCCAGGGCAGCAGGTCGTCGATCTGGCTGTTCGGGTGGCCATTGACGATCC
>NZ_JAMYQY010000052.1:0-5365 GCF_040321125.1 Mesorhizobium sp. M0518
ACATAGAAATTGACACTGCAAGCTCCTCGGCTCCTTGCTTCAGTGCCACTATCTCTCGCTCATCACCTCAAGCCGCGCCAGATGGGGTCAGCTTGGCGCTTACTCTTGATCCAGGTCTCATCGATGAAGACCAGGCATTGTGGATCGAGGCCGGTCTGCCAAGATCGCCATCGCCGACGCCTGCGGGCAATATCAGCGCGCGCCTGCTCAAGGGCGAACAGGGTTTTTTTTTGAAGCTTAGGCCCTCGCGGCGCAGGAACAGCCACACTGTGTTGTGCGAGACCTCGACCCCGCGACCGGCCAACTCATCCTTCAATCCGTGCAGCGTCAGATGCGGCGTCTCACGTATACGCGCCTCGGTGAAGGCACGGTGCGGCTCCAGAACGCGCTTGCGGTGTCCGCCCATCTTGCCCGGCGCCACCGAGCCCGTTGCACGGTAACGCTGCGACCGCTTCACTACAGAGGAAACCGCAACGCCAAAGCGCGATGCCACTGCACGGCAGTTCTCACCGGCGCCAACTGCCTCAACAACACGCTCACGAAGATCGTTTGAAAGCGCTCGCGTCATCAGATGCTGGCCTCCAATCCAGCCAGCATCTTGAATCACAATCGTCCTGCTTTGGGAATCCTACGATTCTCTCAAAACAGGAAACGCTCTAGGATCGAGGTGTAAGGCAAACGATGAGGCGGCTCTCCGCGCTGGTCTCGACGGCACACTTCAGATCCGTGAGCAAGCGTTCGCACAAACAGTCGGCGGCGCTGTGAAGCTGGTCGCCCATGCCGCATGACGTCGTGGCGTAGCGGCATCGTCGTTCGTCGCCGGCCCTTCCTGGACACGGATCTTGCCTGACCGCCAGTTGACCTCATCAAGACTGAGGGCCGCAACCTCGCTGGCGCGCAAGCCGAGCTCATAGTCCGATGCCCCATTGCCGTGGTCCGATCGCAGGCATCGAGAACCTGCTGGACCTTCTTTGGCGGCAGGAAGGTAGCAACCCCGCACGCCGCCATCGGCGCAACGACGGCACGCAGGCGTTTCAGGAGATAGATCCACATGGGTTCCCGCCCGCTCACATTGCTCAAGCCTAAACCGGCTGGAAATCAACGTAGAGGGGGGTTCCGTCCGGGCGGGTCGCAGCTTCGGTTTGTGTAGTGCGGTACATTATCGGTGTCGCCCCGTTGGTCAGGAAGCGGAATGCGCCCGATTCTTCCAATAGATCCTGCATCTCATAGTAGAGCTTCGCCCGCGCATCCGGGTCGTCGATCGTGACCGCCTTAGCGATCAGCTCATCAAAGCGTGTGCTGCGGAAGCGCTGCCAGTTCCAGAGGCCCACTTGATCTTGCACGAACCAGGTCACATTGAAATGCGGATCCGGCAGACCGTAGAACCCAGTTATGAAGAGTTGCAGGTCCTTCCAGCGCTCGCCTTCCGACTCCATGCCGAGCGTCCAGAATGTGCTGTTATCTCGGACATTGACCTCGACCGAAATGCCGATCTGGGACAATTGCGCCTGCACCATCTGGGCAATACTTGAATTAACGCTATCGTTTGCACAATCGATGGTCAAGTTCAGATCGCTCACACCGGCCTTTCCCAAGAATTCCTTCGCCTTTGCGAGATCGCCTTCTGGCGGAACGAGCGCCTTCGCACGGTGCCCGACGAGCCCCGGAGCGATCGGGCCTGTCGCCACGTTGACTTGGCCCGAATAGGCAGCGTCCAGGATCTGCGGTACATTGATCGCCCATTGGATCGCCTTGCGGACATTGATGTCCTTCAGCTTCGGGTGATCCATGTTCATGCCGATCCAATAATACCAGAGCGAGGGCCATTCCTCGACCTTGGTGTTGGCGGGCGGGTTGCTCTTGAGGCCTGCAAGCGAATCCAGACTGATATCACTGAAATCCGTATCGCCTGCCAGATAGGCGCGTTCCCGGGCCTTAAGGTCGTCGACCGGGACGATGCGGATTTCGTCAAAGCCCGGCTTCGGGCCCGACCATTCCGGATTGCGGGTCAAGAGTATGTACTGGTTGGGCTTCCAGTCGGCGAGCACATACGGGCCGGAGAAAGCTGGCGGCTTCATGCCGAAATCACCGCCGTCCTTGGTTACCTTCATTACGGCATTCTCGGAAATGATTTGACCGGCAGCATCGGGGAGCGAAACGAGCCAAACAGGTATAAAAGGCGACTTGAATACGATTACGCCAGTATAGTCGTCCTCCAACTCGACATGATCCAACGAACCCCAATTCGGCTTGAGCGGTAAATTGAGTTTTATAATGCGCTCGAAGGAGAACTTGACGTCCTTCGCAGTCATCTCGCCGTGACCGCCGGTGAACGTGATCCCTTTCTTCAGCCGGAAGCGGATATGGGTCGGGTCGACCTGCTCCATTTTTTCTGCCGCATCCAGCTCCCAACCCCATTCAGAGCCCCGCTTGTAGCGCGTGAGCCTCGAATAAATGCAGTTCATCACGTCCGTTTCCACCGCTCGCGCGTTGAAAGCGGGATCGAGTTTGGTGAGATCTCCGTCGGAACACGCTTTGAGCACTTTGCCTTCGGCCGCCCAGATGACTTGCGACAACGGCATGCCGCCAGCGACGACCCCCCCGCCAAGCACGGCGCCGGTCCTGAGAAGGGACCGGCGGCTTATATTGCCCATGGTATCTTTCATGATCTGCTCCCATTTTAATTTTGTTTAGTCGATAACAGTCACAGGGAAGGCTTACGTCAACTCCAGTTTGTGTAGAGAGGTAGCTGGTTTGGAGATGAAGTCACGCTGGCGTAAGGTCCTGGTTCCATTCCGAGCCATTTTGGGAACGCTAGGGACCACGGACCAACAAAACAACGGAAGAAAAAGTTATGTGCCGCACGACTAAATGTTATCAGGGATGGCGGCACTGTAGGCCAGCTGATATCTCGTTGCATCCGACTGGTGTTGCCCGCACATATTCGGCATCGAAGTGTCAGCGTTTCCGGCCGTCGAGGAGCTGTTCGAATGTGTGACCCTGAGCTTGCGTACGTAGCAGTCGCTTTTGACAGTATGTGCAGAAGGCAGAAACCCCGACGGTTGACCCATCGACATGCCGATGTCGTCCGCAACGCTGTTTATGAGCCGTCTCGGATTGGAGATTTCGTTGCGAAGGTCGACCTAGTGGCCGAATGCTCATTGCCGGCCCTTGGTAAAACTCATATGCCGTGCTTCAAATGGGCGTAGCGCACTCAACGGAAGCCGTCGATAATCCTTCGCATGATTGTCTGTCGTCGAATGAAGCCATGCCGCCGGCCAGATGTTCCGGTGCCTCGGCGACGAAAGCGAGCCTGATGTCATCTCCCTCGCGAAATAGGCTGCGGCCTTCCTAATAACTCAGTGGCTGGCTGGCATTGGCGCGAGGGCAAAGCCGAGAGCCTTGTCGCGCCGATGCAGGTTTGCGAGGACGCGCGTGCCATGGCGTTTTTCATAGGCATCTGCGCCGGGGGTCACGGTAGGTCACGCCGAGTTCGATGAGAACGGCCGGATTATGAAGGAAGTGCGGGCACTGAGCGAGCAGGCGCCCCGCTCTACTTGGCCCATTATGCGGCGACCCAGCGCCGACCGCGAAGAGAAGCGATTGACCCACGGAGCGACATCCTCCGGAAAAGAAAGCAGGAGGAGCTTGACCTCGACGACCCCAATCAGAGACCTGCTAGACCAGCCTGCGCGGGATTGTACGATTCCAGGTCTTGGTGAAGACCTCAGCGTCATGTTCGAAGGCCTTGATCTGACCCACAAATAAAAAGTCGTCTTTGGTAACGCTCACCCGCAGGCGACTCTCAACGCGGCAGTCCCAGTCGCCACGTTTGTACGCCGTGATGCATTGTGCGTCGATTTTGGCGCTGGTGGGATCGTGGTCAAGTATTTCCTTGACCTCGCGTTCTGTCGTCCACATCTCTGTGCCGATGGCGTCAATCCGAGATCGTCCGTCGCCTTGGGCGTTGCGTATCGTAAGTTTGCTCGTTGTGGCGTCCCATTCAGAGACTCTGGTAGGCTTTGGCGCTTCTTGCAAAATGGTTCGTCCGGAGGTCGGTTCCGGCACAAAGGCCGGGCCGAACGGCTTCAATTCCCTGTCCTCGGCCCGGGGCGGTCGTACCGGCAGCTCGAGCTCGGACCGACCGGCATAAACCGTCAGCGTCACCGGCTCAGGGGACGGCCAGTATGCCGGCCAATGTGAAGTCGCCATGGTGATACGAATGCGCCTGCCCGATTTGAAAACATGGGCGCAGTCCTGCAGCGGCAGGCGGATGCGATAGCGTTTGCCGGGCACCAGCGGCTCAGGAAACTCATGACTGTCCCGGTGGGTCAGATTGAGCACATCATAGGTAATTCGCTTCGACAGGCCGTCCGGCTCGACTTCATTGAGACTGACGGCCAAGAGCGCAACCGGCTTGTCAACCGACAGATCAAGAGCGACCACAGGCGCGCCGAGAATCTCGAAATCCCCCTCGAGCGGCTCGGAATCGAACGTCAGTGAGCGAGCGTCGTCAATTCGCTGATCTGTCGGCGCTTCTTCGGCGCTTCTCAACCACCAACCAGGGGCCGTTGTCCCGACCGTCTGCAAAGGCTTGAGAACACGCGCCGTTTCAGCACCGGCATCGTTCTCCAGTCCGTCCTTGGTGAGATAGAATTTGCGCGGCTTGATGCGTGGCGATGGCCAGGTTTCCTCGCCCACCCACCGGCCGGGAATCTCCCATCGGTCGGGAATCTGGCATATGCCGCGCACTGACGGCTCTTGCTGCATCCAGACCCGGTACATCGGCTCGGCCATAATGCCGGTATCGATGTCCTTGAGCCAGTAATCCCACCAACGCAGCGACTCAGTGAGCCAGTCTATGGTCGGGCCCGGACCCGGATTGTCGATGTTGGGATATTGGTGGCCCCAGGGGCCGACAAGTCCTTTTCGCGGACATTTGAGGTTGGCGAGCATGCGCGGAATCGTACGGCGATAAGCATCGAACCAACCACCTACGGCATAGACGGGACATTGAATGGCAGCGTAATTTCCATCGTCCTCATTGAGTGACGCATGCTTCCAATATGCGTCGCGGTGCTGGTGGGTCATCCAGTTTATGGGATAGTAATCCACGTTATTGAGGCGCTGCATCCACATGTCGCGCCAGCGGTCGCCAACGACTGCCGGATCGGGAGGACTGCAAGTAATCACGGGGTAACGGGCACCCCATGCAATCCCGAACATGTCCTCCATCATCAAGCCACCGGTGTAGGGCTCTTCGGTATAGCGGTCCTCAGTCGAGCAAACCGTGATGATCGCCTTGAGCGCAGGTGGACGTCGTGCAGCCACCTGCAGTGCACTGTAACCGCCCCAGGAAATCCCG
>NZ_JAMYQY010000053.1:0-5141 GCF_040321125.1 Mesorhizobium sp. M0518
TGGCGCCACATCGGCCACCTCGTCGAAACCATCGAGGCAGCCGAATGCAAGAACTACTTCGAAAACGCAGGCTACGCTTCCGTCAAAATATGAAACGCTCTAGTCTCTTCTCCCCAACCGGGAGAAGGTGGCCGCGAAGCGGCCGGATGAGGGGGGCGGCCTCGCACAAGGTTCTGTACGGACTAATTCCTCCCGTAAAATGCGTTCTCGACATGCACCGGCCAGCGCCAGGGCAGCACCGCGACCATGTCGAAGCGCATCGACAATCTGCCGTAGTCCGCTTGGCGCGACAGCCAGATGTCGGCCGCGCCTTCTATTCGACGTTCCGATTCGTGGCCGATCGCCTCCATGGCTTCCATCAGCGTGCGCCGCGCCTTGACCTCGACGAACAGCACCAGATCGCCGCGCCGTGCGATCAGGTCGATCTCGCCGAAGCGCGTGCGGTGGCGGCGGGCGAGAATGCGATAGCCTTTCAGCATCAGCGCTACCGACGCCAGCCATTCGCCGCGATGGCCGCGCCGATAGGCTTTTTGGCGGCTGGCGCTCGGGCGTTCAGCCACCGCCGCTTTCTCCAGAAGCATCCTTGAGCTCCAGCAATCGCCGATAGAGCGCCTGTTTCTGGCCGCCGGTCATCTTCGCGGCTTCCGCCGCCGCCTTGGAGGCCGGCATTTCGGCGGCGAGCGACAGAAGCAGACGGTCGATGTCGGCGGGTTCGTCGACCCTGGCCTCGGCCGGACCGACGCAGACGACGATCTCGCCCTTCGGCGTATCGGCCGCGGCATAGTGGTCGGCCAGCGCCTGAAGCGTGCCGGTTCGCATCTCCTCGAAGGTCTTGGTCAATTCCCTGCCGATAGCCGCCTTTCGCTCGCCGCCCAGCGCTTCGACCATGGCACCGAGGGATTCGGCCAGCCGACGCGGCGATTCGAAGAAGATCAGCGTCGCCGGCACGGCTTTCAGTGCCTCCAGCCGCGTCAACCGCTGCCCGGTCTTCACCGGCAAAAATCCGGCGAACATGAAGGCATCGGAGGGCAGGCCGGATGCGGTCAACGCCGCAAGCGGCGCCGACGGGCCGGGGATCGGCACGACGCGAATGCCGTGGTCGAGCGCCTCGCCGACCAGCCGGTAGCCGGGATCGGATACCAGCGGCGTGCCGGCATCGGAGATCAGCGCCACGCTCTGCCCGGCCTGAAGTGCCGATATCAGCTTCGGCCCGGCCTCGCCGGCATTGTGTTCATGATAGGCCGTGGTGCGGCGGCGAATGCCGTAGCGCTCGAGCAGCACGCGCGACACCCGCGTGTCTTCGCAGGCGACGATGTCGGCCGCGGCCAGCGTCTCCAGCGCGCGCAGCGTGATGTCGGCGAGATTGCCGATCGGCGTCGCCACCAGATAGAGCGCCGGCTCCAATGGCCGTGCCGCGATCTCGGTCTGCCCGACCACATAGCTGCGCTTGCTCGTCTCTGCGGTCACCGATGACTTCTCCATTCAGCCCTGTTTGGCACGGCTGACGCGGGCTTGCAAAAGCTGACGCCGATGTAAGGAATTCGCCTTTCCTTTGCCACAGTGGGGAACCAAACCGGCGTTGGCAGATTAGCCCCCTGATTCCGGAGGAGGACAGGATGGACAGCCTGAAGATACAGGACGCTTTCGAGCCTTACTATGCCGGCCGCAAGCGCGGTGCCGCGCCCACGGCCAAGCGCCCGCCTGCCAAGACCGAGAACAGCCTGACCAAAGAGCGGACCGCGAGCACCTCGCCGACGAAGGGCAGGCATTCCGACAGCAACAAACCAGACAGCACGACGGAGCACTGACCGGACGATGCCCAATCGCTTCGACATCTTCATCACCCGTCTTGAAACAAAGAATGCCCGCAACGGCGCGCAACTAGCCTCGATAGGCGACCAGCACCGCGCCCGCCGCGATAAGGGCGACGCCAAGCCAATTCGCTCCGGACAACCGCTCGCCGAGAAAGGCCGCGCCAAACACCGCCACAAGCACGACGCTTAGCTTGTCGATCGGCGCCACCTGCGCCGCATTGCCGATCTTGAGCGCGCGGAAGTAGCAGAGCCATGACGCGCCGGTGGCCAGACCGGACAGGCCGAGAAAAGCCCAAGTCTTTCCCGAGATCGTGGCCGGCGACTGGAATTGGCCGCTGGCAAGCAGGATCGCACCGAGCACGATCAGTATGATGACCGTGCGGATGAAGGTGGCGAAATCGGAATTGATGTTCTCGATGCCGACTTTGGCGAAGATCGCCGTCAAGGCCGCGAAGGCAGCCGACAGCAATGCCCAGAATTGCCAGGAGGATACGGTCAGGTTCATGCCGGTGGCCTTTGCGGATGGCGTCTTAACCGAGATACCGTGAAACGCGTGCCTTCAGAAGGCCAATCAGCTCCAGGTCCATGAATTCATAGTTATCAGGTATATCGAGGCAGATCACACGGGCCTTCTTCAGGCTGGCCTTGAATTTTTTCTGCAGCTTGGTGCGGTGCGCCTTTTCCATGACAAAGATAATATCGGCTCGGGCGACGAGTTCATGCGTCAGCGGCGTGTCCGCATCGTGGTTTGTCCCCGCCGAGGCCACCTCGATATCCCGGCGCGTTGAAAACACCTGTTCGGCGGTGGGGCTGCGCAAGCGATTCTGGCTGCAGACAAAGAGGACGTTCTTCAAAGGGTTAGCGCGCCAGATCGGCGACCACGGCGTCGAGCACGATCATACCGGCCGGCGTGGCGCGCAGGCGCGAATTGCCGATCGGCGCCACCAGCCCCTCTCCCTGCAGCATCGACAGCCGCGAGCTCGACAGGCCGCGTCCGGAGAACGCTTCGTAGCGGGAGAGGTCGATGCCTTCGGCGAGCCGCAGGCCCATCAGCAGGAATTCGTCGGCCTCTTCCGAACGCGTCAGGATTTCGCCGCCGGTGACGCCATGGCCCTTGGCCTCGACCAGATTGGCCCAGGTTTCCGGCATCCGCTCGGCGATCGTCACCGTGCGGCGACCATTTTCGACGAAGCGGCCATGCGCGCCCGGCCCGACGCCGACATATTCGCCATAGCGCCAATAGGTGAGGTTGTGCCGGCTCTCGGCGCCCGGCCTTGCGTGGTTGGAGATCTCGTAAGCCGGCAAACCATGCGCCGATGTAATCTCCTGCGTCAGCGCATAGAGGTCAGCGGCGTGGTCATTGTCGGGAATGATGAATTTCTTTGCCGCGTGCAGGGCGTGGAAGGGCGTGCCTTCCTCGATGGTCAGCTGGTAAAGCGACAGATGGTCGGCGGCATGGCCGATCGCCTGTTCCAGCTCCGATGCCCAAGCCTCCGGCGTCTGGCCGGGCCGGGCATAGATCAGGTCGAAGGACAGCCTTGGGAATATTTCCCGCGCGAGGCCGATGGCGTGCAGCGCTTCCTCGACATTGTGCAGCCGCCCGAGGAAGCGCAAATCCTTGTCATCCAGCGCCTGCACGCCGAGCGACACGCGGTTGACGCCGGCTGCCCGGTAGCCGCGAAAGCGTTCGGCCTCGACCGAGGACGGATTGGCCTCCAGCGTCACCTCGATGCCGTCAGGCACAGTCCAGTTCTTCGCCACGGCGTCCAGAACCCTGGCCACCGTTTCCGGCTTCATCAGCGACGGCGTGCCGCCGCCGAGAAAAATGCTGGTCACCTCGCGCGGCCCGGTGCGTTCGCGCATCGTCGCCAGCTCGGCCTCGAAGGCGCTGGCAAAGCGCTCCTGGTCGACCGGCTGGTGGCGGACATGGCTGTTGAAGTCGCAATAGGGGCATTTGGCCGCGCAGAACGGCCAGTGGACATAGACGCCGAAACCGGGCGTCCGGTCGAGCAGCATGCTCATGCCGAGCCCAATCTCGCCTTGGCGAACTTCTGGAAGGCGCGAGCGCGATGCGACAGCGCCGTCGGCTGGCCGGGCTTCCAGCCGTGCTTTTCCTCGGCCGTCATCTCACCAAAAGTCTTGTCGAAGCCGTCGGGGAGGAAGACCGGGTCGTAGCCGAAGCCGAGTTCGCCGCGCGGCGGCCAGACCAGCGTGCCTTCGGCCTCGCCGCGATAATATTCCGCCTCGCCGTCGGGAAACGCCAGGCAGATGACGGCGACGAAGCGTCCCTTGCGCTGTTGCGGCAAGGCCGCGCCGACTTCCTGCAACGCCACTTCGGTGCGCTGCATGGCCATGCCGAAATCGCGCGATCCATCCGGGGTTTCGGCCCAGTTGGCGGTGTAGACGCCGGGCGCGCCGTCGAGCGCGTCGACGCACAGGCCGGAATCGTCCGACAGCGCCGGCAGGCCGGTCGCCTTGGCGGCGGCGAGCGCCTTGATGTAGGCGTTCTCCTCGAAGGTGGTGCCGGTCTCGTCAGGCTCCGGCAGGCCATACTCCTTGGCCGACTTGGCTTCGAAGCCGAACGGCCCCATCAGCTCGGCGAATTCGCGCAGCTTGCCGTCATTATGGCTAGCGACGACGATCTTCTTTCCGTCGAGAGAATGCATCAAAGGCCCCAGATTCGTGGCTCGGCGAATTCGATCGAATTGCCCGAGGGGTCGCGTATATAGATCGAACGGCCGCCCTGCGGCCATTCGAATTCGCTCTCGATAGCGATGTGCTTCGCCTCGAGATGCGCTTTCCAGCGCACGATTTCGTCGGCGGTCGCCGCAAAGCAGAGATGGCCTTCCCCGACCGTGCCGTGCGGCGGCACCGGCAGCCTGGCGTCGGACGCCGGCGGGATTTTGGTCGCCTCGGCGTTGAAGACGAGCAGCACGCCGGGGCCGCAGCGGAAGAAGAGATGCCGGCCGGCCACCTTGCCGAGGAGGGGGAGGCCGAGGATGTCGGTGTAGAAGGTTTCCGCTGCGGTCAGGTCGCTGACGTAGAGAGCTGATTCAAGGATGGCAGAGGGCATCACGAGGCACCCCCCTCTGCCCTGCCGGGCATCTCCCCCGCAAGGGGGGAGATTGGCAGCCTCCGCATCGCCGCGCCCTTTGCAACGTTAGAGATTAGCGAAGCCCGAAACGACATCCGATCTCCCCCCTTGCGGGGGAGATGCCCGGCAGGGCAGAGGGGGGTGTTCAAGCTCGGCATTTAATCCTAAGCCACTGCCATCTGCTGCAAACTCACCAACCGCTGGATGCCTTTCTTGGCCAGGCCCATCAAGTC
>NZ_JAMYQY010000054.1:0-3427 GCF_040321125.1 Mesorhizobium sp. M0518
ATCACATCGATGACCTCTTAGATGCGAGCTAAGGCCAGAGTGCTTGCGTGATCGACAATATGGCTCCTCAACTATTCTGGCCTACGGCGGACCCTGATTCCGCCTGGCCGGCGCTATCAGGTACCTCCCAAGCAGTGCCGGTCACCTCTTGCGACGCCGATTATCGTGAACCAGCGTGCAACGACCGCATTCGTCGAACGGCGTCGCCACCGGCTCCCCCTTTTCCTATCGAGCGAACTCTGCCGGACCCGGGAACGCTTGCTTACTGGATCTTCGGGAACGGATCGCACGTTTTGTTAGCGGTGGTCATTCAGGGCAATCGGCGGCTCATTTTGGCGTCTCTGTCGCCTTCATGGTGAAGCGGTTGTCGTCGTATTACGCGAACGGCAGCCTTGGGCGGAAGCCCGAGGGCGGTTAGCGCTGCTCGAAGCCTGCTTTACGAACTCAGGGGTAACTGCGTTCGACAGCGCGATGATGAAGTGGTTGATGGAGCGAACCATGACGCCATGCCAGCCCCGGCCGGACCGACAGGCAGTGGCCACATCGAACGATCCGGCCCCGAGAACACAGCTCACGGCCGGCGGCGTGACCGCCCAATACAGCGGGTGAGTAGGTCAGTGGAATCACACCAGCCTCTCGCAGAACCCAGCGTGAGACTCTCGCCTCCCTGGGCTCCCATCAGGCAAACGTGCTGGTCATGGGTCATACCGATCCGCCAGTGAAAAGGCGCACGGTTTCACGGAACAACGGCCGTAAGGAAGGTGGCTCGCCACGTAGAAGGCAATTCTGTCCACAAAAGCGGCCAGCCGAATGGTCTCAACGCATGGCTGGTCACCGGAGCCATCCATTCGGCCGCCATATTGATGCGCCCCGAGGACGGCCGGGGCTGCCAGCCGGAACAATCAATATTCTCACCGGCTATGGCCGGACGGCAGACTCGGCGCTGATTTAGATGCATTGGCGGTATCGTCCTAACAGCACCGATGGCCACCGGCCACGCGGTTCTCAGGACCGCCTCAGAACGTATCGCCCCTCGCATCATGGAACTGGGCGGCAAGTCGGAGCGGCGGTCCATGCCGATGCGGATTTTTGATTGCTTCTGGACCACAGGGGCTGGAAGCCTTGATGACGCACCGCTTTCGGCATCTCACGCGGAAAACTGTAATAATACGGCTCCCGTTTGTGAGTTGAGATCGCACAGTCAGCATGAAATTCGAACGAGTTGAGACCGATCAACGGCGTATCGTCCAACAGGATCAGCAGGAAAGTTCCTCAAAAATCGTCGCCTTGAATTCGAGGGAATACGCCTTGCTTGCAATGTCTATTAAAGCACCTTAAAAAAAGTTTAACAATAACATATTGATATTCTCCATACTTTGAGTTGTATTTTCCGGAAAGCTGATAGATCATAGAAAATGATGTAGTGACAACAGACATTGTCCGAGCAGGCGTTGGCAGTATTAAAATTAGGATCAAGCTTACTTCAAAAACAAAGAGGGCCGTTACGGGAGAAAACGTCCGACAATCCCACGTTGACCGCCATGTCCAAAGCAACGTCGACCTTGAGAACCGCTCTCGAAATAAACGAGGGGCGAACTATCACAACACGGTCTGCGGCAGTGTCTTCACTCTCGGGCATGTCCGGCCTCGGATTGGCTGCTCGAACTAGCTCGCGTCACCCGTCCTTTGATGACGAGATGAGCCGTCCACAAAATGCGACCGCGCCTTTGCCAGCCCACTGTCTAGATGACCACTGATACATCGCGATCAAGAGACTGACAGGTATCCAAGAGCCCCATAAGGGCAAAGCACCAAGGGAGAAGAGGCTATGACCACGCTACCGCAAATATCACTGGCGAAACTGTCATCCGATAAAACCCGAGTTGAAGAACAACAGTGCTTACGCATGGCTTGCGAGGAGTACGGGTTTTTTTACCTTATCGAGCACGGAATTCCGAAAGAACAGATTGCACAAGCCATCGACGCTTCTCGGCGTTTCTTCGCGTTGCCACAGACTACTAAGGAACGCTACGGTCACGCCTCTCAAGACGTGTACCCCGCTACCGCCCGGGGATACATTCCGTTGCACGGTGAAATGCTGCATCCCGAGGCCGGCCCCGATCCAAAGGAAATGTTCGACCTCGGGATCGAGAAACAGGGCGACCGGCGTCCGTTCGCCGGAATCACGCGCCTTCCGGATGACGTGTTGGCTCCTGGTTTCGCTCGAAGCCTGCTTGCATTGCAAGCTACAGTGCTCAACGAGGTTGTGCCGCAGCTGGGTGGCGCCCTGGCCGACCTGCTCGATATGGAAAAGGGCTGGTTCCGACGCCATTTCAGCCCGCCGACGGTCCTGCAACGCGTGATCCGGTATCCATCTACTGGCGGCACGGCCGGAAAGCATACCGACGGTGGCTTCTTCACGCTGCTGCTGCAGGAGGAACTCCCCACGCGCTCCTTGCAGGTGTGGTTTCGCGAGCGCTGGACGCCGGTGCCGAGTCTGCCCGACAGTCTCGTTGTCAATCTGGGTGACATGCTTCAGGCCTTGAGCGATGACCGGTTCAAGAGTACGCCGCATCAGGTCGTGCACAGTGGTCCGGCCGAACGAATTTCGCTTCCCTTCTTTATCTATCCCGACGTGGACGCACGCCTGACTTCGCGTCACGGCAACCATACCTTCAGCGTCGCAGAAATGATGCTGCGCAACTTCGAATCAGTCTGGGAAAAGGGGAACGGCGGCGGACGCGCGCTAGAGTTGGAGTAAGTGTTCGGCTTTCTGAGGCGTGAGCAAACGATGGCGACCACTCGGCAAGTGGTACCCTGGAAGAACTCTCCCAGAAGCGTTCGTCGCGCGCATAAGCGCGGCGGGCTGCAGCGCATCGGAGAGTCACGTCGATACCGGCGCATTTTTTGAAATGTTGCCACACAACATCCACGCGGATTTTCAAGCAAGCTGCAGCGCCACGGCTCGCAAACCAGCGTTCGACCTGGTTGATCCAGGAGGCCGACGGCGGCGTGAAATGCACATGATAGTGCGGCCGCCGCGCCAGCCAGGTCCGGATCGGCCGCCGTCTTACGCGTGGCATAGTTATCCATGATGATGTGGACATCGAGACCTTGCGGGACATGGGCGTCGATCTGCTTGAGGTGACCTTGCCCCCAGTTTCTATCCATTTTTGAGTTCGTTTCCAGCGTGGGTTGTGCCCTGCTGGGCGGGTGAAGCGACGGGCGCTGGCGCGGAGCCTTTGGCATAGCGCAGCGCGAGCGACCGTCGCAGATTGAAGGTGGTGGCGAACTCGGCCGGTGTCTGCCAGGCGATTTGGGAATGCGGCCGCGCGGTGTTGTAGTCGGCGCGCCACAGGGCGATGGCGACGCGTGCCTGAGCCAGCGAAGTAAACAGCGTCTCGTTGAGCAGTTCATCGCGCAGTCG
>NZ_JAMYQY010000055.1:0-2953 GCF_040321125.1 Mesorhizobium sp. M0518
TTCCGATGATCTGCTCTTCAGAGAAGCGGCTACGTTTCATGTCCTGGTCCTCTCGATGGGCCAGAACGAACTTCAAACCGGATTAGATCAGAGGGGCAAGGTCACGAAAAATGGTGGCGCGGCCGTGAGCGAGATCGCCGGCTTCATCGAAGGTGGTGTCATCAAGGTGGTCCTTCATTGGCGGGAGGGACCACCGGCATCGAAGCTCAAGAGTTCGCCCTGAAAACTCTTGGACCCCTTGCATACCCCATCACCCGAAATCCACATAGCTCCCGATGCACCCTCGAAGCGATCCGCAACCGCCTCAATCAATTGAAAGCTTTTATCCGCAGGCATAGGCGCAGACATAGAAATTGACACTGCAAGCTCCTCGGCTTCCTCAGTGTCAGCATCGCTGCCGCACACTTGCTGCGCCAGATGGGGTGACCTTCCCGCTTATTAAACACGTCTCTTACGCTATCACGACGATAGCCGGCAGGCAGTGACAATCGGGCGGTTACTTTGAAGCGTCCGGGCAAATCATATTTGAGCGTCATCACGGCTTCGCACATAGGCGTCCCTCTTCGAAGGGCGGCAAGTGTACTGTAGCGCGCCTTCGGCATTCCGTAAGCGGGAGCCTGAGGCCGTTTAGCGCTGGTAGTTCCATCGCATGAGGGCGCCACTTTTGTAAATTAGAGATCTCTGAGCTGTTACCATGCCTTCATCAGCTTGGCCCGATACTCCTCATCCAAGATGGCCGGGAGGGATATCTTCTTGGTTCGTGCGCCGTCGACGGAGATCATCTCACCGCTAACGAAGCTCGATTCCTCACTCGCCAGCCAAAGGACCGCATTAGCTATCTCGGCTGGGGCGCCGATCCTTCCTACCGGATGAAGTTGCGACAATTCCTGCTCGACGAAGCTTCGACCCGCGTGCATCTCGACATACGCACGATTCAGCTCGGTATCGATCCACCCTGGGCAAACGGTGTTGCATCGTATACCATCCGGCCCGAGGTCAACTGCCAGCCCCAGCGTAAGACCATGCACGCCGGCCTTCGTGGCCGCGTAGGCAGTATGCCAAGGGTTGACAATATAGCCTTCGACCGATCCAATGTTGACGATTGCGCCCGACCCAATTCGTCTCATTTCCGGGGCGACATACTTGGCCATTAAGAACGGACCGCGGAGATTGACGGCCATAAGCCCGTCCCAATCGTCGGCAGTCTGTTCGTCGAGGGACTTATGAATGACCTTACCAGCATTGTTGACCAGTACGTCGACCCTGCCGAACTTCTCGAGGACCTCATCAACGAAGGTACGAATTGAGACTTCCTTTGTGACATCAAGAGACATAAACGTGAGCCCCTGGACGCTGCCGGGAACGGATGAGCGATTGTCGTGCAAGTCGCCGACAACAACCATGGCGTCTTCATCAGCGAGCCTATCAGCAATTGCTCGCCCTATGCCTTGATTGCCACCCGTGACGATGGCAACCTTGCCTGCTAACCGGTTACCCATGGATCCCTCCTATCCTGCCGTGAAGCCGCCATCTATCGGAATGGCAGCGCCCGTGATGTGCTTGGCCTCCTGGCTCGCCAGGAACACCGTCAAGCTCGCTATTTCGTTCGGTGTGGCCACGCGACCCCGGGGTATTAAATCAATATTCCTCTGCAAGATCTCGTCCGCCGTAGCTGGTGTGTTGTGAGCCGATACGAGCATGGGTGTATCGACGGCGCCAGGGCAGACGGCATTGATACTGATATGTTCTTTGGCGTGATCGAGGGCCATTGCTCGTGTCAAAAGAACGACGGCACCCTTTGACGCACAATAGGCAGCCAACCCGGGAGAGCCAACCAACCCCACATTCGAGGCTATATTGACAATGCTGCCGCCGCCGGTCCTCAGCATAGACTTCACGGTGGCGCGGCTGAAGTAGAAAACACCGTTGACATTGGTTTCGAATGTCTGACGCCAATCGTCATCCGTGGTATTGGGGGCGCTTCTACGCCGAATGATCCCGGCGCTGTTCACCAAGACGCTGACCTTCCCGAACCGCTCCACGCTGGAATTGACCACTTGATCGGCGAAGGCCGAGTCAGCTACGTCGCCGAGCATCAATTCGGCTTGGCAGTTGAGTTTCTGAACCGCCTCTAAGGCTCTTTGACCCCGTTCCGAATCGCGGCCGACCAAAACTAGTGACGCCCCTGTCGCGGCGAAAGCCTGTGTGACGGCCTCCCCTATCCCGGAAGTCGCGCCAGTAACGATAACCACCGCATTGGAAGGCGTCATATTAGCAATTCTCTTTTGGAAGTGATGATTCTTTTCCAGCCATAATCCAAGCATTGTTTTAGGTGCAAACTTGGACAATATTGGTAGCCATATTCGTCTCATTTCTTAATAAGTGCGCCGGCTTGATGATGCCGATATCTGCGTTGCAGACCGTTCACATCGAGCTGCCCAGACTGGTCGCCAGACTGGTCGATTGCCGCTGTTAGGAGCTTGAGTGCGGTCGGACTCTGATGGGATCAGTTCTTCAGTATTGTCTAACAAAAGGCCGTCTTCCCAACAGACATCCAAAGCAGGTGACGGGCGACTTCCCTTGACCATGCCGTGAGCCAGAAAACAATACATGCCATCAACTCCGAAGAGCTCGTGGGGTCTGGTTGCACTGATTGCAGAATTTGGGGCGTATAGAACATGATGGAAACTGCCTAGAATAGCGCGTGAAGTTCCCAAACATCGTGCAGGCGGCCGAGAAAGAAACTAGTGATCGCTAATGAGACGCGATAAACGCGCCACCCGCCATGAGCACACGATAGTACAAAAGGACCTTGCAGTGCTCCCCCCGATGTCCCAGTCTTGGCTCATTTCGAACTCCACAACCGCCATCGGCAGGCTGACGACAAGGTCTCCTTGAATGAAGCTTCAAGCCGGTTAATTCGGCCACCATCCGTGGCTTTGGCGGCTTCTCC
>NZ_JAMYQY010000056.1:0-2479 GCF_040321125.1 Mesorhizobium sp. M0518
GTAAGCGATGTCGCGACGGCACCTTTCGGTGATCGGCGTGAAGGACGATGTTCGGAGCCTTTGAGGGCTTCGACACATGACGATTTCAGAGCTTACGCTTAAATCCAGCGATCACGAGCCCGCGCGCCGGTTCGAGGTGTTCACGGGCTCCGGTCGGCGGCGCGAATGGCTGCCGGAGGAGAAGGCGCGGATCGTGGCGGAAAGCTACGAAGCCGGCGCGACCGTGAGCGCGGTGGCGCGGCGATACGCTTTGTCCCCGCAGCAGCTGTTCGCCTGGCGTCGGGCCGCTCGTCAGCCGTTGGCGGAAGCGCCGGCACCGGAATCGTTGTTTGTTCCGGCGGTGATTGCAGCGCCGAGGCCTGAACCGGCGGCAAGGCGGCGGCGGAAGCAGAAAGCCGCCCGAGACGGTGTGATCGAGCTGGAGATAGACGGCGTCGCTATGCGGGTCGGCCGTGGCGCCGACACCAGGACGGTGGCCGCTGTAATCCGAGCGCTGAAGGCGACGACGTGATCGGGCCGACGGGTGCGGTCAAGGTCATGGTGGCGACGAAGCCGGTGGACTTCCGCAAGGGTGCGGAGGGCCTCGCGGCGCTTGTGCGCGAGACGATGGGCGCCGATCCGTTCAGCGGCGCGGTCTATGTCTTCCGGGCGAAGCGGACGGATCGGATCAAGCTGATCTTCTGGGATGGCACCGGCGTCTGCCTTTACGCCAAACGTCTGGAGGACGGCGAGTTCCGCTGGCCGAAAGTGCATGACGGCATGATGCGGCTGACGGCCGCGCAGTTGTCGGCGCTGCTCGAAGGTCTCGACTGGCGGCGGGTCCACGAGGCGCGCAGGACCCGCGTTCCGGTTCAGGCGGGCTGACCCGCGACGAAGTGAATCAGCCTGGATTCCGCTGTCGCGGGATGTCGGCGAATATGGTCTGATCCGGTCATGGCGATGGCGGCTGACCAGCTTCCCGACGATCCGGACGCGCTGAAGGCGATGGTCCTGGCGCGCGACGTCGAGAACGCCCGCCTGATCCAGATCATCAAGGAATTGCAGCGTCACCGCTTCGGCCGAAGAGCTGAGACGCTTCCCGAGGATCAGTTGCTGCTGGGGCTCGAAGAGGCCGAGCAGATCGAGGCCGCCGACGAGGAAGAGAATGAACAAGCATCTCCCGCAGAGCGTCTGGAGCGCGCCAGGAAGCGCCGGACGAACCGCGGCGCGTTGCCACCCCATCTGCCGCGGGTGGAAATGGTCGTCGACATCGAGGACCATGCCTGTCCGGGCTGCCGCAATGGCTTGCATCGGATCGGTGAGGACGTGAGCGAGCGGCTCGACATCGTTCCGGCGCAGCTGCGTGTGATCGTCGTGCGCCGGCCCAAATATGCCTGCCGCGCCTGCGAGGATGTGGTCGTTCAGGCTCCGGCGCCCGCCCGGCTGATCGAGAGCGGTTTGCCAACCGAGGCGACGGTCGCTCAGGTGCTGGTGTCCAAATATGCTGACCACCTGCCGCTCTATCGTCAGGCGCAGATCTATGCCCGGCAGGGCATCAATCTCGACCGGTCCACGCTCGCCGACTGGGTCGGCCGCGCCGCCTGGCACCTTCGTCCGGTGCATGAGCGGCTGCTTGGCAAGCTGAAGACTTCACCGAAGCTCTTTGCTGACGAAACCACGGCGCCGGTGCTCGATCCGGGCCGCGGCAAGACGAAGACTGGGCAGCTGTGGGCCTATGCCCGCGATGACCGCCCATGGAATGGAAGCGACCCGCCGGGCGTCGCCTATGTCTATGCGCCGGACCGAAAGGCCGAGCGTCCGATCGCTCATCTCGCAGGCTTCACCGGAATCCTTCAGGTCGACGGCTATGGCGGCTATCGCGTGCTGGCCAAGAAAAGCGGCGTGACGCTCGCCTTCTGCTGGGCACACGTGCGCCGGCGCTTCTATGAACTGGCGGCAGCCGGTCCCGCGCCGATTGCCAGCGAGGCGCTGAGACGGATCGCCGAGCTCTACAAGATCGAAGACGTCATCCGCGGCCGGTCGGCTGACGAACGCCGCGCGATGCGTCAGGAAAATAGCCGCGCTATCATTGCCGATCTCGAACCTTGGCTGCGCGAAAAGCTCGGCCTGATTAGCCAGAAGACCAAGCTCGCCGAGGCAATCCGCTACACGCTCTCGCGCTGGGAAGGCCTGACCCGCTTCCTCGACGACGGCCGCATCGAGATCGACTCCAATACAGTCGAGCGCTCCATTCGTCCGATCGCGCTCAATCGGAAGAACGCCCTCTTTGCAGGCTCCGATGGCGGCGCCGAACACTGGGCAGTCGTCGCCTCGCTGATCGAAACCTGCAAACTCAACGGCGTCGAGCCCCTCGGCTATCTCGCCGATGTCCTCACCAGGATCGTCAATGGCCACCCGAACAGCCAGATCGACGACCTGCTGCCCTGGGCCTACATCCCGGCTCCCGAACTCAGGGCCGTGGCCTGAGAACAGCGCTTAC
>NZ_JAMYQY010000057.1:0-1962 GCF_040321125.1 Mesorhizobium sp. M0518
GGCGTTTCGGGCTCAATAACCACCTCGACCCGGGCCGCAAAGCCTTTGCGAGGGCGCGGGGCGCGCTTCGCTTTCGACCCGCCCGCAGACTTTTCCATCTGCGTGTCAATCACCACTGAATCGGGACCCTGGTTTTTCGCGCAAAAGGGGGTCAGACTCAATCTCGCTGCATGTGCAGAGTGATGTCGCGCAATTTTCGAGAGGGAATCAGCGCGATGGAACAGAGATTTTGGTCGACGAGACTGGCGCCGGCGGGGTTGCTCGTCGAGCATGCCGAAATCAACACGGATTGTGTATTTCTTGACGTGCGCGCTGCGGCGCTTTCGGCAACGTGCCCGTGCTGCGGGACGAGTTCACGCCGGACCCAGAGCCGATATATGCGGCAAGCCGCCGATCTGCCCATCGCTGGCCGGCGGGTGGTCTTGCGGGTGACGGTTCGCCGTTTCTGGTGCGACGCCGTTCTTTGCCGCCGCCGCATTTTTGCCGAGCGGTTTGGTGCCGCTGTATTGAGCCCATTGTCGCGAAGAACCGGACGCCTTGAGACCATCGTTCATCACTTGGGACTGGCGCTGGGCGGCAGGCCTGCCGCAGCCTTTGCCGATCGCCTGATGATGCCGGTGAGCAACGATACCCTGTTGCGTGTCGTGCGCCGGCGGACTGAACAGCCGCGCGATAAGCTCGCCATCATCGGCATCGACGACTTCGCGTTCCGGCGCGGCCAACGATACGGGACGATTGTCTGCGATCTTGAGCGCTGCAGGCCAGTGACATTGCTGCCTGATCGTGAACAGGCGACATCGCAAGCTTGGCTGGCGAACCATCCTTCCATTGTGACTGTCGCTCGCGATCGGGGTGGCGGATATGGCGAGGCGATCGCCAAGGCCTTGCCTCATGCCGATCAGGTGGCCGACCGCTGGCATCTGATGGAAAACGCCAGCCGCGCTTTCCTTGATGCAGTCAGCAAGTCCATGCGGCATATCCGAAAGACCGTCGGCAGCACCATCATCGATCCAAAGCTTCTCACCTATGCCGAGCGGCTGCAATATGAAGGATATCTGCGTCGCAGGAGACAAACGAGGCCATTTTGGAATTGTCGAAGCAGGGTGTGCCGATCAAGCAGATTGTCAAGCGTACCGGACATAGCCGCAAGCTCGTCCGCTGCGTCCTGCGCGGTCAGCGTTCCGACATGTTCCGTGTCCGGCAGAGTTCGCTCGAGGAATGGCTTCCCTGGCTTGACGGCCGCTGGGACCAAGGCGCGCGCAATGCTTCGGCGCTCTGGCGCGAAATGCGTAAGAAAGGCTTTCGTGGCCAGATCGGCGTCGTCTCTGAATGGGCGCGGCGCAGACGCCTTGCTGAAAGGGCCGATCAAAGCGCACTTGCCCGCACGCCTTCGGCACGAAGCATCGCCAGGCTCATGACGCTGGCGCGTGACGACCTCTCCAAATCGGACGCCGTACTGATCGCGGCAATCGAGAGCAATGTTCCTGACCTCGTCACCGCGCGAACGCTGATCGACGACTTTCAGCAGATGATCCGATCAAAGGCGGTCGCAAAACTGGACACTTGGCTCGAGGGCGCGAAGGCAAGCCTCGTCGGCTCCTTTGCAAACGGGGTCGAAAAGGACATCGCCGCAGTCCGCAACGCCATTGTCTCTCCGTGGTCGAATGGCCAGACCGAAGGCCAGATCACCAAGCTCAAACTCATCAAGCGGCAAATGTACGGCCGCGCCAAGATTGATCTGCTCCAGGCGCGCCTCGTCGGTGCAACCTAGGCTGTGGCCGCAGCGAGAGTGCGTCAGAGCCCCGTTTGGACGAAAATCACTCCTCAAACAGGGTCCTCATTCCATGAAAAATCACACGTCTGCGCTTCGATGGCCGCCACGCCAGTTTCGATTTCGTCGAAGACGAGAGCGTACTGCTCTTCGCTCAGCGCACCGGTCCGCAACCTTTCGGAGCGGCTGCC
>NZ_JAMYQY010000058.1:0-1550 GCF_040321125.1 Mesorhizobium sp. M0518
TTAGAAGCAAACTTCTTCGTCGCCAGCGGCGAGCCGCCCTCGTTCGTGAGGCGTATATAGTCGCCACACTCGACAACTGTCAACACACATCGACAATGTTTTTTCGATTTCTCGCAGAGATATCCACCGGGCCGAAATTCATGAGTTGGCTTGGCTGAATTGTGGGCGGCGTTCTAGCGCCTACCATTCCTGTGATGCGTCCCGAGCTCGAGGCGCTGATGTGTGCCATCGCACCCGCCGCGCCTGGAGGACTGCACAGCAATTCTCCACCGAAGCGCCGTTTAGAGCCGGTCCTCGAGCAATTCCGGTGTGATGTTCCGGTCGGCGTAAAAGATGCCCAGGATCAGGACCCGCCTGCCCCCGACGGCAAAGGCAATGCTGACGCCGCGGTAGCCAACAATCCGCAACCCAGGCATGATCTCGACCCGCTCGGTGCCCGCCGTGGAAACGTCGACAGGTCGAGACAATGGTCGCGGATACCCGCAATGAAATTCCAGGCGATCGCCGGCGACGCACGTCCGGCTATGTCATCGTAGAGTTGCTCCAGCTCGGCTTCTGCCTTGGGGTGGAAGACAATCCGATACTCCACCCCGACTTGGCTTTCGCCTGCTTGGCGCGATGACGCGCCTCCAGCCGGGAGAAAACCGTTTCGGCAGGGATGCCCTTCGATGAATCCTGCCGGAGTTCAGCAGGCGCCCCGGTATCTCGTCGCGCAGCCATTTCTCCCGCTCCGCCTCGAAATCCTCAAGCATGCGCAGGCCCGCGCGGACAACCTCGCTGGCATTACTGTAGCGGCCTGATTCGAGCTGCTTCCTGATGGAGCTCTCGTAATGGTCATTCAAAGCGCAATTTGGCATTGGCACCGCCCTGCGGGAACATGGGAGTGATCCCGAACCTGGATAGATGTCAGCTATTAGCAAAATTGGCTGATTCGACCATGCCACGCCTTGCGCCACTCATCCCCAGAGAATCACCCTTCACTTGATTCGACTTGATCGAGGCGTCGCTTCAACGCCCCGGGCCGTTCGGCCAACGGCACTTGCGGCTATTGCGGCGTGACACACCCAACGGCCGGCGCGATCGAGAATCCACATGCAGGTCGATTCGCGGTCCTCAGTCATTGTCATGGCCGAGGGTGGCCACAAAAGCCGGCTGAATAGAACGCCACCCCGACCCAATTCATTTCGTATTTGATTGCAAGTCATCACCGACATCACTGACCGATGCCTGACAAGAGGATCGGATGCTTCCTCTTTTTTGCCTCCGATTCGGTTGATCCGGTCATGGCGGCGGCTGGGCACTTCACTGCCAGTCCCCCTAAACGCAAACGGCCCGCGGCTGCGGGCTGTTTTGAATTAGGTTTTGTCGAGAGGCTTGTTTTGTTGTCGTAGCTTGTCGGCTGAGGCCTCTTTGTGCGCCGAGGAGTGCCGCGCTTGCAGGCACCATTGTCCCCCGAATGCGAACGGCCCGCTGGCTGGTGCCTGGGGGACTGTTGCTTGGTGGAGATTGGTTTGCGGGGGACGGGATTGGGTTTTTTGTCCCGCAGCTTG
>NZ_JAMYQY010000059.1:0-1315 GCF_040321125.1 Mesorhizobium sp. M0518
CGTAAGCGCGTAGCTGATGCCGTTTAGCGCTGGTAGTTCCAAGGCATGAGCGCCTCGATGTTGCTGTTTGGCCAACCATTGGCGATGCGCTCGAGGGTTTGGGTGAGCCAGGCATGCGGATCGACATTGTTCATTTTGGCGGTGGCCAGAAGCGTGGCTATTGTTGCCCATGTCCGTCCACCACCGTCACTGCCGGCGAACAACGAGTTCTTTCTCGTAATTGTTTGAGGCCTGATCGCACGTTCGACCGTGTTGGAGTCCAGCTCGATGCGGCCGTCGGCAAGGAAGCGCTCGAGCACGGCACGCCGGCCGAGCGCGTAGCGGATCGCCTCGGCAAGCTTCGACTTGCCCGATAGCCTGGGCAGTTCCTTTTCCCACCGGGCAAAGAGCGCGGCGACAACCGATGCCGATTTGTCCTGGCGGGCTTCCATCCGGGCTGCGGCATCCTTGCCGCGGACGGTTTCCTCAGTCGCCCACAGCGGAGCCATCTGCGCCACCGTCTGCGTGGCGATGACGGACGAGCCTGCGACATGCAGTTCGTAGAACTTCCTCCGCACGTGGCTCCAACATCCCGCCAGCGTCATGACGTCGTTGGCCCGATCGGGCTTGGCCAGCCGGTTATAGGCTGCATAGCCATCAACCTGCAGGATGCCGCAATAGCCTTCCAGATGGCGGGCGACACATTCGCCGGCGCGACTGTCCTCGAAGCGGTAGGCGACGATGGGCGGTCCGCTGCCTCCGAACGGCCGGTCGTCGCGGACATAAGTCCACAAATAGGCCGTCTTGGCCTTGCCCGATCCCGGCGCCAGCGTTGGCAGCGTGGTCTCATCGGCAAAGACCCGCTCACCCTGCTTGATGCGAGTCAGTGCGTAATCGGCGAGCGGCTCGAGCTCGAAGCCGACCTTGCCCATCCATTGCGCCATCTGTGACCGGTCGATCTCGACCTGATCGCGGGCATAGATCGCTTCCTGGCGGTAGAGCGGCAGGCCATCGGCGTATTTCGACACCGCGATCTGCGCCAGCAGCGCTTCGGTCGGAATGCCGCTTTCGATGATGCGGGCGGGAGCGGCTGCCTGGATGACGCCGTCCCAGCCCCTGTAGGCATATTTGGGCCGACGCGTGACGATCACCCGGAACTTCGCCGGAGTGACATCAAGCCGTTCGGAGACGTCCTCGCCGATCAGGATCTTTTCCAGCGCTTCGCAGCCAGCAGGCGTTTCGGGCTCAATAACCACCTCGACCCGGGCCGCAAAGCCTTTGCGAGGGCGCGGGGCGCGCTTCGCTTTCGACCCGCCCGCAGACTTTTCCATCTGCG
>NZ_JAMYQY010000060.1:0-1195 GCF_040321125.1 Mesorhizobium sp. M0518
TCTGCGCTTCGATGGCCGCCACGCCAGTTTCGATTTCGTCGAAGACGAGAGCGTACTGCTCTTCGCTCAGCGCACCGGTCCGCAACCTTTCGGAGCGGCTGCCGAAGCGCGACCGCTCCAGCATCTTCACGATCGCCGTCAGTCGTGCGATCCGCTCATCGGCGCTCTTGTTGACCAGCTCGAGATGGAGGTTGCGCTCTTCCAGAAGGGCGGCCTTTTCGGCCATGGCAACAACCATCGCCTTGAGCGCGTCAACATCGTCCGGGAGCGCGAGATCGGGTGCCGACATGGCCAAAATCAGAGCATATTCGCGGGCAATTTTCCCGCTTTTTCAGCCCCCTGATTCATCATGCCGCAGGGTTTTACCCAACCGATTGCGGCCGCCTGACGGTCTCCGTCCGAACCCGTTTCCAGTCCATTCCGTCGACCAGAGCCATGAGCTGAGCATGATTGAGCTGGACCCGGTGGTGGCCGATCCGCGGCCAGCAGAACTTCGCGTCGTCCAACCGTTTGGCATAAAGACACACGCCGCTGCCGTCCCACCAGACGATCTTGATCCTGTCCGCTCTTTTGGCGCGGAAGACATAAAGCGCACCGTTGAACGGATCCGAGCCGGCATCGCGCACCAGGGCCAGAAGGCCGTCGGGACCTTTTCTAAAATCAACGGGATGACTGGCGACCAACACCTTCACGCCGGCCGGGATCATGCCTGGCGGACCGCGCGGATAATCCTGGCCAAATGATCCTGGCCGACGTCGGCGCCGGCCCGAATGACCACATCGCCCAAACAGATCTCCACTGTCGAAGACGCCGCTTGGGTGACCTCGACAAAGCCAAGCCGATCCGCATCTCGCTGCGGCGTGACCGCACCGTTCTTGATCGCCTTGCGCCGCCAGCCGAACAGCTGGGCGGGCGCCATCCCCGCTTGTCTGGCAATGGCCGATACATTCGCGCCCGGCTTCAGTGTCGCCTCGATCAGCCGCGACTTCGCTTCCGCCGACCAGCGCCGCCGCGGACGCTGCGGGCTTGCCTCCAGCCGGTTCGGGACCGCCTCAAGAACATGGAAACTCCTATCATCAGGCATAGGCGCAGACATAGAAATTGACACTGCAAGCTCCTCGGCTCCTTGCTTCAGTGCCACTATCTCTCGCTCATCACCTCAAGCCGCGCCAGATGGGGTCAGCTTGGCGCTTAC
>NZ_JAMYQY010000061.1:0-1179 GCF_040321125.1 Mesorhizobium sp. M0518
TTGGCTTGACCTCGGCTTCAGAGGCAACCTCGGCCATTTCCAACCGCACCAGATTGTAAGCCAGCAAGGCTCCCCAAACTTCCTGATAAACGGTCTGCGGTGTGCCGCTGCGCAGCGTCAATTCGCTGCCAAGAAGCTCCTGCTTCAGCTCTCGATAGCTGGTTTCGATCCGCCAGCGGTCTTCGTATTGCTGCACGATCTCCTGGGCAGGATAGGCCTTCTTGTCCGTCAATGAGGTGAGCAATATTCGCTTTTGCCCATGCCGGTTGACCGTCTCGATCGCCCGAGCTTCCCAGAATGTCGGCAAGTCGGGCTCGGCCTCGCGTGCTTGCGGCGAGACTTTCATGCGCACCCGATAGTCGGTGGCGTTCTGGTCCAGGCGCTGCCATGCACTGTTGCCTTTGGCCGGCAGGAGCCAATGACGTTGCTTGCCCTTCGATTGAAGCTGCAGCAGCAGGCTGGCGCTGAAAAAGCCCTTGTCGAAGACCGTCAGGGATTGGTCCGGCACTTGGTCGAGCAAGCTCTTGGCATAGAGCATCTCATTCTTGCCGTAGATCCCAAACACCGCATCACGCACCAGGTGCGTGGCGAGCGCCGTCAGGGTCAAGAGCCGTAGCTGCGGATAACTTGCAACAGCGCCGGATGCATAGGCTTGCGCTCCAAAATGCGCGCGGTTCTCCACGCTGTCGGCGACACGCAATGTGCTGCCATCCACGGCATAGCGCGCAAGACCCCGCCAGCCTCGCCCGACTTGGTGTCGCTCGTCCCAGCACGTCGCGCTCATCGCAAACAACTGCGCCAGCGGCGCCTGGCCTAAGCGCTGGCGGGCCTGCGTCAAGGCGCTCTTGGCAATGTCCGGGTTCACCTCATCGGGCAACACCAGATCCAGATGGGCCACCACCTCAGGCATGGACTGATGACGATACAAGGAAAGCGCAATCACCAGCCAGACAACTTGCTCGGCGGGGAGCTTGCGCTTGCGGATGCTCGCCTTGCCGCTGCTGGCAAGCGCCAAGGCGATCCATTCCGGATCAATTGCACCCGAAAGTGCCGATAAATCGGCTGTATGTCCTATGCGACCTGGCATCTCAAAACACGAACAGGATGGAAACGAATCTCCATCCTGTTCGATAGGTCTTACCAGATCCTCATCCAGCCCAACTTAAGTGAACTGCATTA
>NZ_JAMYQY010000062.1:0-1079 GCF_040321125.1 Mesorhizobium sp. M0518
GGGATCTTGCGATGACGACGAAGCCGAGCGGTCAGTTCAGTTTTGTGGAGGCTCTGCTGCCGCAGGGTCTTGGTCGGAGCGGTCGCCTGGACCGGTTGTCGTTGCTGGTGAAGTGGTATCGCTTCGAGAAGATCCTGGCACGGCTGCGCTCGCCGGCCGGACCAGGCCGGCCTGCCTACAATTCGTTGGTGATGTTCAAGGCGCTTCTGCTGCAGTCCTTGTATGGACTGTCGGACAGCGAACTGGAGGAGGCGCTCGCCGATCGGCTGTCGTTCCGCCGCTTCGTTGGGCTGACGCTCGAAGAGACGGTGCCCGACCACACCACGCTCAACCGCTTTCGCAATCGTCTCGTCGAGGCGGGGCTTCTGGAGAAGCTGTTTGGCGAACTGGACCGTCAGTTGGACAAGGCCGGGCTGATCCTGCGGCGCGGTACGATGCTCGATGCCACGGTGATCGAGACGGCGGCGGCACGGCCACCCAGTGGAACGGCGCACGAGGCCGGCGAGGCTGGCGATCCCGATGCCGGCTTTACACGCCGGCAGGGCAAGCCTGGCTCCTCCTATGGCTACAAGGCCCATGTCGGTGTCGACCAGGGCTCTGGCCTGATCCGCCGGGTGAGAACGACAGCGGCCAACGTCAACGACACGGTCGAGGCAGATCATCTGATCTGTGGCGACGAAGGCGCAGTGCTGGCGGATGCGGCCTATCACACCAAGGCGCGCCAGGTATTGCTGAGGGAGCGCGGGATCAAGCCAAGACTGATGCGGCGCGCCAACAAGCATCATCCGCATCTGCCAGCGCGCCTGAAGCATTTCAACCGGCTCATTGCGCGGCAACGCTTCGCCGTCGAGACGACCTTTGCCACCTTGAAGAACCGCATGCGGCTTTGCGCCATCCGCTACCGCGGCTTGGCCAAGGCGGCAGGACAGATCCTCATCGCCGCCATGGCCTTCAACATGCGCCGCTGGGTGACGCTGGCGACCTAATACAGGGTCGCATTGCGCCCGAAATCCGCCGAACCCGTCAAACCCCAGCCAATCCGGCCTCAAACCCGAGCCGCAAGGCACCCCACATTGGCC
>NZ_JAMYQY010000063.1:0-1051 GCF_040321125.1 Mesorhizobium sp. M0518
CTAGAGCGTTTCATATTTTGACGGAAGCGTAGCCTGCGTTTTCGAAGTAGTTCTTGCATTCGGCTGCCTCGATGGTTTCGACGAGGTGGCCGATGTGGCGCCACGTGTCCTCGACGGTGCGTTTCTGAGCTTGTCGCATCCAGTGTTTGATCTTGGCGAAGGCCTGCTCGATCGGATTGAGGTCCGGCGAGTAGGGCGGCAGATACCAAAGCCTGGCGCCGGCAGCTTTGATCGTCTGCCTGATGGCCGCCGACTTATGGCTTCCCAGGTTATCCATGACCACGATGTCGCCGGGCTTCAGCACGGTGATGAGCTGCTGCTCGACATAAGCACGGAAGCATTGGCCGTTGATCGGTCCGTCGAAGACGCAAGGTGCTGCGAGCCGGTCCCAGCGTAGTGCACCGAGGAAGGTCAGCGTGCGCCAGTGGCCGTGTGGAGCCAAGCCGCGCAGCCGTTTGCCTTTCGGCCCCCAACCTCGCAGTGGAGCCATGTTGGTCTTGATCCAGGTCTCATCGATGAAGACCAGGCACTGTGGATCGAGACCGCTTTGCCAAGAGCGCCATCGCTGGCGCCTGCGGGCAATATCGGCACGCGCCTGCTCAAGGGCGAACAGAGTTTTTTTTGAAGCTCAGGCCTTCGCGGCGCAGGAACAGCCACACCGTATTGTGCGAGACCTTGACCCCGCGAGCATCCAGCTCGTCCTTCAGCCGACGCAGCGTCAGTTCAGAGGTCTGATTAAGCCGCTCCATAATGAAGGCCCGATGCGGCTCAAGGACGCGCTTGCGATGTCCGCCCATCTTGCCCGGCGCCACCGAGCCAGTGGCACGGTAACGCTGCGACCACTTCACTACAGAGGAAACCGCAACGCCAAAGCGCGAGGCAACCGCACGGCAGGTCTCCCCGTCGCCAACCGCCGCTACTGCACGCTCACGAAGATCATTTGAAAGCGCTCGCGTCATCAGATGCTGGCCTCCAATCCAGCCAGCATCTTGAATCACAAACATCCGGCTTTGGGAATCCTACGATTCTCTCAAAATAGGAATCGCTCTAG
>NZ_JAMYQY010000064.1:0-929 GCF_040321125.1 Mesorhizobium sp. M0518
TTCCTCCAACTGAGATTAGAGTCCGGCCTCGATTGAAGGACGGACTGATGAAGAGAAAGCGGTTTACGGAAGAGCACATCATTGCGGTTCTGCGTGAGCATAAGGCCTCAGAGTGAAAGCTATCTAAATTCCCGATACCGCATTGAGCGAGCTACGTTCAGATCTTCCGCAATTTGGCTGATCACCCAGGTCGCAGATCTCAATCCGGTCCCGCCAGCACCGACTGCAGAACCATTAAGGCCACACCCGTTGCACCCAGCGAGATATCAGTTGGCCATCCATCCGCCTGATAACATTTAGTCGCGCGGTACATAACTTTTTATTCCGTTGTTTTGTTGCTCCCGGGTCCCTAGCGTTCCTAGAATAATAGGAGGCAACAGCCTCTCGATCTGGGCTGAATTTCCATGACCTCGTCTGATACCAGAAAACAACTGTCGGAGACATTTATGAGCACCACGACAGGCCAAATCCCTCAGGTTATGGCGCGGACAGGTCCACGCAAAGTGCGTGAAATCGAGAACATCTGGATTCCGATGTCCGACGGCACCAAGATTGCGGCACGGATGTGGTTGCCGGAGGATGCCGAGGACAATCCGGTGCCCGTGCTCATGGAATACATCCCTTACCGCAAGCGTGAGAATACTAGCGGGATGTACCGCTATTTGGCCTCCTATGGATATGCCTGTGTGCGACCGGACATTCGCGGATCGGGGGATTCGGAGGGCCTGCCGCAGGACGAGTATGTCAAGCAGGAGCAGGACGATGGCGTCGAGATCATTGCATGGCTCGCCAGGCAACGCTGGTGCACCGGCAAGGTCGGTATGTTCGGGATTTCCTGGGGCGGTTACAGTGCACTGCAGGTGGCTGCACGACGTCCACCTGCGCTCAAGGCGATCATCACGGTTTGCTCGACTGAGGACCGCTATACC
>NZ_JAMYQY010000065.1:0-815 GCF_040321125.1 Mesorhizobium sp. M0518
TTATAAAGGTCCATGACCGGTGAGAGATAGAGCTTGTCGCCCGCCAGGTTGAACTCCGTCACATCGGTCACCCATTTATGGTTGGCGCTGTCAGCGTTGAACTGGCGTTGAATGAGATCGGGAGCCGTCCTTCCGATGCCGCCTTTGTAGGAGCGATACTTCTTCGGCCTGACCAGCGACTTCAATCCCATCTCCACCATCCGACACTGCACCGCCTTGTGATTGACGACATGACCGAGCCGGCGCAGTGCAGCAGCCACCCGGCGATAACCGTAGCGGCCCTTGTGGCTGTCGAAGACGGCTCTGATCTTCTCCTTGAGACCAGCATGGCGGTCGACGCGGGACGCCTTCTGTCGATAGTAGAACGTGCTGCGGGAAAGCCCTGCCAGTTTGAGCAGACCATCGAGCGGATAGAGCAGCCTTAACGCTTGGACAGCTTGCGCTTTTTGGGCGCGTGTCCCTGCGTTAAGGCCTCCAGTTTTTTTAGGTAGGCGTTCTCCATGCGCAGATGGTTCAGTTCCGCAAGCAGCTCTTCGCGGCTCTTGGTCTCATCACTCTGCGCCACGGGCGGCTCGCCAGGCGACGGCGGGTCTGACATCGATCGCGGCCTTCCTCTGCGGCGCGGCGCGAGCGCCTCTATCCCACCGGCTTCATAGCGCCTCTCCCAGTCCGGAAGGCAGCCGGCGTTGCGGATATTGAACAGCGCGGCCGTCTGTCGGCAGGACAGTCCATCCTCCCACATCCGGTGCAGAACCGACAGCTTGAACTCGCCGTCATAGTGGCTGAGCTTGCGAGCGAGGCCGGCAACCCCGTGC
>NZ_JAMYQY010000066.1:0-718 GCF_040321125.1 Mesorhizobium sp. M0518
CTTGTTGTGGACACATGACCAGCGCGACAGACGACGCGATCAGATCACGCTGTCGGCACTCACCCTCCTTGCCGCTCCGCATTCGCGGAGCGGCTTAGTCCAATAGCAGTTGTCCTTTAGTAGTGATGATGATGATGCTCCGGCCGTTCCAGCATTGCCTGGGCGGCAAACTTGGCACAATAGTAGTTGCAACGCAGAATGGTTCGACAATTTCGTCCCATTCCGGCTCTTCATATGAATGCGCTGGCTCAATGATGTCGATACCTGCGTTGCAGACCGTCACATCGATCTGCCCAAATTGGTCCACCGTGCCACTGATCAGTGCCCTGCAATCGTCATGCGACCGTACATCAGCGCGGATAGCCGTCACGCTGATTCCTTCCGCAAGTTCGGCCTCTGCTTGCATCAGCTCTTCAATATTGTGCAAGGAAAGGGCTATCTTCGCACCCAACCGTCCAAAGCAGGTGGCGAGCGACTTCCCTAGACCGTGGCTCGAGCCTGAAATGCAGACTACTTTGCCATCAATTCCGATGAGCTGCTGGTATCCTTCTGCACCTGAATTACGAGTTGTCCAGACATTGCGATGCTCCTCCGTCGTCCCAGTCTTGGCTCATCTCGAACTCCACAACCGCCATCGGCAGGCTGACGACAAGGTCTCCTTGAATGAAGCTTCAAGCCGGTTAATTCGGCCACCATCCGTGGCTTTGGCGGCTTCTCC
>NZ_JAMYQY010000067.1:0-657 GCF_040321125.1 Mesorhizobium sp. M0518
AGGTGTGCCGTTGAAACATGTTCTTGTCATTGACGATGATGCCGCAATGCGGCGCCTCATCGCCGAGTATCTCACGATGCATGCCCTGAAGGTAACCGCAGTCCACGATAGCAAGCAGTTTGACTATGTTCTTTCACGTGAGCCAGTCGATCTCGTGGTTGTTGACCTTAACCTAGGCCGGGAGGATGGACTTGCGATCGTCCGCAATCTGGCGACAAAATCGGATGTTCCTATCATAGTGATCAGCGGCGACCGGCTTGATGAGGCGGAAAAAGTGGTTGCACTGGAGCTCGGCGCAACCGATTTCATTCCCAAGCCTTTCGGGATGCGCGAATTCTTGGCCCGCATTCGAGTAGCGCTACGCCAGCGCATTTCTAGTCCGCGAACCAGAGAGCAGCGCTCATTTCGCTTTGGGGCCTGGAAGCTCAGCGTGAAGCAGCGGCGACTGATCTGTGCGGAGCGTGGCGAGGTCAAGCTTACCGCATGTGAGTTCAATCTCTTGATCGCATTTCTGGAGAACCCCCGCAACGTGCTATCCAGAGAACGGCTTTTGCTCGCGAGCCGTGTGCGTGGAGAAGAGGTGTACGATCGAAGTATCGATGTCCTAATCATGCGCTTGCGCCGAAAGCTGGAGGCTGATGCGGCCAACCCTCGCCT
>NZ_JAMYQY010000068.1:0-615 GCF_040321125.1 Mesorhizobium sp. M0518
TCGAACTCCACAACCGCCATCGGCAGGCTGACGACAAGGTCTCCTTGAATGAAGCTTCAAGCCGGTTAATTCGGCCACCATCCGTGGCTTTGGCGGCTTCTCCAAGCTTCACCGTGGCGCAACCTGCCTCGAAAAGAAGCGTGCCAAGCTCAAAATCGCCCACAATGCCTTGGTTTTCCGTGCTTGCATTGGCTTCGTTCATGCGACGGCTCCTATTGCGACGAATTGTTCAGGCGGTTGCACTCAGCCCGCCATCGATGACGATCAGCGCGCCGCTGACATAGGCCGCGCGGGCGCTGGCCAAGAATGCAGCTACTGCTGCGAATTCCGAGGGATCGCCAAGGCGTCGGGCCGGGGTCCTATCCTCGAGCGCACGGATGCCTTCGGCGTAGTCGCCGACGCGATTGGCTTCGTGAATCGCGGTGCTGTGTGCACCAGGAGCGAGCACGTTTACGGTGATGCTCTCCCCCGACAATTCTTGTACGAGCGTGTGGCAGTAGGGCACCAGCCCTGCTCGTGCGACACCCGACAGCGCGAAATGTACCGGGGTCTTTACAATAGTCTCGGAAGCGAGCATCAATATTCGCCCCGCCCGCGAGCGCCGCAGATACGGCA
>NZ_JAMYQY010000069.1:0-539 GCF_040321125.1 Mesorhizobium sp. M0518
TTATGCTCACGCAGAACCGCAATGATGTGCTCTTCCGTAAACCGCTTTCTCTTCATCAGTCCGTCCTTCAATCGAGGCCGGACTCTAATCTCAGTTGGAGGAATTGCCCGTGGCAGGTCAGGCGTTGTGAACGACGTTGGCATCCGTCGGGCCTTCTGCCCTTTCCGCACACTGTCAAGAGCTGCTGCAATATGCGCCAGGCTAAGGGTCGCAGCTTCAAACAACTCCTCGCCGGCGATAATTACACCTTCTGGTTTCCGCGGTTGAAAAGCTGGGTGTCGAGGTGCTTCTCCAGCGTGGCGGCTCACTACAGCTTGAGTGACCAAAAGCTCATTTGTCAGCCTTGGTAAAACTCAAATGCCGTGCGGCAGCTTCAAATGCGCGTAGTGTGCTTAACGGAAGCCGTCGACAATCCTTCGACATGAGTAATTGTTATCCGCCTTGATAAAAAGTAAATTGCATCCCGCCCCGTTACCTATAAGCATCGCGATGTTCAATATCAAATGACTCGGGCTGCGAGCCGCGCAAGCACTGGCGCC
>NZ_JAMYQY010000070.1:0-536 GCF_040321125.1 Mesorhizobium sp. M0518
GCGACATGGCCCTTGAAGTCCATCTGCCACAGATCGTTGGGGGCGGCATGCTCGAAGCGCCCGAACGGCTTGGCTCCACCCCCGAGCAAACCCAGCTCGACGCCATTGCGGTGCAGGATCCCGGTCACCGTGGAAGGTGCAGGCGAACCGGTTCCCTCGCGCTGCAGGACCTTGGAGATCTTGCGTCCGCCCCAGGCCGGGTGCGCCCGGCGCATGCCAAGAACCGCCGCCTCGACTGCATCCGGGCTGCGCGCCGGGCTCGTCGCTGGACGGCGCGATTGCTCCGCAAGCCCAGCCTCGCCATGGGCGCGATACCGCGCGATCAACTTGTGACCACAGGTTCGGCCAATCCCGAAACGACGACAAAGCGCACTGACATTGCTGCCATCCTGCACCGCAAGACGCACAAACTCCAACTTCCCATCCATCACGCTGGTGTTCCCAAATGGCATCGCGAACCTCCCGGCGCAAAGCACGCCAAACTGTTCGCGATGTCCTCGCACACCTGTTCGCGATGTCTCCGGTCCAAACACCCC